>NZ_JBHUKY010000013.1:0-55750 GCF_042684125.1 Paenibacillus rhizoplanae | reverse complement strand
GTTTCTCTAGCTTGATGACAGACACCTTTTCTTGAATCGCCATATTCACGATCTGGCGGCTGATTTTGTGATTCTGATCTTTCATAAAACGACTTTCCTTGTCGGTCTGTTTACGGATCGCGGATAACTTTTTAAGTTTTCCTAATTTGCGGCGATAGCTGCTGTACTTACGGCGAACAAATTTGTTTTTACGTCCATTTCCGCAAAATTTGGTCTTGCCGCTAGAGGTTACGACAACAGCAGGAACTTTCAAGCCTAGATCAACCCCCATCACTTCATGACCATCGGCTTGTTTGGTCGGTCGTTCGATTGAAATTTGAACAAACCATTTCGCTGATTTTTGAACCACACGCAGAATTCCAAGCTTCCCATTCGAAAGCATGTCCCGCTCCCGATCCGAAAGAAGCGCAGGGACCACAAGACGTTGTACTTTTCCATCCAGGATCACCGGGAAAGAAATATTGTTGCCCCAAATCGTATAATTTTGATTGTTCACGTAGTACACCCTCTTTTGGAGAAGAGGCCGCTTCTTCGTTTTCTTGAACCGCTGAAATAGGCTTTTGGCGTCTCGAATCACTTGATTCTTTACGGCAGAGGGTAGATTGGCACGAACGGTTTTTGAAGTTAGTTTCGGAAACGTTCCAGACCTTTCTGCTTGCTCCGTTAGTTCGTTGACGGTTCGAATGTATTCGCCCCCCATATCCACCAATACAGACGGATCGGTTGGACAAATGCGTATTTGAATCGTTACGGTTTGCAGGGTCTCACCCCCTCTTTTTTTGTTTTTCAACATATTGTTTGATCGTTTCGCTTGAAACGTTCCCTGCCGTACTGACCAAGTAGGCACGAGTCCAGAGGGAAGGCAAGTGGTTCAAGTGCTTAAATTGTTCACGGAGGCGCTGAGAAGTGATTCCTTTCAATTTCGCCATAAGTTCTGCGGGAGAATCGGTTGGCAGTGCGTTTAGAAAAATATGCACATGATCAGGCATGACCTCCATTGCGAGTAGCTGCCAATCCTGTTCGGCACATATCTCCATTACAATTTGCTTAAACTAAATCTCCACTTGATCGACTAGCACTTTACGTCTGTATCTTGGGCAAAAACAAAATGATAGTTAATTAATGATAAGGTAGTTTTGGTATTTCTGTAGGATTGTCAATTTTGACAGCATAAGGATGTCCCTTAAACAAAGACGATTCAACCCACCCCTAAAGGAGTGGGCGTTCTCGACTGATTTCTGTAATACAATTCAGGAATTTCATTCAGCCAGCGTGATCACAGCACCGTTAAGACTCACCACAGGGCACTCCAGATCAGCCAGCCGCAGCTGCCGCTCAGCGTCCATGTAGGACCGGCCTGTAGCGATAATCACGATATGCCCCAGGCGCTGTGCTTGAAGAATAGCTTCTTTGTTCTCGTTGCTGATTTCACCCTCCGCATTGAGCAGTGTTCCGTCCATATCCAGTGCAATAAGCATGTGATTGATCTCCTGTTCTATCTGTTTATTGTAGTTTCCCCTTCAAGGGCGCGTAGGCTTTGCCTGTATTTTATCATTATTTACTCGGAAACTTAAAATTAAAGTGTTCATCTATAGTATTACAGAACAGCCTCCTGCTGCATACAGCGTGACGGATTTTCAGAAAAGAGTACTCACGTGGTACAATGTAAGGCAGACCTGTAACCTGACAGCCTGGTTCGTCTTCTGCATGTGAAAGGGACGGTGCCCGGGATGCTAGCGGCATGGGGTCGCTATGTAAGGGGGAAAAGATACTGATGAAATCCAGAAATTTAGCTACGATCTCTCTGGCTATTATGGCCTGCGGCTTTCTGTTCACGTTGTTTCTGCCGGAGAATCTGGCAGTTATTCTGCTGAGAGGGGGCTTCGAGGCAGGTCTGGTCGGAGGAATCGCCGACTGGTTTGCTGTGACGGCGCTGTTTCGTCACCCGCTGGGCCTTAGAATTCCGCATACCTCGCTGCTGCTGAAGAACCGGGATAAGCTGATCCAATCCCTGATCTCTGCGATGGAGAATGAGCTGCTGAACAAGGAGAGCATTGAGAATAAGCTGCGTACCTTCAATATAGTCTCGCTCGGAGCTGCCGTGCTGACCCGGTTCTTCTCCAGAAAAAAAGCGCGGCAGGAAGTGCTGGAGCAGCTGAAGGGCTTCGTACTGCGGCTTCCGGTAGAGCAGGCCGTTCCGTATATTCAATCGGCAGCGGCAAGCTATCTGCGTGAAGCTAAGCTCGGAGTCGCCGCAGACACTATTGCCACCAGCCTGATGAATGAGGGCAAGGACATTGCAGCCCTTGATTTTGCGCTGGAGGGGATCTCCGCCTGGAGCGGACGCCCGGAGACGCGGGCCATGCTGGGCAAGATTGCAAGTGAGAAGCTGGCTGAGGTAAAGCTGGGCGGACTGAAGGGGATGGCCTTCCAGGCCTTCGTCGGGTTCGTGGATGCCGATATGCTGGGGGAAATGCTCCAGGGTATGGTGCAGTCAACGATCCGTGACTTTAAGGAAGAGGATAGCCCCTACCGGGAGGAGGTCATCCGGGAGATCCGGGTGGCTCTGTTCCAGCTGCTGAGCGATGAAGAACGGATTGCCTCGCTGAAGAATTGGGCACTGAATGAGCTTCAAGGGGAAGCGGCCGCCGCATTTGTGCTGCAGCAGCTGCAAGGGCTGCGCGGCAAGGCGGTTACGCTGCTGGAAGAGGACCGGGGCCGGGGCGGGCGCAAGCTGTTCTCGCTGTATGCCGCGCTGGTCCGGCGGGTTAGCCAGGAGAAGGAATGGATTCAGACCTCGGAGGACCGGATTCGCGGGACGCTAATCTCCTTCGTGGAAGCTAATCATTACCGGATCGGGCAGCTGGTTAAGGAGAACCTTGATCAGATGGACGATGCCGCTCTGGTGAATATGCTGGAGGAGAAGGTCGGCAAGGATCTGCAGTGGATTCGTGTCAACGGGGCCGTCTGCGGCTTTGTGGTCGGGCTGGTGCTTACTGTCATCCAGCTGATCTGAGATTGCTATATCAGGAATTCATAAAGGCAGCAAGGCAGTCCCCGGTCGTCCGTGATGACGGAGAGCGGGGGGATGCTTTGCTGCCTCTTTCATAGACGCCCTATAGCTGGTTCTTGCCGTTGCTTATGGTGAAAACCTCCTGTACCGGCAGGACAAAGATTTTGCCGTCGCCGAAGGAGCCATGCTCACCGGATCTGGCCGTACGCATAATAATGCTGATGACGTCATCTTTGTCTTCATCCTGAATGACGATCATCAACAGTTTTTTTGAGATTTGATTGTAATGGTTGGTTCCGACCTGAATGCCCTTTTGCTTGCCGCGCCCGAGCAGATCCATTTTGCTGATGGAGGGGAAGCCGGCCAGCAGCAATTCGGCCATCACGTCATCCGCTTTCTCAGGTCTTACGATAGCTTTGATCATTAACATAACGATGCACCCTTTCTACAGCGAATAATAGGTTGTAGGGGGTTGCCAATATCTCGGTGGCTTACTGTACAGTGCATTTGTTTAATGGCAACGCTTACACGTGTAGTATATTATTAACTCTCGGCTGCATCCTGCGAGAAGGATCACAAAATCCGTATGACACATTGTCGCATCTTGACTGGGCTTACAGTTCGGCACTGTCCGCCCTCGAGGAAAGCACTGTAAGGTAAAGTGTTATGCCCTTTCATTAACCTGAGTAGCCCTCAAGCAGAAAGCCTCCTCTGGTTACCGTGATCCCGCCAGCTTCAAATAAATATTCTCCAGCAGCTCTGCGGTGTGCTGCCACTCATACATCTGCAGCGCATCGCTTCTTCCCTGTAGTCCGATCCTGGCGGCAAGGTCCGGATTGCGGCCGATCTGCAGCATACGGCTGGCAAAAGCAGCAGGGTTCCTGTACTGCTTCACCAGATAGCCGTTACGGCCCGAATCGATAATCTCCCGGATTCCGCCGTTGCTGGAGGCAATAACCGGCAGCCCCGAGGCCATAGCCTCCACATTCACCAGTCCGAAGGCTTCATGCTGCTGGGAGGGGCAGATGAAGCAGTCGGCGGCTTGATACATACTATGGATATCCTCATGAGGAATATTGCCGAGAAAAGACACCTGTACGCCGAGACGCCGGGCAAGGGCTCTCAGCTGCCGGAGATATGGCGGCTTCCCCTTGCCTGCAATCAGCAGCCGGGCAGGCATATGCCGGTTCAGGCGGTGCATGGCGCGGAGCAGTACAGGCACTCCCTTGCGCGGAATGACCCGGCCTACGAACAGGACTGTGAAGCCGGGGCCAATACCATGCAGCGTGCGCAGACGCGCCTTCTCCTGCGCAGACACAGGGGTGAAGCGCGACAGGTCTGCTCCCAGAGGAACTACGCGGAGCTTGCTGCGGATGCCGGGGAATCTCCGGATAAGCCGCTGCTCCAGGGAGCTGCTGTTGACCGTGACGGCATCGGCCAGGGCCAGGCTGCGGGAGATACCGGGCTCCTGCGGGACGAATGTGAGAGAGTGGAGGAATATCAGCACCGGAGTGCCGGGGTACTGCCGCTTCACAGCCGCCGCCAGCCGCGGCCGGTTATCGATCTGAATAAGGTCGAACGGCTCGGCAGCTTCCAGGAACGTAAGAACGGAGCTGCGGTACCGGGAAGGGGTGCCTGAGGGCAGCCGGATGAACTTGACCTGCTCTATCTCTTCCGTGTCAGGAAGCCCAGTGGCTCTTCGGCTCACAATGGTTACCTTATGTCTCTTGGCCACCCTCCGGGCGATATTCCAGATGCAAATCTCCACCGAGCCGTCCCCGGGAACCGTGAACTGCTCCGGTGCAATCATGCAGATGTGCATTGTAGCTGCTCCTCCCGCTGCATAGTAGATAGGGTTCTTAACCTAACATATGCGTTCAGGCGTGCAGAAGACACAGGAGCAAGCAGGGAGCGGCCATCTGCGGCTTAGCTGCCTGTCTGTCTAAGCGTAGCGGCAATGACTCCGGCAATCGTCTGCTCATACTCCAGGATCTTCAGCTTCCCCGCCGCGATCTGCTTGTACCCGGAGACCATAGAAGATAAGGATTGTCCGGCAAGAGCCGGATTCTGCTTGCGGATGGCCGCTTTGAAGTCGCTCCAGTCTGCCGTTAGCCGCTTGTTCAGGGCAGAGCCTGCGCTTTTCTGTGACTTGATTAAGCTTTGCGGTCTGTCAATGCCGGCCAGGGTCCTGCGGGCGGCGGCCATCCGGCGCGTACGGGTATCCTTGGCGGCCTTGAGCAGCGCTTCTTTGTCGCGGATCTCCTGGCGGGCCATCTGGACCAGCAGCTTCATGGCTTCCGACTGGGCCTTCAGCACGGAATTCAGCGTCTTGTCCTTCAGTCTCTTGAGCAGGGAGATCCGCTTGTTCAGCGCGCTATATTGATCGAACAGCGGCTGATAACGCTGCTTGGCACTGCTGACGGCTGCGCTCAGCCGGGTAATGGAAGCCTGATCCATATTCTTGATGGACTCACGGGCTGCATTCAGCGCTTCTGCATTCTGATCATGAAGCGTCCTGATCTGCACCTCCCGGCTGTCATACCCAGCAGACAGGGCGGTCAGCTCTGTGAACTGGCTCTTCATCCGTGCGCGTGAAGTGCTGTCCGCCTTAGCAGCAGTCAGGTCAAAGGAAGCCTGAACCGATGAGGTAATCACCGTCGCCGCTGCCGAAGCTGGACCGGCCGGGAAGCTAAGGGTAAGGACAATCAAGAGGGACAGCAGCAGCAGACAACTGGGCTTATACAGTTTGTTCATTACATTCCTCCGCTTGTCTCCATGTCCCGAAACACAAAGAAAGCACCCGCAGTAAAGGCCAACAGGCCTCTATTACGGGTGCTTCCAGCGTAATGAGTCACGAAGATAGTTTTGCTTTTTATTATAGAGATAATGTCTTAATTTTGTCAATATTATCAATTTTAACTTATGAGCATCAAGGGGGAGGACGTTCATTTCAATCCGTGACAGTCTTATCGTATACTGTGATGGAAGAACGGCAAGTGAAGCACAACAGAGGGTCTGCAGAAGCGACAGCCCCAAGATGAAGGAGGCCTTAGGTGATGGATAACCTGGCTAGTAATAACAGCATTCTCGATCAAACCTTCCAGTTATCTCCGGTGGGGATGGCTGTATGGTCTCCGGAAGGAGGCAGATGGATGAAGATTAATCCTGCTTTTTGCAATATGCTGGGCTGTACTGAGACTGAGTTTCTCTCAGGGACTCTATCGGGGGCTGG
The DNA here is from genome assembly GCF_042684125.1 of Paenibacillus rhizoplanae. Taxonomy (NCBI): domain Bacteria; kingdom Bacillati; phylum Bacillota; class Bacilli; order Caryophanales; family Paenibacillaceae; genus Paenibacillus; species Paenibacillus rhizoplanae. The sequence goes on along the minus strand of NZ_JBHUKY010000013.1, from coordinate 49,505 downwards.
CAGGGTTCTTCAAGATGAATTCTCTATTCAGCGAATCGGGACAGAGCTTGCACAGCAGCAAGGACAGCCTCTCCAGGTGGATCAGCGGTTCTCCGGCCGTGACGGGCATCCGTTCTGGCTCTCCCTGACCTTCATTCCGGCGCAAGAGGAGCCATCCGGCCGGACTGTTATTGTATATGCACAGGATGTAACAGACAGTAGAATTGCAGACCAGCTAACCGTAGACAGCCGCGATCTGTACAATTTATTCATAAAAGACGATCAGAGCATGATCTCCTTCTCCCTGCCGGACGGGACGATAACATTCATATCGCCGTCCTCCTATTCCCAGATCGGGTATCATCCGGAGGAGGTTATCGGCAGGAACCGCGCAGAATTCTATCACCTGGAGGATGTTGAAGCCGTCAACAGCTCCGGCGGCTTGCTGAAGAACGATATCTCCATCCGCCGCCTGCGCCACAAGGAGGGCCAGTATCTATGGTTCGAGACATCCTTCCATATGATCCGGGGCGAGAAGGGTGAAATCACACGGATTATGGGGATCGGGCGTAACGTGACCCGGCGCAAGCATAGCGAGGAGGCCCTTGCGTCTGCGCAGCGGGTGGCGCGAATAGGCTCGTGGGGCTGGGATCTGGTGAAGGGCAGAATCACATTCTCCGAGGAGCTGCGGCGTATTCTGCAATACAGCGTGGAGACAGGCCAAGTGAATCAGGAGGCCTTCCTGGCACTGGTCCATCCTGAAGATGTCCGGATTCTGCAGGAGGCTGTAGAACGGGCTAAGGGACTAGGGGAGCCGGGTAATACGGCCTATCGGATGATTTTGCCGGATGGGGAGGTCCTGATGGTGCATGTGCAATGGGATGTCATCCCGGGTCCGGAAGGCCGGCCAGCCCAGCTGTTCGGCATGATGCAGGATATTACCGAGCGTATGCATATGGAGGAGCAGCTGCGGGAGAGTGAACGGAACTTCCGGCTGATGTCGGAGAATTCCCTTGACCTGATCTCCCGTCATGCGATTAAGGACAGCATCTTCCTGTATTGCTCGCCGGCCAGCCGGTCGCTGCTCGGTTATGAGCCTGAAGAGATGATCGGCACCAGTGCCTACGATTACCTGCATCCCGATGATCTGGAGATGATTCTGAATCAGATGGCGGAGAGTGAAGATTCGGGATTGATTCCCCCGGCCTCCTACCGCTACCGCCACAAGAACGGTACCTATGTCTGGTTTGAAACGAACAGCCGTTATATTTTTGATGCGCAGGGCCGGAAGACAGAGATTATTGCGGTAGGCCGTGACATTACTGAACGTAAGCAATTCGAATCGAAGCTGCAGGAGAATGAGCAACGCTACAAATCCCTGTTCGAGTATAATCCTGCGGCGGTGTATTCCATGAATCTGCAGGGGGACTATCTGACGGCGAATGCCAATCTGGAGAAGCTGACCGGCTACTCGCTGGAGGAGTTGCTGGGGAATTATTTTGGACCGCTGGTAGCTGACAAAGATATTCAAAAGACGCTGCATCATTTCACTCTGGCCAGCCAGGGAGAGCCGCAGAGCTACGATCTGACGCTGATCCATAAAGACGGGCATCCGGTGGAGATCAATACGATTAATATTCCTATTGTTGTGGATCATCAGGTGGTAGGGGTATATGGGATCTCCCGCGATATTACAGATCATATCAGGTACACGGAGCAGATCGAGAAGCTAAGCAATGATTACACCCTGATTCTCAATGCCGTGTCCGAAGGGATATTCGGTCTGGACAACGAGGGACGGGTCACCTTTATTAATCCTGCGGGGGCGCATATGCTGGGCTTCGAATGTGATGAGATTGCCGGGCATCCTTACCTGGACCCCATCCAGCAGACCGCGCTTGACGGCAACCATTACCGGCCGGAGGAGTCTCCGCTGATGCGGGCAGTCCGGGCAGGAGAAGCCCATCAGAGCCTGGATGCGGTGCTGTGGCGCAAGGACGGCTCCAGCTTCCTGGCCGAGTACCAGGTTACCCCTCTGTTCGACAAGGGCGAGCGCAAGGGAGCGGTCGTTGTCTTCCGTGACACTACCGGGGAGAAGGAGATTATCAGAGCCAAGGAGCTGGCGGAGAAGGCGGACCAGGCCAAATCGGAATTTCTCGCCATCATGAGCCATGAGCTGCGTACACCGATGAACGGAATTATGGGCATGACCGATCTGCTGAGTGAGACGGAATTGACGGAAGAACAACGGGGATATGCCCAGATTATCAGCGAGAGCAGTACATCCCTGTTATATATTCTTAATGAAATTCTGGATTTCAGCAAAATCGAAGCCGGTAAAATGACGCTTACCCACGAGCCGGTAAGTCTGGCGGAATTGCTCGACAATATCACGGAGCTGTTCATGCCGAAGGCCCGTGAAAAGAATATTGAGCTGTCCTGCCGCATGGCTGCGGATGTGCCGGAGCTGATTATGGGAGATGCGGCCCGGCTGCGCCAGGTGCTGGTGAATCTCGTCAGCAATGCCGTGAAATTCACTGAGACGGGACAAGTCTCCATTCTGCTGAGCAGAGAATATAGCAGGGACCGCAGGAAGCTGACGCTCAAATTCAGCGTGGCTGATACAGGTATTGGCATCCCTCCTGACAAGCAGCCGCTGCTGTTCCAGTCCTTCTCGCAGCTGCACCCGTCCATTAACCGCAAGTATGGGGGAACCGGCCTGGGCCTGGCGATCTGCAAAAAGCTGGTGGAGCTGATGGGCGGTGCCATCACGGTCGAGAGTGTCGTCGGGGAAGGATCTAATTTCTATTTCATCCTGCCTGTAGATATGGAGCTGGAACTGGAAGGCAGCTGGGAGGATACGGTGCTCGTCTCTGATCCGGCGCCGGCCTCTGAACAGATTAGTATCCCGGAAGAAGGCGAATCTGCTGCTGAATTCGGGCCTCTACGTATATTGGTGGCGGAGGATCATCCGGTGAATCAGAAGCTGCTGGTGACTATGCTGGACAAAAGAGGCTATGCCGCCGATCTGGTCGATCATGGCGAAGCGGCGGTGCAGGCAGTGCTCCGTGAGCGGTATGATCTGGTATTCATGGATGTACAGATGCCGGGGATGAGCGGGCTTACGGCAACGGCCAGAATCCGCGAACAGGCGCCTGCCCCGCACCAGCCGTATATTGCAGCTGTGACAGCGTATGCCAGAAAAGAGGACCGGGAACGCTGCTACGCGGCGGGCATGGATGACTTTGTCAGCAAGCCGTTCCTGGCTGCCGATATTGACCGGGTGCTGGAGCATTGCAGCCATAGGGTATCCCTATGAGCCGGACGCCTGCCGGGGAGCGGCTGAAGGCGAAGGCGTATACACAGTGGGAGACAGGCGTAGCCTCGCCTTCTTCAGCCTGCGGGCCGGCGACCATGGCCGCTCTTCTGGAATATTGGCATTCGCAAATGGGCCGGACGTTTATTCCGGGTATCCGCCATTTTGATTCCATGGCCGCGCATATCAATTACATCTACACCCATCATGGCGGGACGCCGTGGGGCATGAGCACACGCGGCTTTGTCAGAGGCCTCCGGGCGTGCATTGGCGCGGCCCTGCCGCTTTTAAGTAACCGCTCCGACCTGATTAAGATATCCGTGTTCAATGATATCGGGCGCTACCGGGCCGAGATTAATGCCGGGCGTCCGGTCGCGCTCAAATTCGACAAGTGGTTCAGCCTCCGTTGGCGGGGCAGATATGCGTACGACTATCATTGGGTGCTGGGAATCGGTTATGAGGATGAGGAGGACGGCTCCTGCACGCTGATTGTCCATGACAACGGGATGCAGCATCCGGGCGGCGGCTATACGCCGGGCAGAGAACGGCAGATCTCCTATTCAGCGAATAAAAGAATACTTACGATGGTGTCGCTTAACCTGCCGGAATCTCCAGATGTGCCTTGACAGACAAGCAGGAGCCAGTCTGCTTCAAGATAGTGGCCGGGCCGGGGCAGGGTATCTCCTGTGTCCCGGTCTTTTTGAAATATAGAATTTATATGTTGCACACGATAAATTATCCTTCTATTTCTCGCTGAAACGTTACCGTCCTTTAAAAGGACGGCAAAGCCGTTTCCACTTGCAGAGTGTGATTCAAACGTTTGCACAAAGTTGGCGGTTAGGATAAAATTTCATATAGAGAAAAGCAGAGTTGAATAAAACCCAGGAGTTCTGCCGTATATTTAGTTAAGGGTAAAGGAGGCGGTATGCCTTGTCAGTACAGAAGGAAATGAAGGAACCGATTGATTACGGGGACCCGGCGGCTACCAGCGGAATCTCCGTCTTCGACCGGAATTTCGATGAGCTGTTCAGCTATGACGGAGAGGATCTTGGCCTAACCTATTCGGCGTCCGGCTCCGCGTTCTGTCTGTGGGCCCCGACGGCCCAGGAAGCGGAGCTGGTGCTCTATCCATCCTGGAAGGATGCTGCGCAGCGGCAGATACCCATGATGCGAGACGTCCGGGGAACCTGGAGACTCAGCGTTCCGGGCGATCTGGATGGAATGTTCTACACCTACAGGGTGCGTATCGGGGAGCTATGGAATGAAGCGGTGGACCCGTACGCCCGCGCGATCGGCGTGAACGGGGACAGAGGGGCTATACTGGATCTGCGCAAGACCGATCCCGCGCGCTGGACGCAGGATAAGCCGCCGCTGGAGGACCCGGTGGATGCGGTGATCTATGAGCTTCACCTGCGTGACTTATCGGTTCATCCTGCCAGCGGGATTAAGCATACAGGGAAATACCTCGGCCTTGCAGAAGCCGGAACCCGGGGTCCTGAGGGCATTGCCACCGGTCTTGATCATATTGCCAGTCTGGGTGTTACCCATGTGCAGCTGCTGCCTATCTATGATTATGCGACAGAAAGCGTAGATGAGACCCTTCTTACGGAGCCTCATTATAATTGGGGATATGACCCCAAGAATTACAATGCTCCTGAAGGCTCTTATGCGTCAGATCCGTATGTTCCGGGCCTGCGCATCCGGGAGCTGAAGGCAATGATTCAGGCACTTCATGACCGCGGCCTGCGTGTCATCATGGATGTGGTCTACAATCATGTCTATGACGGCTTCCGGGTGAACTTCACCAAGCTGGTTCCCGGCTATTATCTGCGGTATAAGCAGGACGGGCGGTTGTCGAACGGCTCAGGCTGCGGGAATGATACTGCTTCCGAGCGGAGGATGATGTCCCGCTTCATCGTTGAGTCCGTGCTGTACTGGGCCAGGGAATACCATATCGACGGCTTCCGCTTCGATCTGATGGGTCTTCATGATGTAGGGACTATGAACGAGATCCGCCGTCGTCTGGATGATCTGGACCCTTCGATTATAACGATAGGCGAAGGCTGGGTGATGGACACGGAGCTGGCCGAGGACCTTCGGGCCAACCAGTGCCAGGCCAATCAGATGCCGGGCATCGGGCATTTTAATGACGGCTTCCGCGATGCCGTCAAAGGGAATATATTCCTCCATGACCAAAAGGGCTTCATCAGCGGCGGGTTCGGCTTCGAACGCAATGTGAAGGCAGGTATTGCTGGAGCAATCTATTACGGGCCCGGCCTCGGACAATACGCCCAGGAGCCGCAGCAGAGTGTGAACTTCGTGGAGTGCCATGACAATCATACACTGTGGGATAAGCTGGTCTTGTCTACGGCAGGAGCAGAAGACGAGCAGCGCCGCGCTATGCACCATCTGGCCTCGGCTATGGTGCTGACGAGTCAGGGGATACCGTTCATTCATGCCGGGCAGGAGTTCCTGAGAACGAAGGGCGGGGTGGAGAACAGCTATAAATCGGCAGTGGAAGTGAACTGGCTGGACTGGGAACGCTGCGCGGAACAGGCCGAATCAGTAGCGTACATGAAGCAGCTGATCGCGCTGCGCGCGGCTCATCCCGCCTTCCGGCTGCGTACCGCAGAGGAGATCCGTGACCATTTGGTCTTCGAGGACGCACCGGCGCAGGCAGTGGCCTTCACGCTCCGCGATCATGCCGGAGGAGATTCTGCGGAGCATCTGTACATACTGTACAATGCCAACCCGGAGGGTGCAGCCCTGAAGCTGCCCGAACTGGGCACATGGGACATTGTATTCGGCGAGAAGCAGATCAGCGGGCTGGAGGGCGGCATTTTAACCGCTGCAGGAATTGGCATGATTGTACTTGCTGTGAACTAACTGATAGGTATCGCGATTATAGGTATCACACCGAAGCAGGCTGCCGGGGCAGTCTGCTTTTTGCTGTGGCGGAAATATGCTAAATGTATGTGGAAAACCGAACACAATGAGCTGAGGCAGTGGGGCGTGCCGGATTAGGCTCAAACACTCACCCGCGACATTAGAGCCGAAATGGCAGTGAACAGCCAAACCAGTAAACAGAGGAGGGCAAGTATCGAAAACAAGCTAACTTCTAACATAGAACGGCCAAGACTGGTCTGTACGGCTATACACAAAATGGTCATCAGCCAAGCTATGCTGCCTGTATGCAGGAGCAGACGCTGTTTGCCGGACCCTAGATTCGAATGTTCCAGCAGCCAGGCGGGTAACAGCAGGGTTTGGAGAGAATGGAGACCAATTCCATGTAGTACAATATAATTGCCCCCAGCTCCGATAAAACGGCCTTGTAAACTCATCATAATCAGTCCTGCCAGATTAGCTATGAATACCGACAGCAAGGCATAACGGATACCATTGATAAGTACAGGGCGCGATAATGGAGCTTTCATCCTCAAAAATTGAATAGTAAGCAGGATACCCGAGACGACAAAAGAAAGAGATACGACGCCAAATAGAGCTCCCGCAAGGGTAACCACCGGTCCGCCGACTTTAGAGAAACGGGGATTAAAGCCACGGAAATTCTGCAGGGTTTCAATTACATAGCTGTATGAAGCCGCAGCAATAAAAAGCCGGCGAATCACTTTTCTCCTGCGAGCAGTAAAGCCTGCAAAAGGTAAGATAGCAGCAATGGATAACAGAAAAATTCCCAATGCTGCTGCAAACGAGAATACATTTTTAATATCACCCTCCGGAAGAACGACTACTCCTTTAAAGAACATAAAGACAGCAGCACATCCCGCAATAACAAACCCGAGCAGTCCAAGCATAACGAGCCCTTTTTCACGCTTGAAAATAGATACGGCAGATGTCATCAACTCGTTGAGCATAGTAGGCAAGATTAGCTCACTCCTCTATTTATTTATCGATCAATAAATAATTATCAAAATAAGTGCAAGCAGTAACAGATAAAATTTATCCGTTTGCTGCTTGCACTTACTTCATTCTTTAGTCATTAATATGGATTGTTTTATTTCTGATAAATCAAGCACCTCGGATAACGTGACTAGCAGCCCTATGCTCATAAAACGGACTGCATTTACTTCCGCATTAGGTACCCCGGCTTTCTGGAATTTGGCAGTCACTTCGTCAAAAATAGTCGTATAGAGCTTAGCAGAATGTTGTTTGATCCCTGCTTCCGATATGGTATAAGCTTGCATTACCATCAGTACTTCGGAACGGTGTGTCTGCATTAAGTTGAAAAAACTGGCGCCCATAGCGCCAACCAGCTGATCAGCAGGTGCTTCGACTTCCATAAAAGTGTCATGAATTCGATCGTATGCACGTTTTAACACAGCTATGTATAAGTCTTCTTTGTTGTCAAAGAAATGAAAAATGTAGGGTTGTGTAACTCCCGCTGCTTTAGCTACCATGGCAGTTGTTGTCCTGTAGTAGTCATATTCTGCAAATAAGGTCAAGGCACTTTCCATAATTTTTTGCTTCTTATCTTCCTTTGCTGCCATTATGATCATTTCCAATCGTTTATTTATCGAGCGATAAATAAATGATATAAAAGTATTGTTTATCTGTCAATTCCAACTGATAGTCTAATCTTATTTTTCGTGCAAAAAGAGCGGGCTATCTCTTCGATAACCTGCTTTTTTTTGATTAGTGGGCCATATCCTCTAGGTGGTTCAAGTCTGTACGAAGGCAGTTTTTATTGAAGAATAAAGGCTTTCGCTTATTTTTTGTCGTCAAATTGGGTTCCAGCAGTTCCTTTAATATCCGATAAGCCTGCTCCTGTCGTTCCGGTTGGCGTAGCTGCAAGAGGATGGGCGTTTCTCTGACTACATTACATTTCAGGGGATGGGGGGTGAACAGGGCCAGTATAATGTCTCTGTCATATCGGAAAAGAGTGCTAGGTTTTATGCTTGACACTGTTTGAACAATACAGGGACTCTGCTACGTTGGAGGATGTAAAGAGATTTAAAAAAAATGTCAAACGAGGTGTTTCAGCTTAATGAAGAAAAAACATGGTTATCCTTGGCTACAAGTAGTTGCTATAGAGTCTAAGGTTAGACTCCATCTCTAACGTTGACGGACAGGGGGTCAATCAATTGTGTATATATCCCAAGTGCCTTTTTCATTCTGCCGAATGGCATACATCATTTTAACTGAGTCTAACTTTCCAGTCTTGTTGTCCAAACATTCTCCAATGACTGTAATATGCACCTGGTTTTTGATTGTGGAATTGGATTCTACACTTTCAACACCTGTGAACTTATATTGGAGGTTTTCACCGTAATAAAAATCTAAGGCATCAGCTAATTTCTTATTGACAAAACCTACTTGAAACTCATCATGGTTGTGCTCAACAAGTGCCTTTAGATTTTTTTCAAGAACAGTTAGCAGTGGCCGCTGGTCTTCTGACAACTGATTTTCTAAAGAACTCACATCAAATGCTAGTTCAGCTTTAAAGCGATTCTCTTTTGACTGCTCTGTTTTAGATGGTTTTTCATTGCTGTTATCTTTCGAGTTGTTGTGTGAAGTCGTACTGGTTACTTTATTTGATTCACCTGTCGGAACCGCATTACTACAGGATAACAACATGAACATGACCATGGAAAGGCTTAAAGCCGATCTAGCAATATGATTTGACATTTTATCCCACCTTTTTGGATGATATTAAATTAGACGTTATCAAAGAGAAAAAGTTACACAATTATGTATTAAAAAAGGAAATCCATAATGGATTTCCCATAAAAAGCTTGATTGTATTAAGACCAAGTGGCTCCATTTACTGTGATAATGCTATAGATGCTACGTGGGCCACCTGAAACATAAGGTTTGCTGCTGTTTGCTGGTTTCGCACGAATTTGTGATGCTGTGCTGCCATCCAGCATAATTGCATCAGTACATCCAAGATATTTCATGATACCTCTCGCGTCCAACGCTGTACAGTTAGTGGCTTTGGTCATTGCTGCCATAATAATTTTGCTGCCATTATAACCCACTGCAGCACGATAGTTGCCACCGAAGCTTAGATTTCCTTTTTCATCCTTGACGAGATTATTGTAAGCAGCTTCGCTAGAAACCGCCTCTTGCAGCTTTAAGCTGACACCTCCAATTGCCCAATCAATCCAGCCAGTCGGAATGGACAAGTCAGCAATCTTGTTAATGACGGAGACATATGCTACTTGATTTGTTCCGTTGTTGGGTCGCATACAAACAAGCGTGCCGCGGTTTAATGTTGCATTGGTTGAAGCATAGTTTCTTACTGGAGTACCACCGGATGTCACGGCAATACCATGAACATAGCCTGTAGTATCGTCAAAGTAAGTCCCGTTAATTCCGTACTCGCTAGAGGTTGTGAGATTTGTTCCCCCCAAGTCTTTAATCCGAATCGTCGATATATCTGCTTCAATATAATCTACTGTAATTCCATTCCAGGTTGTTTGTCGATATTTAGCGTTAGCCATATTAATCATCCTTTTCATTATGATGTAGAGGTGATATCGCGGGAATCAACCTTGTTCATTGTCATCCCCTGACAATGCCGGTTGCCGATAATCCTTCACTTAATAGGTAAATTATTAGATATCTTTTACAACCCAATCCGTATTCCAATAAGGAATTTGCACGAAAAAGCTTTCCCCTGAAGGAAAGCTTTTTCGTATATTAAGGCAGCATTTTAAATTTGGTAGTACAGATTATATGAGCCTAATTTAGCAAGCAAAAACCGGCCGAAAGCCCGCTTTTAAAAATAAATCATAATTCCACTAAACACTACTTCATCTGTCGTAGTAATTGTGCTACACTGAATTTAATTACTACGACAGATGAAGTATAGGAGGCAGGCAATTGATCAGCAGTGATGTGATTAGGGGATACAACGACACGATGATCCTCTACATGCTTCTGGACGGGGAGTCTTACGGCTATGAGATTTCCAAGAATATACGGAAGCTATCGGAAGAGAAGTACATTATGAAGGAAACTACGCTCTATTCGGCATTCACCCGGCTGGAGAAGAACGGTTATATTGATTCCTTTTATCTGGATGAGACGTTTGGCAAAAGACGCACCTACTACCGCATCACTCCGCAGGGTCTTGCCTACTACCGGGCCAAATGTGAGGAATGGCAGATCACGCAGGAAGTTATCAACAAATTCATAAAGGAGCTGTGAGGAACTTGGATACCATCATTGTATATTTGAACAATATGTTCGCATCTCTGCCCAGAACGGAACAGATGGTGATGCTGAAGCAGGAGTTGCTTGGCAACATGGAAGAGAAATACTATGAACTGAAGCATGAAGGGAAGACGGAGAATGAGGCGGTGGGCATCGTGATTTCCGAATTCGGCAACATCGATGAGCTGGTCAGCGAGCTGGGGCTTGGAGAGGTTCGTAAGGAGGAAGGACTATCTATGCTGCCCATGCTGGATGAGCTTGCTGTAGAGGGATTTATCGCTGCCAAAAAAAGATCCGGCCTGCTCGTAGGCTGGGGCGTAGGGCTGATTATGCTGGGCGCTGCGCTGCTTATCCTGATCTCAGGTCTGGGGGAGAACGGCTTCATGGACTCTGTATTCTCTGAGGATGCGATGAGCATGATCGGGTTGGTCCCCCTGATACTGCTGCTTGGTCCGGCTATTGCGTTATTTATCTATAGCGGCACGAAGATGGAGAGATACAAATACATGGAGTCGGGGTTCAGTCTGCCGTATCCGCTGGAGACGTATATTGAGCAGAGACAGTCGGCTTTTGCCGCTACCTATACGTTGTCGCTCATCATGGGGGTCTGTTTATGCGTATTGTCGCCGATTGCTATCTTTGTATCTTCCGCCTTCGGAGATGAATACAGCTCCTATGGGGTAGCTGTTCTATTGATTATAGTGGCTGTGGCCGTGTTCCTCTTCGTGTATTACGGGAATATTCGGGGCGCTTATCAGAGACTGCTGAAGACCGGCGATTTCAGTGAGGAGAAGCAGGAAGAGAAGAAGGAGGAGGACCGGATTGTCGGTGCGGTTGCCGCTATTATCTGGCCGCTGGTTACCTGTGTTTTTCTGGTCAGCGGTTTCGTGTTCGACCAGTGGGAGATCAACTGGATCGTCTTCCCGTTAACGGGGATTCTGTTCGGGGTGTTCAGCTCGGTCTACAATATGTTCAAGAAAAAAGATGCTGCCTGAGTCTGCTGTACACTATTTGCCACACAACGTTAATAAAAAAGGTGACATTGCTCATGTTCCCTCCCTGCGGATAGGTGGTAATATGAAGGCATTTATTCCCCTTATGATAACCGTGCAAGAGCCTGTACCGGGGTGATTTGAAGCCCCGTTGTAGCCTCTTGCTTCGCTGCTTTACAGTGACAGAATAACGGACGGTGACAGAAGAGTGTGTTTCTTTTTGGAGCCGGGTGTGGGCATGAATGCCGTCTATTACCTTTCGGCGGCCAATCAGAGAGACTCGGAGGATGACAGGGATGGGTAAAACAACCGGATTTATCGAATATCAGCGGCGGACGCCTGCTGAATGCGAGCCTATGGAGCGGATTAAGAACTGGAATGAATTCTCGGTTCCGATGGAGGAAGAACAGCTGCGTGAGCAGGGTGCCCGTTGTATGGACTGCGGAACACCGTTCTGTCATGTAGGGCGTATTCTGTCGGGGATGGCGAGCGGCTGTCCGCTGCATAATCTGATTCCAGAGTGGAATGACATGGTATACCGCGGCAACTGGCAGGTCGCGCTGAAGCGCCTGCACAAGACGAACAATTTCCCTGAATTTACGGGACGCGTCTGCCCTGCACCATGTGAAGGTGCTTGCACAGTAGGGAAGAACGGCGATTCGGTAACGATTAAATCGATCGAAAAAGCGATTGTAGATAGAGGGTTTGCCGAAGGCTGGATCGTTCCTGAGCCGCCGCTTACCCGGACAGGCAAGAAGGTGGCCGTCGTCGGCTCCGGCCCTGCCGGGCTTGCCTGCGCCGCCCAACTGAACAAGGCGGGACATAGTGTAACGGTGTATGAGCGGGCTGACCGGATTGGCGGTCTGCTGACCTATGGGATTCCGAACATGAAGCTCGATAAAAAGAAGGTGCAGCGCCGGGTGGATCTGCTGGCTGCGGAAGGCATTACCTTCGTCACCCGGACTGAGATCGGCAGAGATATTACTGCCGCGCAGCTACAGGAGGTGCATGATGCAGTCGTCCTCTGCGGCGGATCGACCAAGGCGCGCGACCTGCCGCTGGAAGGCCGGGAGCTGCGCGGCATCCATCAGGCGATGGAGTTCCTGACACTGAATACGAAGAGCCTGCTGGATTCCGGGCTGGAGGACGGGGAATATCTGTCGGCGGCAGGCAAGGATGTTGTCGTCATCGGCGGCGGAGATACGGGAACGGACTGTGTAGCCACTTCGATCCGCCACGGCTGCCGCAGCGTGATCCAGCTGGAGATTATGCCGCAGTCGCCATTGACCCGCCAGCCGGGCAATCCTTGGCCGGAATGGCCGAAGGTGTTGAAGGTGGACTACGGACAGCAGGAGGCAGCTACTCTATATGAAGAAGATCCGCGCCGCTATCTGGTCAATACCAAGCGCTTCGTCGGCGATGCAAGCGGACATGTACAGGAGCTGCACACGGTGCGTATTGAATGGAAGCGCACGGAGGATGGACGGATGATCCCTGTAGAAGTGCCGGGCAGTGAAGAGGTCATTCAAGCGCAGCTGGTACTGCTGGCTCTGGGCTTCACCGGACCGGAAGAAACGGTGCTGGGACAGCTTGGCGTAGAATGCGATGAGCGTTCCAACGTTAAGGCAGAGTTCGGCGCACAGACAACGAATGTAGAGGGAGTCTTCACAGCCGGTGACATGCGGCGCGGCCAGAGTCTTGTGGTGTGGGCGATTAACGAAGGCCGTCAGGCCGCCCGCGAGGTAGACCGCTTCCTGATGGGCTCGTCCAATCTGCCTTGATGCGGCCGATTGTTGCATATATTGCAGTTTTGGTGCATGTATACATGGGAGTTTAGGCGAAATGTTGCACAAATTGCAAAAAATCATCCCGCCAATCAGCTTGAAGGAGCAGGAATACTGCTTTTTATGCAACAATAGTCGATTCGTACGGGAATGGTGAGCGGAATGTTGCATTTTGGGCAGGATATATTTACTGAGAGGAAGCGTTCGAAATGAAGCTGATGTTTATTTCCGATATCCACGGATCGCTGTACTGGCTGGAACAGGCGCTGGCGAAGGCGGAGGAGGAGCAGCCGCACACGCTGGTTATACTGGGGGATTTCCTGTATCACGGACCGAGGAATCCGCTGCCGGAGGGGTATAATCCGCAGGGGGTTGCCGACAGGCTGAATGCTTACAACCAATCGGGCAAATCGCTGGCGGCGGTAAGAGGGAACTGTGACGCCGAGGTGGATCAGATGCTGCTGCACTTCCCGATGATGGGCGACTATGTACTGATTCTGCATGAAGGCCGCAAAATCTACGCCACGCACGGGCATGGCTTCAGCATCGACCACTTACCGGCGCTGGCCCCGCAGGATGTATTCATTCAGGGGCATACGCATCTGCCGGTGGCAGAGGTGAAGGACGGCATTACCCTGCTCAACCCCGGATCGATTGCACTGCCGAAGGAGAACAACCCGAACTCCTACGGCGTTCTGGAGAATGGGGAATTTCTCATTAAGGACTTCAGCGGCAATATCATCAAGCAGATCAGGCTGTAATAACTCAGCTTCCACAATAATCCCTCTGGATATTTCCAGAGGGATTATTGCTGCGCAGCAATTGAGCCCACCGGCATATTAATGTATGATGGGTGAGGAGCTTGCGGGCAGATCCCCGGCTTCAAAAACTAAACAGCAGAGGTAACTAAATGATGCATCCACGTGATTTACACTATACAATGCCGGCCGAATGGGCCAAGCATGAACGGACCTTCATTTCCTGGCCGGTGAAGGACTCTATGGTACACCCTGATAATCATGAAGCGGTCAGTACAGGCTATGCCGAGATTATCCGTGCGATTGCCGAATTCGAGCCGGTGACGGTTATCGTCAATCCCGATGAGCTGGATGCGGTAGAGAAGCTGGCGCTTGGAAATAATGTCACACTGCTCCCGATCCGGCACAACGATGCCTGGCTGCGGGACAACGGACCGACCTTCCTCACGGGTCCGGGTGGGAAGCTGGCCGGAGTCAACTGGAAGTTCAATGCCTGGGGCGGCAAATACTCGCCTTGGGATCTCGATGATGAGGTGGCTCCGCAGATTCTGAAGCACCTGGAGGTCAGCGCGTTCGATGCTCCGCTGGTGATGGAGGGCGGCTCTATTCATACGGATGGCGAGGGCACCCTGCTGACCACAGAGGAATGTCTGCTGAATACGAACCGTAATCCTGAGCTGAGCCGCGAAGAGATTGCCGGTTATGTCAAGCAATATACCGGGACGGAGTCCATCATCTGGCTGAAGCGCGGCCTCAGCGGGGATGAGACGGACGGGCATGTCGATAACATCGCCTGCTTCGCGGCACCGGGTAAGGTGATTATCCAGGTCTGCGAGAACCCGCAGGATGAGAACTATGCGATTACGCAGGAGAATCTGCGTATTCTCGAGCAGGCAGTCGATGCCAAAGGCCGGAAGCTGGAGATTATCCGCATTCAGCAGCCGCCCCGTACAGATTATGAGGACAGCCGTCTGACCCTGAGCTATCTGAACTTTTATTTTGTGAACGGCGGTATTATCCTGCCGGTCTTCGGCGGTACAGCGGCTGAGACGGACAAGCTGGCTGAAGAGACGCTGGCCGGACTGTTCCAAGACCGTAGAATCCGTACCGTGAACGGAATGGCCGTGATCGGCGAAGGCGGGAACGTGCATTGCACCACCCAGCAGATGCCTGCAGTGGATGGAGCTTAACGAAAAGCGAAAAGAAGCGGAGGGGAAATTTGGAACTGTAGGAGCGTTAGCGACCGCCTGAAAGCTTTCCGTAGGAAAGCTCGCTTCGGAAGCATCAGCTGTCACCGGATTTCAACCGCGAAGAGTCGATTAAATCAAGAAATCTGGTGACAACAGCGGCCGGAAGTCCAAATGTTCACCGCAGCGACGACCAAGCTTTGAGTTCTAAGTGTTATAAGTTCATACAAGGAGGAACAACCATGAGACAAGTAAAAGTAGCCGCGACGCAAATGAGCTGTTCCGGCGACATTGATGAGAATATCCGCAAGGCGGAGACACTGGTTAGAGAGGCGGCTGCCCAAGGCGCGCAGATTATTCTGCTGCAGGAGCTGTTCGAGACGCCGTATTTCTGCCAGAAGGAGAAGTCGGATTACTATGCTTATGCTACAGAGCTTGAGCAGAACAAGGCGGTGAACCACTTCAAGGCTATCGCCAAGGAGCTTGCCGTGGTGCTGCCGATCAGCTTTTATGAGAAGAAGAATTATGCGCGGTACAACTCGCTGGCGGTCATTGATGCGGACGGAACCGTGATGGGCAAATACCGCAAGAGCCATATTCCTGACGGTCCGGGCTATGAAGAGAAGTTCTACTTCAACCCGGGCGATACCGGCTTCAAGGTGTGGAATACCCGTTATGCCAAAATCGGAGTTGGCGTATGCTGGGACCAATGGTACCCGGAAGCTGCCCGGGTGATGAGCCTGATGGGTGCGGAGATTCTGTTCTACCCTACAGCCATCGGCTCGGAGCCGCAGGATGGGTCGATTGATTCCAAGGATCACTGGCAGACCTGCATGCTGGGTCATGCTGCCGCTAACCTGATTCCTGTCGTGGCCTCCAACCGGATCGGCAAGGAGACTGACGAGGATTCCAGCATTGACTTCTACGGCTCGTCGTTCATCGCTGGTCCGCAGGGCAACAAGATTGTCGAAGCCGGACGGGATGAGCAGACTGTACTGGTCAGCGAATTTGATCTGGACGCGCTTGAGGTAGGCCGGATCGAATGGGGGATCTTCCGTGACCGCCGTCCAGAGCTGTACCGGTTGATTGCTTCCTATGACGGCGATCTGACCTTCTAAATTATGTGCTAATAGGTTCCATTGACCATTCAGTAAGCAGCCAGGATGCTGCCGGGGAGCTCTCTCCGGGGCGTTTTGGCTGCTTTTTTGCATGAGATGTTACAATATATCGATAATAATGTAATGTTATATAACACAATGAGATAAAGTTAATTGTCATCACTACTTTAATCTGATAAAATCTCCTTAAGTTATTTTACAAATAAGTGGGGGGATTGGAGAATGGGAATCCGGAAAAAATGGGCGATGTCAGGTATGGTGGCACTCCTGGTCTTGGCAATAGCGGGTTGTGGCTCTGGCAATGATGCAAAAGGCGGCAGTGCGGACGGGAAAAGCCTCAAAATCGCTACCGATGCCAGCTATGCACCAATGGAGTACATGGATACCGATACGATCAAGGGCTTTGACATTGATTTCATCAAGGCGGTAATGGAGGAGGCCGGCATCGATTACACGGTCACGAGCACAGGCTGGGATACCATGCTGACCAGTGTGAAGCAGGGCACGGAATACCAGGCGGGCGTATCCTCGGTATCGATTACAGATGAGCGCAAGGAAACCTATGACTACTCCATCCCTTATTTCGAATCTACGAATATGATCATGGTTAAAGAAGGCAGCGACATCAAATCCGCCCTGGACCTGAAGGGGAAGAAGGTTGCGGTTCAGGCAGCCACCACAGCTGATGAGCTGATGAGCGGCATTATGGGCATTGACAACGGTAACCTGAAGCGGTTCGACAGCAATGCGGTAGCGCTGATGGAGCTGAACGGCGGCGGTGCGGATGCGGTGGTTGCGGATATCGCCATCGTGAACGAATACATCAAGAACAATCCGAAGGAGAAGCTGACCGGCATTATCGACAAGGAGAATTTCGGCTCTGAGTACTACGGCATCCTGTATCCGAAGGGCAGTGAATGGAAGGCCAAGTTGGACCCGGCGATCAAGAAGGTCATCGAGAACGGCAAATATGCCGAGATCTACAAGGAATGGTTCGGCGAAGAGCCGGACACGGCGGCGCTAATGAACGCGAAGTAGCGAAAGGGCCGGGAACAACTAAGCATGCGTAATGATTGCTATTGCGCGTGCTTCTTTTTTTGAGCAAGCCACAAGCAGAAGAGAAGGGAAGAATTCTATGGATTTCAGATTCGACATCATCGTTCATTATTTACCGGTTCTGCTAAAAGGGACCTTGTTCACCATCGGTGTATCACTGGTCTCCATTCTGTGCGGCTCCCTGCTGGGGCTGATTATCGGCTTCGGTAAAATGGCGCCCAAATGGTATTTCCGCTGGCCGTTCCATGCCTACATCAACATCTTCCGGGGTACGCCGCTCTATGTGCAGATTCTGATCGTACACTTCGGGCTGATCCCGTTGTTCTACGGCAAAACCTACGTGCTGATGAGCGCATTCGTGGCGTTGTCGCTCAATTCCGCCGCCTATTCTGCGGAGATCTTCCGCGCCGGTATCCAGTCCATCGACTCTGGGCAGCGGGAAGCGGCCTTGTCCCTCGGAATGACCCGGCAGCAGGCGATGCGCTTCATTATTCTGCCCCAGGCGATCAAACGGATGGTTCCCGCGTTCGGGAATGAATTCATTGTGCTGGTTAAGGATTCCTCGCTGCTGGCGCTGATTGCCGCCCCTGAGATTATGTACTGGAGCAATACCATGAAAGGCCAATACCTGCGGATCTGGGAGCCGTATCTGACCGCTGCACTGATCTATTTCATTCTTACTTATTCGCTCAGCAAGCTGCTTAATTATATTGAACGGAAGGTGTAACCCCTATGGAACCGATTATTTCAGTCAAGCATCTGTACAAATCATTCGGTGCCCATCAGGTACTGACGGATATCAGCGTCGACATTCACAGCCGGGAGGTTGTGGTCGTCATCGGGCCTTCGGGCTCGGGCAAATCGACCTTTCTGCGCTGCCTTAATCTGCTGGAGCAGCCGCAAGCGGGCGATATTATCATTGAAGGCACTTCCTTGATGGCCAAGAGCACAAGGATTAACGATATCCGTACCGAGCTGGGGATGGTCTTTCAGCAGTTCAATCTGTTTCCGCACCGGAAAGTGATCGAGAACATCATGCTGGCCCCGATGAAGGTGCGGAAATGGACGGCGGATCAAGCAAGGCAGAAGGCATTAGAGCTGCTGCAGAAGGTGGGTCTTAGCGAGAAGGCGGAGATGTACCCTTCCTCGCTCTCCGGCGGTCAGGCCCAACGGGTGGCGATTGCCCGGGCGCTGGCGATGGAGCCGAAGATCATGCTGTTCGACGAGCCGACCTCGGCCCTGGACCCCGAGATGGTGGGCGAGGTCTTGGCGGTTATGAAGGAGCTGGCCCGTGAGGGGATGACCATGGTTGTGGTGACCCATGAGATGGGCTTCGCCCGTGAAGTGGGGGACCGGGTGCTTTTTATGGAGCAAGGGGCCATAGTCGAGCAGGGTGCGCCGGAGCAGTTGTTCGGCAGCCCGTCGCATGAGCGTACACGGGAGTTTCTGTCCAAGGTGCTGTAAGAATCGCCCAAAGTAGAATATTGTTATTTAATCGGTTATATTAGAAGAGTAAGAAATAGGCAATAAGTCCAAGCGTGAATAGCTGCCCAGGGTGGCGGGGAGGAGGCTCGGGGATATCTTTTTTTAAAGTATAAGGATGACAGAGGTTCTGCATAATGATTTATCCTTATATTTCCGGCAGACAAGGATAGGGTGCTTAATAAGACCGCATAGGCTTTCTGCTGGTCATAATTCCATAATGATAGAAGGAGAATACGATGAGCACATTTAAAAATTGGTTGAATACGACAAAAAACGGACTGACAGAACAGGTTAAGAAATTTAAAAATAAAGACTTCATGAATGCTGTAGTGGCAGGCTGCGCACTGGTGGCTGCGGCTGACGGCAAGATTGAGGAATCCGAGAAGAACAAGATGGCGGGGTACATGAATCTCAGCAATGAACTTAAGGTATTTGATATGAGGGATGTCATCGCCCAGTTTAATTTCTATGTGAGCAACTTCGAATTCTCGCCCGAAATCGGCAAGCAGGAAGCGCTCAAGGCGATTGCAAAGTTCAGCAGCAAACCGGAGATTGGCCGCGTTATTGTAGGCGTATGCTCCGCGATTGGTGCGGCTGACGGTGACTTCGATGAGCATGAGAAAGCGGTTGTGCGGAATATCTGCAATGTGCTGTCACTTAGCCCTAGCGAATTCAGCCTGTAATTACAGGCTGGATTCCATTTGCTAATTAGGTGAAACTTTAGGCGATTCATCGCCGTATCACTGATGTAACACCCGCAAGCACACTTCTATCTGGAAACGGAGGTACTTCAAGTTGGCTGGAATTAATCTGGTAAAAGGTCAGAAGATCGATTTAACCAAAGGCAATGCCGGACTGTCTAACGTAATTGTAGGACTGGGTTGGGACCCTGCCGAACCGGCAAGAGGATTCTTTGGCGTCAAGAAACAGGCGAACGTGGACTGCGATGCCTCAGCGCTGCTGCTGAATGAGAACGGCAAGCTGACCAATAAGCTGAACCTCGTCTGCTTTCACAACAAACAGAATACGAACAACTCCGTGGTTCACTCGGGAGATAACCTGACGGGTGAGGGAGACGGGGACGACGAGCAGATTAATGTGAATCTGAAGTCGATTCCTGCCGATGTCCATAAGGTTCTGGTTGTAGTCAACATCTACGATGCTGTGAACCGCAAGCAGGATTTCGGGATGATCAAATCTGCGTATATCCGGATTATTAATGCGGCAGGCAACGCAGAATTGGTTAAGTTTAATCTGACAGACAATTATACAGGCTTCACAGCACTGATCTGCGGTGAGCTGTACCGTCATGGCGATGAGTGGAAATTCGCCGCCATCGGTGAAGGCGCCCACGCAGCGCATATCAATCAGCTGGCAGAACGCTATATCTAAATCCAATTTGAGAAAAGAGGGCTCTATTCATGGCTATCAACTTATCCAAGGGACAAAAAATCGATCTGACCAAAACCAACCCGGGCTTATCCAAAATCACAGTCGGCCTAGGATGGGATACGAATAAATACGATGGCGGTAAGGACTTTGACCTTGACGTTTCCGTGTTCCTGACCAATGCCAGCGGTAAAGTAGATAAAGAAACCAACTTCATCTTCTTCAACAACAAGCAGAACGAGAACGCATCTGTCGTTCACACCGGCGATAACCGCACAGGGGAAGGCGACGGAGATGATGAGCAGGTTCAAGTCGATTTGCTTAATGTTCCTGCAGATGTGGACAAGATTGCCTTCACCATTACCATCTATGAAGCAGAATCCAGAAGCCAGAACTTCGGACAAGTCTCCCGTTCTTATGTGCGTATCGTCAACGATGCGAACAGTGAGGAACTGATCCGTTTTGACCTGGGTGAAGATTTCTCCGTTGAAACAGGCGTAGTTGTAGGCGAATTGTACCGTAACGGCGCAGAATGGAAATTCAATGCGATCGGCAGCGGCTATAAGGATGGCCTGTCTGGCTTGACCCGTGATTACGGCCTGCAATAAGGCCTGGCGGTTCCGGGAATTAAATCTGTAAGGAAAGAGGGTTTTTTACAGTGACGATCAGTCTTTCCAAAGGACAGCGGATTGATCTTACCAAAACCAATCCGGGTCTGACCAAAGTAGTTGTAGGACTGGGCTGGGATACAAACAAGTATAGCGGCGGCAAAGATTTCGACCTTGATGCATCAGCATTCCTGCTGCATGAGGACGGCAAAGCCAAAAGCGAAAATGACTTTGTATTCTATAACAACCCAAGCGGCGGTACTGGATCTGTAACCCACACAGGCGACAATCGTACAGGGGAGGGCGACGGGGATGATGAGCAGATCGTCGTAGACTTCAGCCTGGTGCCTGCCAATATTCAGCGGATCGGGATCACGGTCACGATCTATGATTATGAGGCCCGGGCACAGAACTTCGGACAAGTCTCCAACGCCTTCGTCCGCGTAGTGGATGCATCCAGTGACCGTGAGATTCTGCGGTTCGATCTCGGCGAGGACTTCTCCACTGAGACTGCTGTGGTCTTCTGTGAATTCTACCGCCAGGGGGCGGATTGGAAATTCCAGGCGATCGGCAGCGGCTTCGCCGGCGGACTAAGTGCATTATGCAAAAACTACGGGCTGGACGCGCAATAAGAGCTTCAAAGGCGGGATCATCATCGATCCTGCCCTTTTTATACACAAAATCTGATAAGTTGCGCTCTTATCCATGTATAAAGGTGGCGTAAGAATGAATACAGAAGTAGTCAAAGGGCAGAAAGCAGACCTGACCAAAGGGAACCCGGGGCTCCGTAGTATTACGGTTGAGATCGGGTGGAAAGCTCCGTCTTCCATGGATATTGATGCTTCCGCATTCCTGCTTGGAGCGGGCGGTAAAGTGGGCAGTGACGACGATCTGATCTTTTATAATAACCCGTCTACTCCCTATATCACCTATAAGGATGTACCTGGGACGGCTTCGGGCGGATTGAAGCAGTTCGAGGTCTCGCTGGAACGGATTCCGGCAAACATAGTGAAGATTGCCTTCACCCTTACTCTGTATGACGGAGAAAACCGCAAGCAGATGTTCGGACAAATGAGTGAAGCGGAGTGCCGGATCGTGAATCAGGCGACAGGTGCGCAGCTTCTGCGGTGTAACCTTGGAAATCAGTTCTCTGTGGAAACGGCTGTTGTAGTTGGAGAATTATATAGACATGGTGAAGAATGGAAATACAGTGCGATTGTTGCGGGCTTCTCGGGCGGGCTTAAGGCGCTCTGCGGCAACTATGGCATAGAAGTAGCGGACGAGCCTGCACCGGCACCGAAGCCGCCGGAACAGACGCCGTCGCCGGGACGCCCGCCGCTTCAAGTGCCGCCGCCCCGCGCGGAGTCCTCCAGACCGAATATTGTGATTCCTCCACCACCTACACCGGCACCACCTACACCGGCACCGCCTAAGCAGGAGGCTGCTCCCGCACCGGCGCTGAATCTCAATCTGAAGAAGATTGAGCTGAAGAAGAAGGGCGATTCGATTAACCTGAAGAAATCCGCCTCCGGTCTGGGTGAGCTGTTAATTAACCTGAACTGGAACCAGAAGCAGGGCGGAGGGCTGTTCAGCCGTAACAAGGGCGGGGTGGATCTCGATCTGGCCTGTCTGTATGAGCTGAAGAACGGCAGCAAAGGCGTGGTGCAGGCACTGGGCAATGCGTTCGGTAACCTGCAGCAGCAGCCTTATATGATGCTCGATGGAGATGACCGGACCGGCTCCGTAACATCTGGCGAGAATCTGCGTATAAACGGAAGTAAGGTTGCCCAGATCGAACGGATTCTGGTGTTTGCCTTTATTTACAAAGGAGTTACCAACTGGTCTGAGGCGGATGGAGTGGTTACCCTGAAGCAGGATGGAGGACCGGATATTATCGTTAATCTGGACGAGCATAACAACCGTAAAGGCATGTGCGCCATCGCGCTGATCCGGAATGTGGACAATGAGACCTTCAGTATTGAACGGCTCGTGCAATATTTTAGCGGTCACCGAGAGATGGATGAGGCTTATGGCTGGGGGCTTCGCTGGGTAGCGGGAAGCAAATAATTTGATATTACCGGAGGCGCAAGTGGAATGGACTGGTTCAGTGATTTTTTTAGGAGTATCGGTGAGAATTACGGGCATTTCTTCTCATGGAGTGATATTGCAGGAACGCTCTCCGACCCTGTCAGCTGGGGGATAATCGGAAGCCTGATTCTGCTGGAGGGTCTGCTGTCGGCTGATAACGCGCTTGTACTGGCGGTAATGGTTAAGCATCTGCCGAAGGAGCAGCAGCGTAAGGCGTTGTTCTACGGTATTATCGGTGCTTACGTATTCAGATTCCTGGCCATTGGTCTGGGGACCTATCTCGTCAAGTTCACGCTGGTTAAGGTGCTTGGAGCCTTGTATCTCTTCTACATTGCCTACAAAGGGTTGTACAAGGGCAGCAGCGGAGAAGAGGGAGAGATTAAGAATAAAGGCGCCTCATTCTGGAAGACGGTACTCCTGGTTGAATTAATGGATATTGCCTTCAGTATTGACAGCGTGGTAGCTGCATTCGGTCTTAGCAGTGAAGTATGGGTACTCTTCCTGGGCGGTATCCTCGGCGTACTGATGATGCGCGGAGTGGCACAGGTGTTCCTCAAACTGATTGCCAGATATCCTGAACTGGAACAGACGGCATTCCTGCTCATTGCACTTATTGCCGGTAAAATGCTTGCCGGAGCCTTCGGCTATGAATTGCCGCATGTCATTTTCTTTGGGATTCTGATTGCGGTGTTTGCGGGTACTATTCTATACAGCGCAAGCAAACGCAAAAAAGAGGAAAACCGCAAAGCCTGAACCATCTAAAAACCTGATTCATAAGTTCATATGTATAGCTGTACAGGAAGGCGGGGAGTTCACGGGAAGGGTGGACTCCGGCGTGCTTCCGGGTAATCGTTATATGTTGTAGCATGGCCTTTGCCTGGGTCTTGAGCAAGCCGGATGCCGTCCCCTAGAGGACGGCATCGCTGGTTCTGCTTGCTTGCAAATGGCTATTTGTCAGGTGCTTGGCACATCATTAAGGGGGAAGGGCCTTGAGATATTTCGATTACCTCACACAAGAACAGGAAGCCTCATTATTCCATGTTCCGCCGGTTTCATTTGATCACACTACCCGCAAGGATTTACTGGCTTATGCCGTCGGAGCAGCCCTTTATATGCCGGCCACCCGTGCCAGTGTTGCCGAAGATATTATTAAGCTGAGAGCCTCGGGGCTTATCACGGTAATCATAGATTTGGAGGATGCCATCGGGGACGGTGAAGTGGATTATGCTGAAGAGTCCATCGTCAGGCATCTGGCGTTTCTGTCCGCTTATGCGGAGAATGAGCCGGAGCAGCGCGGCAGTCTTCCGCTGCTGTTCATCCGCGTACGTAACCCTGCACAGCTGCGGGATCTGATTTTTCGGCTGGGATCATTAATCACCATGCTGACCGGCTTCGTCTTCCCCAAATTCTCTGTAGAGAACGGTACGGATTATTTCGAGGCCATTGCCGATTATAATGACACACGGAGCTATTCAGCCCCTGTGCTGTATGGGATGCCGATTCTGGAGAATGCACCGGTTATCTACCGGGAGAGCCGGATGGATACTTTGCTGGGGGTCCGCGATCTGCTTGGGCAATACCGCGAGTATGTGCTGAATGTCCGGATTGGAGCGACGGACTTTTCCAGTCTGTTCGGACTCCGCCGCAGCCCGGATATCAGCATCTATGACCTGACACCGATCCGTGACTGCATGTCGGATATTATTAATGTATTTGGCCGGGTGGAGGAAGGCTACGTGATCTCAGGACCCGTGTGGGAGTATTTTGCCAGCAAGGGGCACCGGGTCCTCCGCCCGCAGCTGCGGGAGACGCCCTTCGAGGATACCTACGGCAAGCATGGCCGCGAGATGCGCAACAGCTTCATCTCAAGCTCGATGGACGGGCTGATCCGGGAAGTGATTTTGGACAAGGAGAACGGCATTGTGGGCAAAACCATTATCCACCCTTCCCACCTCAGACCGGTGCAGGCAATGTATACCGTAATGCATGAAGAGTATGTGGATGCCTTAAGTATTGTAGACAGCAATGATGGCAGCCGCGGCGTGTTCAAGAGTGAATACTATAACAAAATGAATGAAATCAAGCCTCATTTGAACTGGGCCAGACGAATCTTACTACGATCTCAAATATACGGGGTGTTACATGAACAACAGAATTTTGTCGGATTACTACCCGAGAACGAGTATACACACGTTTAACATTGTCGAGAATCTGCAGGTTACGGTAACGGAAACCTCCAATCCTTTTCATATGCCCGTGGATTCCTTGTTCTCCATGGCTGCACGAATCAATAAGAAGCGCTCCTTCCTGTTCGTCAGCAAAGTGCTGGGCAAGCATATTCCCGTAGGACCGTATACCCCGCTGCTCAGCGGAGCGGCACTCGCCTTGCTTCTGTATCTGGAGATGAGCGCGGATACCGCTGACCGGGTGGTTATGGACCCGCTGATGAACCAGGCCGTTCATGGCCTGATCCATCCTGAATATGCGGAAGAAGCTTATCATGCGCTGCTTGCTGCGCGCCTGGCTCTGCCTGAGCCGGTTCTGTTTATCGGATTCGCCGAAACCGCTACCGCCTTGGGCCATAGCATGTATAATGCGTTCGCTGGCGGTGCGTCTTATATTCATACCACGCGTGAGATGATTCCTGAGCTGGAATCGGTGGTCACCTTTGAAGAGGAGCATTCCCACGCCGTAGATCATCTCTGCTATGCCCTGGACGCCGGGTTGTTATCGGGGACAGAGCCGATTGTGCTGGTGGATGACGAGATTACGACCGGTAATACGGCAATTAATACGATCCGGGATATCCAGTCCAAATTCCCGCGCAGGGAGTATGTAGTGGCTTCTCTCTTGGACTGGCGGAGCGATGCCAATATACAAGCTTACCGTGAGCTGGAGCAAGAGCTGGGTATACGGATAACCGCTTTATCCCTGCTTCAGGGAAGCATCAAGGTTGAGGGAATACCGCAGCTGCAAGCCGCAGCTGATAGCGGAGCCGCTGCTTCCACAGGCGCAGAGCTTGTAACCACTTATGTATTCGACGGTTTAGAGCGGCTTCCGGTAACCTCGGCGGATGGGCAGGGCGTTATCAATTCATCGCCTTATCTGAAGCACAGCGGCCGCTTCGGGCTGGAGTCTGCGGATAATGCGCAAATAGATGCAGGTGTAAGCCGTGTGGCCAGGCAGCTCCGGGGACTGCGCGAAGGTGCCCGTACGCTGGTGATGGGCGTAGGCGAGTTCATGTATCTGCCGATGCGGATCGCCGCAGAGATGGGGGAAGGCGTGTTGTACCAGTCCTCGACCCGCAGTCCGATCCATCCCGAGCGGCGTGAGGATTACGGCGTGCATAACGCCGCTGCCTATCCGTCCGCAGGCGATACGGAGATCACGAATTTCATCTATAATGTGGACCCCGGCCAGTATGACGATATCTTCGTCCTGCTGGAGCGGGAGGTACCCTGGCAGCGGATTGCGCCGATGACGGATATTTTACAGAGGCTGGCGGGCAATAAGGTACATCTTGTTGTGCTCAGCTCAGAACCACATACGGGAGGCTCAGGGCTATGAAGGGAATAGATATCGAAGCGATTCACAACAGAAGAATATCCCCTCCGGTTGCGCTGGGCAGCTATCCTGCTTCCGACGTTACCTTTCTGCTCAAGGATCTAAGCGATGTATCCCTGGAGCGGGGAACGGCCGAGCGGGAGGAAGCGATCCAGTCCGGCGTGCATTATTCGGAGATGCTTCCGGTGGAATACCAGCCGACAGAGCAGTATATCGAATTGTTTCATGAGACGCTGCAGCTGACTGCGAGGAAGGTGGCGCTGGCTGTAGCTGTGGTGTCCGAGATGATTGTAGCCCGGCGGGGAACGGAGAATACCGTGCTGGTCTCTCTGGCGAGAGCGGGCACTCCTATCGGGGTATTGATCAAACGTTATATTCTTGAGAAATATGGAGCGGACCTTCCGCATTACAGCATCTCGATTATCCGCGGTAAGGGGATTGATGAGAATGCTGTACTCTACATGCTGCAGCAGCATGGACGGGATGCCGAGCTGCAATTCATCGATGGCTGGACCGGTAAGGGGGCCATCCGGCAGGTGCTGATAGAGGCCTGTGAGAGTATGCATAAGAAATATGGCATTACGCTAAATGATGATCTGGCGGTACTCGCAGACCCCGGGCACTGCTCGGGAACCTACGGCACCCGGGAGGATTATCTGATTCCAAGCGCCTGCCTGAACTCCACGGTATCCGGCCTGATGAGCCGTACCGTGCTCCGCGATGATCTGATTGGTGCTGAGGAATTCCACGGGGCCAAATTCTACAAGGAATGGCTGGACAGTGATCTGTCCAACGTATTCGTTGAAGCAATTACCCCGTATTTCGCCGAAGTAGCGGCAGAGGCACTAGCACAGGCTGCGGGGATGCTGGAGCATCCGCCGGAGATTACCTGGCAGGGGCTGGCCGATATCCGCAGTATTCAGGATACCTTCGGCATAGATAATATCAATCTGGTGAAGCCCGGAGTGGGCGAGACGACACGTGTGCTGCTGCGCAGAGTGCCCTGGAGAATTCTTGTAGACAGGCTGGATAATCCCAACCTGCGGCATATTCTGCTGCTGGCTGAGGACCGGGGCGTGCCGGTAGAGGTCTATCCCGGGCTGACCTACTCCTGCTGCGGAATCATCAAGCCGCTGAAAGGGGAGAGTGAATGATCTACGCCAGCGATCTGGACCGTACGCTGATCTACTCTCTTAGCGCGATAGGCGTTCCTGAGGACACCCCCGGTCTGGTTCCGGCAGAGGTTGTTGACGGCAGAACGGTATCGTATATCTCACAGCAGGCTCTGGCTACACTGAAAGAGCTGGCGGCGAAGATTGTTTTCATGCCGGTCACTACACGTACGATTGCCCAGTACCGGCGGATTAACCTGTTCCAGGAGACGGTCATTCCGGATTATGCCATCACCAGCAATGGGGGCAATATTCTTGTGAACGGGGTAGTGGACCTGGATTGGCGGACGGCTGTAGGCAGAGCGGTGGAACGCGGCTCCGCAGCGGCGGAAGAAGCCGAAAGTATCGTGCGTGCTGTGGTCCGGGAAGAATGGATCATTAGCCGGCGGTATTGCGATGAGCTGTTCTTTACGTTCGTGGTTCACCGGGATTCGCTGCCGCTGGAGGAGATTGCCCGGATGGCGCAGCGGCTGGGTGAGCTTGGCTGGAAGGTATCCCTGCAGGGGCGCAAGCTCTACATCGTGCCGGAGGCAGTTAACAAAAGCGATGCCATTATCCATGTCCGCCGCACCGTGCATTCGGAGCCGATGGTCGCCTCTGGCGACTCTCTTCTGGACAAGAGCCTGCTCGCCGCCGCCGACTATGCCATAGCCCCCTGTCACGGAGAAATATTTGCCGAGCAGCAGGCGGGTTTAGTACACTTAGAGTATCCGTTTACTGAGCGGCCGGGGGTGTTTGCCGCGGATGAGATTATGCAGTATGTTCACAGGATTTATACACATTTGACAGCATTGGGAGTTGGACCGCCACCATGAAAAAGGTAAATATATATTTCAACCGCTGGTTCTCTGTTGCCTATCACTATATGAATCTCATCCGGGGCAATGAAGACGGGATTCCGGTGCAAATCTTCGCCACCCACCCGGATATCCACCATATGTCGCTGCAAGGCGCCGATGTGGCCGGAACCGAGCCGGCGCTCGAAGGCATTGAATACGTGCAGTTCTGTGTTGATTTTTGCCGCCGGAATGAGATTGATATCTTCATCCCCCGGCTGCATATGCTCGATATTGCGCTGCATGCTTCGCTGTTCGATGAGATCGGGACGAAGGTGCTGGTCTGCCGTGATCTGGATCTGCTTGAGATGATCATGGACAAAGGCAAGTTCTATGAGAGCGTGAAGACCAACGGGATTATGACGATCCCTGATTATCATGTGGTTAGTAATGCAGAACAGTTCAGGGAAGCTTATGAAGATCTCACAGCCAAAGGACACAAGGTCTGCTTCAAGCCTACCGAGACGGAAGGCGGACTCGGATTCCGGATCATTGATAATGACCGCAGTCCCGTGGAGGAGCTGTTCGGGCATGTGACTCCGCTGATCTCCTTCGGGGAGGCTTACCGCATCCTTGCAGAAGCCGGGAGCTTCCCTAACCTGATGGTGATGGAACTGCTGGAGGGCTATGAATATAGTATTGATTGTCTGTCGGATGAGAAGGGCAATCTGCTGGCTGCCGTCCCCCGCCGGAAGGCGGGCGGCCGTCTGCGGCTGATGGAGTATATTCCAGAGCTTGCGGAGGTTGCCCGCAGGGTGGCTGAGACGTACCGGATTCCGTTCAATTTCAATGTCCAGATGAAGTACAGCGGCGGCGTCCCCAAGCTGCTGGAGATTAACCCGCGGATGTCCGGCGGCCTGCATATCTCCTGTCTGTCCGGAATCAACTTCCCTTATCTGGCTGTCAAAAGCGCGCTCGGCGGCGAGGTTCTGCCTGCGGAGTTCGAGCATAACGTCCTGGCCAGCCATGTTGAGCAGCCGCTGATCATGAGAATAAACGGAGAATCCGTGATTACGGATTCCGTGAATTGAGCGTGTAGCGTTCACGCTCATAAGAGGTGAGAGGAATGCAAGCTAAATTCAAAGTACTGGCGTATGCCGGTGCCGGTTATGTCGTAGCCGTACTGACCAGCGGCTTCCTGCCTGAGCTGGTCTCGCTGCTGCTTCCGGTAATCGGGGCGGCACTAGCGGTGCCGGAGCTCAGGCGCACAAGAGTGAATCTCCCGGTGGAGGTGATTCCTGCCGGACAGGAGCCTAAGGCCATTCCAGCGGCATCCGCAGCTGCGCCGCAGGCTTCGTCTGCTGCCGCTGCTGCGACTCCTGCTGCTGCGGGACAGGCCTCCCCGGCCCATCCGGGAGCCGGACACAGGGAGGAAATACAGATCGGGGCAGAGTTCGCCCCGGTGGTGGAGTATCTCAGTATTCTGGAGGATATGATTATCTCCGAAGGGCAGAAGGATACGCTGGACAATGAGATTGTCGAGAAGTCGCTGGCGCTGTTCGCCCGGCTGCAGCGCGTCATTCCGCTGCTCCAGGAGCTGGGCAATGGCGAGATCAACCATACCGTCCGCAGACTGGTGCTGAAGGACCTTAATGGAGTAATCAACCCGTTCCTGCGCCTGGGCGGCGAAGCCAAGACAAGAAACCGGAGAATGCTGCTGAACGGTCTGCGTGATGTCGATGCCAAAATTTCCGATATTGCGTCGACGATTGAGCACAAAGACCTGATGGAACTTCAGACCAAGGCGGAACTGATTCATCAGCGCTACAGCAGTTCCGAATTATAGGAGGAGGATAGCCATGTCCACGCAGTTAATTGAGCTTAGAAAAGAAGATGAGCAGAAGGTAGTCCAGGAGGCTTCCCAGCTAATTGAGCAGGTAGCCAAGACTGACACGGTGGCGCTGGATTCCCTGATGGATGATATCGGGAAGCTTGGGGTGAAGACGCAGGAGAAGGCAGGCCAGACCCTGAAGCTGCTGGACCGCCCCGTTAATGACCTGATGAGCGGCAAGCGGGTGGAAGTGCCCAATATGATTATGAAGCTGCGGGGTGAGTGCGAGACCCTTCAGCAGAGCAAGAATGTCAGCTTCTTCGGCAAAATGCTGCGCAAAAGCCCGCTTAAGAATTATGTCTACAAATATCAGTCGGTCCGCACCAACATTGATGCCATTATCACCGGTCTGCGTGACGGCCGGGATACGCTGGAGGAGAGCATCGTCAACATGCGCCAGCTGAAGCGCACCTCCATGGAGGAGATCTATAACCTCCAGACCAAGATCGCCTTCGGCAACAAGCTGAAGGAGCTGTTCGAGGTTGAGATCGCCAAGCCCGAGAATGAATTCCGCAAAGCGTATCTGGAGCGCGGGCTGCGTAAGGTCATGGTGCGGATTCAGTCCATGACCGAGATGATTCTGCTCTACAATCAGGCGATTGCGGCAACGGATATCATCAATGACAATAATGACAAGCTGATTGATTCCGTAAACAACGCGATTGATAAGACCTCCAACCTGATCACCGTCTCGGCGATGATTGCGATGTCCCTGGCTGATCAGGAGAATGTCATCAATGCGGTCGAAGCCACCAACAAGACGATCGAGGACCAGTTCAAGGAGAATGCGCGGCTGCTGCGCACGACGACCGAGAAGACTACGGAGCTGCTCTCCAAGCCATCCATGTCCCTGGAAGCCGTGAATCAGGCCATTGGCGACCTGCTCAGTGCCCTGGATACCTCAGAGCAGTCCAACCGCCGGATCATCGAGAGCTGTCAGGATTATACGTCCAAAATGACCACCATCAACACCCAGCTGAACAACCGGCTCGGGCTGAATGAGGGCTCGCAGCCGCAGGCTTTGAAGCAGGCGGAGAGCGGGCTGAGCAGCTTTTTGAATTAGGGGTTTGATTCTGGGCCGGTAGAAATCCACTCATATTATCCCGCTCTCCCTCATACGTTGTCACTAAGGCGACCTGTGGAGAAAGAGGGGATAAGCGGGATGATTCTGGGATGCTTGATCGTGGTGCTTATCGTCGTAGCCAGCAGTGAGAAGGCGGAGGCGATTGCCAGCCTGAATGATCGGGAGGATAACGGCCTGTGAAAAAGGGTGCGGACAGTGAACGGAATCCATAAATTATTGATGCTCTGTGATTCAAGCAATTTCCAGTGGTTTATTGGGTATAATAGCTGGAGGCTGTACATCAGTCTTCCGGCACCACTGAAAATATAAAGTGAATACGGAGGGTCAAATGGAGAACGAGGCACTGCTGCAGGTAGAGAAGCTTGCACTTAAGAAACAGAAGATCTTCCGGCAAAGCGTATGGCGTTACATTGCCAGGGCCATGCTCGCCAGCATGTTTATCGGCTTCGGCGTGATCGTAGCCTTTAAGACCGGCAACTTCTTCTATATGGAACAATCGCCGATGACCTATCCGATGGCTGCGATTACGTTCGGCGCAGCCATCATCCTGATTTCCTACGGCGGGGGCGATTTGTTCACCGGGGATACTTTTTATTACACCTATGCGGCACTGAGGCGCAAGCTGGCATGGACTGAGGTTGTGCGGATGTGGGTCGTCAGCTATCTGGGCAACATTCTTGGGGCTACGGCGTTTGCGCTGCTTATTTTTCTGACCGGATTGTTCTATGATTCCTCTGTCAACGGGTTCCTGCTGGATGTGGTGGCTCATAAGATGGAAGCTCCGGCGATGCAGCTGTTCTTCCGGGCGATTCTCTGTAACTGGCTCGTCTGTCTGGCTTTCTTCGTGCCAATGTCAATGAAGAACGACGGTGCCAAAATGTTCGCCATGGTGCTGTTCGTGTTCTGCTTTTTCATCTCAGGGTACGAGCATAGTATTGCCAACATGTGTACCTTCGCGATTGCCCTCGTCCTGGACCACCCCGGTACGATCTCCTGGGGAGGCGTGGTGCATAATCTCGTCCCGGTCACATTAGGCAATCTTATCGGCGGCGGCGTGCTAATGGGCGTGATGTATTACTATGTGAACAAGCCGTTTCTGGAGGATGAGTCTCACTGAACGGCAATAACACGACACAACAGCGATTCTCCGGTGATAGGGGGATCGCTTTTGTGCGTCCGTAGTGTTGGCATAGGGAGCTTGAGATGATTATAGTGAGATGTCACACATTCCAGTATAAAGGTGCGTTCTCTTTAGTAATGTGCCAGTACGAGGGTGCATGGTCCGGAGGAAGTACATAGAAAGCAAAAATCAGGGACACTAATGCCCCTGATTTCGCTTAAGGTCGTAGAATAAGTTGTTACATCATCCACCTGTTAGGGTGAGGAGGTGCTGTAGCGGCAATCGGCTGCTTACCACTTGGAGCCGCCGGAGCTTCGGCCGGATTTGCCGCCGCCCCAAGAAGAGCCGCCGGAGGAGCGTCCGCCGCCACCGAATCCTCCGCCCGAAGGGGGGCCGGAATTGCGTCTGCGGGCTTGGTCCCGGCGCTGCTGCTCCCGCAGCATGGCCATTCTGGCTGCGCGTTCGGCCTCTTCCTTCTGGCGGACCAGCCGGTTCGCTTCCTCTACGAAGGACGCGATCTGCGAAGCGTAGGAGCGTCCTGTCTCCTCCAGTTGATCCAGATCGTAAGGACCCGAGGCGAGACGCTGTTCCAGCTCGGTATACTCAGGCAGCAGGGACAGCTGGAAGCGGTTCTGCGAGGCAATTCCTCTGCTGTTCAGCAGATTGTAGGCGGCATCCACCCGGCCCTGCCCTTCCGTGAACAGCCTGTTCAGGCTGTCCAGGCGCTCCTCCAGAGAGTCTAGACTGCTGCTAATGCTACTCATGCTGTTTGCCGTCTCATCCTGCAAGGCAAGCAGCCGGTCCAGCCCGCTGCGGGCATTGTCATACTCTCCGCGTGCATCGCTGGTCCAGGTCTCAAGCTGCGGCACTTCTGCCGCGCCTTGCCGCAGTGCGCCGCCGGCCTCTTCCAGCAGCTTCTCCAGAGCGTCCAGATGCTGCCGGGCGAACCGGTTCTTCGCCCCGGCCAGCCGGCTCTGCAATTCATTCCGCCGCTGGCTAAGCGTTGCCCATGTGCTGCGTACAGTCTCCAGATCCCTGAGATTATTCTGCCGGATCATAGCTTGGCGTTCCGTCATAGCTATGGCTTCAGTCAGAAGGGCATCCATGTCAGCACCAATCCGGCGTACTTCGTCCATATCGCCGCTGTTCAGCGGCGCTTCCATGGAACTGGCAGCAGTGGAAGCCTGCTCCAGGCTGTCGTAAGGCTTAACCTTCATATTGTGCAGGGAGTTCTGGTCGATCAGCTCTGCAATCTGGCTGCGGGTAGCCGCCAGGATACCGGGGAAGGCCTTCAGCTTGTCTTCAAAGGTCTCCACATCCTGCACATCCTGCACAATCTGCTGTTGCCGCTCCTTCGCTTGTGCAGTAATCTCCTGAGCGGCGATTGGGTCGAACAGCTCCAACTGATCTGCCTTGGCCGTCTCTTCAGCCAGCTCCTGAAGATCTTGGGCAATCTTCTCCAGCGTATAGCCCGTCTCCCGGACCGCTTGCTGGCGCTGTTCTTCAAGCTCGGGGGCAGCCTGCTTCAGCTCGGTGATCTGCTGCTTGACGTTCCGGTCGGCATCGCTTATGACCGCGACCTTTTTCTCTTCTTCCTCCAGGGAGGCACGGAATTCCCCCTCTGTCTGCTGAAGCTGCTCTGCCGCCGCCTTAAGCGCAGACAAGCGGTAGAACGGCGGCAATGGTGCTTGCCCTGCTGTCTGCAATGCAGAGATTTCGACCAGCCGGGAGGTCAGGCGCTTCGAGATGCCCTCGACCATCTCCCCGGTCTTGCCTTGCACAATCCCTTGGAAAGGCTGAAGGGATTCCAGAGCATGGTTCGCCCGTACCAGCAGGTCGGCGAGCTGCTCGCGCTGTGCGAACAGTCCCTTGCGGCGGCGCAGTCCGGTAATTAGCACATACAGCAGCAATATCAGCAGGGCGGCTAAGACAAGGCCGCCTGCAACCGGCAGGAGGGGGAATCCGCTGCCGCTGCCGTTAGCACCGGAGGCGGCTCCTGCGGTACCCGCAGCCGCACCGCCTGCCGCACCGCTGCCAGTATTACCGCTCTGTCCGCTGCTGCCAATGGCTTGCATCTGTTGGATCACAGAACGTATGCCTTCAGGGATATCTCCGTTTTTGGCATAAGGATTGAAATATTTCTCCAGCACCTTGTTAATTGCTGCGTTACCCGCAGCTCCGCCCTGTTGTATGGACCAGGCATCGAGCGCATCCTGCAGCCCGGGGTTAATGAAGCTGATCTCGGTTAGCTGATCTTCGTAAGCGATCAGGAGCAGGATGTCCCGGGACTTCAGCCTCCAGGTATCATATACATCCGCAGCATAACTGGATATGTCGCTCTCGGCCAGCGAATCAACGGTTAAGACGTGGAAGGTGTACCGGTCTGTAGTGGCAATCCGGCTAAGGCTCTCTGCTTCTTGGGCAGACAGCAGCCGGGCTTCATCCGTAATTACTCCCTGCTGTGCGGGGACATTCGCAGCATAGACCCCCGGTATCCACAACAGCGATAATATCAAGACCAAGGCGAGGGTGAGGTTTTTTCTCAATCTGACACACTCCGATCTATAGGCTATTGTTCATTGTAGTATGCTGATCATTATACTATATCATTAAACATTCTAAGCGCCGCAGATGCAGGCACCGCTGAATTGACGGGATAACCGCACAAAAACCGCACCCCCTTAAGGGATGCGGTTATGTAAGAAGTAAGCTATATTCATCTATTTCTGTATGAAATGGGCTATCTGGTCTGCAGGCACAGGATATACTGCAACCGGGACTTGATTTCTTTCTGCCATTTCATATCTCCGACTTTCACAGCAAGATTGAGCAGGTCCAGGTAATCGTCAACCTGCAGGGCGGTCCGGGTAGTGGCTGCGTTCATGGGTGTTCAGTCTCCTTTTAGCTCAAATATAGAAAATAATGAATGTTATACATCCAATAATGATAATCATTATCAACCATTAATGTTATTATCCACATTTTAACCGCAAAAAGCAATACAAATCTAAAGTTTTTGATTAAATCTAAGATTGTGCGCTCAAGAGTTAAGGATACGGAACCACAGGATGTGCACAATTTATCGGAAATGAGAAAAAAGGAGCAGGAACCCTCCCATTTTTTGTCGAATAAGCTTGTATACATATTAAGCCGATCTTACTGGGATAAAGGAGAATTGCGATGAAGCGGTGTAAATTGTTGCTTCTAATTAGCATTGTGCTCATGCTTGCACACCCCGCTGCCGCTTATGCCGAAAGACAGGAAATTAAGTACCAGGCAGAACTGGAGTATCCACCTTATAAGTACATACAGAATGGTTATCTGACTGGCTTCGATATTGATCTGACAAGTATGATCTTTGAGAAGAATGAATATCTTGTCCACTACAGCACCGGGAATTGGGAGCAGACGTACCGGCGGCTGACTGAGGGCGGGATTGATACTACCGGGCTGATGGTTGTCAGCGAGGAGAGGAAGCAGGACATTCTTTTCTCAAGACCCGTGTTAAAAAGCTATATTTCCGTCTATTCGCGTCAAGGACTCCAGGGTGAGGTCACGCTGGGCACACTCCGTAAGTACAAAATCGGTATCGGTAAAGGACAATATGCAGAGACCATCCTGCAGAACAAGGCGGGTATACCGCCTTCAGAATACATAGAATATGCAACCGTACCGGATGCGTTGGAGGCTCTGCGTCAGGGCGAGATCGACCTGCTGTTCGAGAATCAGGGGGTGGTCGATTATCTGATTGTGGAACAGGGCTTAACCGGTAATATTATCCGCAAAATGAGCAATTTGTATCCGCAGGATGTGGCCTACGGCATCAGCAAGTCCAAGCCGGAGCTGGTGTCCTACGTCAATGCAAGGTTAGAGCATATGGTAAGCTCGGGCGCCTTCGAAGAGCTGTATCAGCAGTATTTCTTCGTGCATTCCGACCATTATAATGAAAAAATGCGTAACCGGATTTTTACCTTATTCTCCATCGGGACCCTTCTGCTGGTTTTGGGCGCCATTCTGCTCCGGATCTATATCCGGCGGCTGCGCCGTACGATTCACTCTGAACAGGAATTTTTCAAGGATGTGATCGAGAATACCGGGGTGATTGTGTGGGCCGTTCACGGGGACAAACGAAGTGTGCGCTTCAACAAATATGCCGAGCTGATGACCGGGCTGAAGGAGAAGGAGGTGCTGGGCGTAAGCATTGATGAGCTGCCTCTGGAAGCTGGAGCAGCCGTGCTTAGGAATCTCCTTGTTAGGGCGGCAGCACAGGATTATGCGACTAATGTGGAGCTGAGGCTCCCTGACCATTCTCCGGGTGCACATTATTTCTCCCTCCGTACGGCTCTCATCAAGGGGATGGACGAGCAGGCGGAGGATATCCTCGTGCTGGTGGGCATCGACATCGATGAACGCAAGCAGAATGAGCTTAAGCTGCAGCTTAGCTACGAGGAGCTGGAGTCCACTTATGAGGAGCTGGCGGCGACAGAGGTGGAGCTGCAGGATCAGTTCAATAAGCTGGGGGTCAGCGAACGGCGGTTCCGCCTCGCCTCGGAAGGCTCGGGTGCGTACATGTGGGAGCTGGACTGGGACAGCGGCTTCTACAAGCTCTCGGACCGGTGGTACGAGGTGATGGGATATACCGAGGCGGAGATCAACTCCTTCGAGGGAGGCGTTCTTAGCATTATCCACCCGGATGATCAGGAATCCGCGCGCAAGGCCAGACAGGCGCATCTTACCGGACTGACCCCGATCTATGAAACCGAATACCGTATGAGGACGGGAGAAGGGGAGTACATCTGGTTCGAGGTGCGGGGAAAATCGATCGTTGACCCGAAGGATCAGATTGTCCTGTTCCTCGGCTCTCTAATTGACATCAGCAAGCGGAAGCAGGCTGAATTCAAGCTGAATAACAGCTACCGGGAGCTGGAAGTGACCTATGAGCAGCTTACAGCGACCCAGCAGGAGATTGTAGGGCAATATGATATGCTGCTGGAGAATCAGAAGAATATGCACCGTCTGGCTTATGTGGATTCGCTTAGCAATCTTCCGAACCGGCTCAGTCTGCTGGAGACGATGGAGAGTTATTTCCGCCGGACGGGCGGCAGCGCGGCGCTGCTTTTTGTAGATATGGATAATTTCAAATACATCAATGACACGCTTGGACACAAGTCCGGCGATATTCTGATCCGCAAGGCCAGTGAGCGTCTCCAGTCGGTTGTGCGTGAGACGGATATGCTGTCGCGGCTGGGCGGAGATGAATTTGTTGTTTTCCTCAAGGATATTGAGAACCGTGTGGATGTGCTTAATCTGGCCGAGGATATTATGCGTGCGTTCCGCAAGTCTTTTCTTATCGGTGAGAGCAATCTGTATGTGTCCTCCAGTATCGGGATCTCCTTCTATCCGGAAGACGGCGAGACGACGGAAGAGATTCTGAAGAACGCTGATGTAGCGATGTACCGGGCCAAGGAAGAGGGGAAAAGCACTTATGTCGTATACGATAAATCCATGCATACCGCCTTCAATGACCGGATGAATATTGAGAAGCATCTGCGCAGTGCGATGAATAATAACGAATTCGAGCTGCATTACCAGCCGCAGGTACAGATGGAGACTGGTCTGATCTCAGGCTTCGAGGCTCTGATCCGCTGGAACAGTCCGGTCCTCGGATTTGTCTCCCCGCTCTCCTTCATCAAGATCGCCGAGGATTCCCGGCTGATTATCTATATCGGCGAATGGGTGCTGCGAGAGGCCTGCAAGTTCATGAACAGCATCCATCAGCGGACCGGCATTCCTTACAAAATATCGGTGAATATCTCCATTATTCAGCTCCTGCAGGATGATTTCGTAGAGATTGTGCTGGATAGTCTCGAGGAGAGCGGCCTTGCGGCATCCAGTCTGGAGCTGGAGATCACAGAGTCGATCTTCATGGAGTCGTTCGGGAGTACGGTCAGCAAGCTGGAGTTCCTGCAGTCCCGGGGGATACGGATTGCTCTGGATGATTTCGGAACAGGGTATTCCTCCCTTAGCTATCTGCAGCAGCTGCCGATCTCTACCCTTAAGATGGATAAAATCTTCATCGATTCCCTGGCCGATAAGGCCTTTAGTGAATCTTTTGTGCAGACGATTATTATTCTGGGCCACAAGATGGGCCTGGATGTAGTAGCAGAGGGCGTGGAGGATGCCAGCCAATGGGCTTTCCTCCGGGAGGCTCACTGTGACAAGGTGCAGGGGTATCTGATCAGCCGCCCGGTGCCGCAGCGCCAGGTGATGGAACTGCTCGTTCCGCAGAGACGGTATGGGGCGGAGGAGCTGGAATAGATATCAGAACAGGTTCAGATGACAAACGGGTCCCCGGCATAGGTTGCTATGCACGGTGGACCCGTTTGTTTGAAATATAGAAATCATATGTTTTGGGGCCCCCGCAAAGTACCTGAATCATCATCGAAGCTAAAGTCACACTTTGTGAGTTTATTTAGCGTATAGAGGGAGAAGGGCCTTAGAGGATGACGATTTTGTTTTTGCCGGTTTTCTTGGCCTCGTACAGGGAGTCGTCCGCTTGCTGAAAGATAGAGCTTTTGGAATCCCCGCCGTTATATTCATGCATTCCGATGCTCGCGGTAACCGAGTTGTTGTCCATTTCGCTGATCCGAAGGCTCGCAATCCCCATGAGGATATTCTCCATGATCCGTTTCGAATCCTCCAATGTCTTGGCTGTCAGAATAATTACGAATTCCTCCCCGCCGTACCGGGCTGCGAAATCATCCGAGTCGATATGCTGTAGCATAACAGCGGCGACCTGCCGGAGAACGATGTCTCCGACCCAGTGTCCGTACTGGTCATTGACCTTTTTGAAATTATCGATATCAATAACAGCCAGCTGCATGGGAAAAGGATTGCTCTGCTGGTGCTCAATCAGCCAGCCCATATATTCATGGAAGGTCTTGTGGTTGTACAGATCGGTCAAGGGGTCGATTTTGGACAGCCTGTCCATAATGATGTTCTGGATACGCAGCTCTTGCTCTGACTTTAACGAATTCTCCAGCGAGCGCATAAGATCCTTGCCCCGGGCTATAACACCAAAGCCGGCCAGCGAGGTTCCGGCTAAGATCAGGGTGATAATGATGTTCTGGATGCGTAGCGTGTAATCGGTAATAGAGGTGTTCAGAAACAGTAGGATGATGTAGATCAGGCAGATCACAGAGGAAATCCTCAGATAATTCTCCCTCAGATAGATCATGGATACCAGCAGGGGAAGCAGCATAATCAGCGGCTTCACATGATATTCGGAACTAAGATTCAGGATGAACACGATGCCGCACAGGTGGCTTCCAAGAATAATTGAGAATTCGGATAACAACGGCTTGTATTTATGGACAGCCTCCAGAATCAGCAGCAGGGCGAACAGAATAGCATCTGGAATCCATATATGCCTAATGAGATATGGCTTGTCGGACAACTCGGGCCGGTGGCCCCACATGGATAAGTAAACATATAGCTGGCTGGTCAGATAAACAATAAACGCCATCCAAAAGGTATTGAGGATGACGCGGTTCCAATACATTTGGCGAGGAGTAGGCGGCGGGATTTGCATAAGATGTTCCTCTTTTCCAGTGTCAATGTACTTATATATTCGACAATGTTCTCGTTTTTCCTTCTGGGTCTTATGTCGGGTACTAGGTCT
The DNA here is from genome assembly GCF_042684125.1 of Paenibacillus rhizoplanae. Taxonomy (NCBI): domain Bacteria; kingdom Bacillati; phylum Bacillota; class Bacilli; order Caryophanales; family Paenibacillaceae; genus Paenibacillus; species Paenibacillus rhizoplanae. The sequence goes on along the minus strand of NZ_JBHUKY010000013.1, from coordinate 9,281 downwards.
GGAATAACGTTCGTGTTTGTGAGGTAATTGTTAGGTGATCTGAGTGTGTAATTCCGAGTTATGCTATAAACACGAACTATTAATGCTATTCATCATTGACACATTCGGATTTATTCGGTAAAATTCCAATTGGCCCGTAATAACGGGTTAAGCTGTTCGTATATCCTCAATGATAAGGTTTGGGGGTTTCTACAGGGGACCGTAAATTCCTGGCTACGAATAGGGTGCATTTTGCATACCTATGAAGAGGCCGGGATTTTTGTGTGCTGTTAAATATGCTGCTTGGAGAAGTGGACTGATATACCGCAGAGACGCGTCGCGGCCCCTGTCAACTGCAGGCCGAAGCCGTTTCACCCTGGGAGGAACAGAGAAGATATGAGTAAATATGATGTAATTGTTGTTGGAGCCGGTCCGGCTGGAATATTCGCTTGTTATGAATTAACGCTAAAGGCCCCTGAGCTGAAGGTGCTGCTGGTGGACAAGGGACATGATATCTACCGCCGCAACTGCCCGATCCTGGAGGAGAAAATCAAGCTCTGTCCGCCCGCCTCCGGCCGCAAGGAATTCGCCGGGTGTCTGCCGGCCTGCTCCATTACTGCGGGCTTCGGCGGTGCGGGTGCGTACAGTGACGGCAAATTCAACATTACAACCGAATTCGGCGGCTGGATGACCGATTATCTGCCTCCTTCCAAGGTGATGGAGCTGATTGAATATGTGGATGGAATCAACCTGGAGCATGGGGCAACCCCGGTCATTACCGATCCGACTACGGAGAGTATTCGCGGTATTGAGCAGCGGGGATATGCCGCCGGGCTGAAGCTGCTGCGGGCGCAGGTCCGTCACCTCGGAACCGAGCAGAACCTGGAGATTCTGAAATCGATCTATGAATATCTGCGGACACGCATTGATATGTTATACAAGACGGAAGTAGCAGACATCGTTACTGTCAAAGAGAGCGGAACACACCGCATCACAGGTATTACGCTGAAGAACGGGGAGAGTCATGAGGCCGCTCTGGTGATGATTGCTCCGGGACGGGACGGCTCGGCCTGGCTGACAGAGGTGCTGAAGAAGCGCAGGCTCAAAATGTACAATAACCAGGTCGATGTCGGGGTGCGTGTAGAGACCTCGGATGTGGTGATGAGGGAGATTAATGAGCATTTGTATGAGGGCAAATTCATCTTCAATACCTCCGTGGGTACACGTGTCCGCACCTTCTGCAGCAATCCCTCGGGGCATGTGGTCGTGGAAAATCACAGCGGAGCGATGGCCGCGAACGGGCACTCCTACAAGGACCCGGCGCTGGGCTCGAAGAATACCAACTTTGCACTGCTGGTCTCCCATACCTTCACGGAGCCGTTCGACAAGCCGAATGAATATGCCCGGGAGATCTGCAAGCGGGCGAATGATCTGTCCAGCGGCGGGGTCATTGTACAGAAATATGGAGATATTCTGCGAGGCCGCCGTTCTACGGAGACCCGGATCAAGGAAGGGTTCCTGGAGCCGACGCTGAAGGAAGCGGTGCCCGGCGATCTGGGGCTGGTACTGCCATACATCACGATGAAGAGCCTGATTGAAATGGTTGAAGCTTTGGAAAAGGTAACCCCAGGCATCGCTTCCGAGCATACTCTGTTCTATGGCGTGGAAGCGAAATTCTATTCCGCCCGTCCGAAGCTGACGGATGAGTTCGAGACCGAAATCTCCGGCCTCTACTGCGGCGGCGACGGGGCGGGCATTACCCGGGGACTGGCCCAGGCCGGGGCGGCTGGCGTCTGGATCGCCCGCAGCATGATGGCGAAGAACATCCAGGAGGTTAGCGTACAGACGGCAGGAGTATAATCCTGGGCGGGAAGACGCTGTAAGGAAAGCCGTACCCTCAAAAGCTGGGGGTGCGGCTGTTTTTTATTAGAATGATTTTGATGCTGAATGTGACTGGAAGCTGAAGGTATGCTTAAAACCGAATAACAATTGGCTGGTACAGCGGCATATGGACCAAAGGTATGTGAAAAACAGCATACATTGTATTCGCGTGAAGGTAATCTTATTCATTCGTTAGGATGATTTTGTCCCTATAGAGATTGAACTTGGAAATTTAGGTTAAGGGAAAAGTGGTGGAGGAGAATTTTGGAACTGGAGGAACGGTAGCGACCGCCTGAAAGCTCACAGCAATCCCATAACAGAAGAAATACAATTGCAATCTATATAGTAGTGGTTCCCTTAATTTAACTCTGCTGATATAATGTTAGAATACATAACATGACAGAGTGGAGTGAACGTGCAGAATGGGAATTCGCCGGAGCAAGGCCGCTATCGTTATTATTTTACTGCTGAGTGTGGGGTTGTATGGCTTATGGATGGAGATGTACTGGGTACATAAGGTTGTCTATATGCTGCTGATGGCGGCGCTTGCCGGGCTTGTGCTGGATATCCGCCGGGGCGGAGTGCTCGGAGCCGGGCAACTGGCGGAAGCCCGGAGCAAGGTAGAGCTGCTCGGCAATGAGATCGTTGTGACCTCAGACCGGCTGCATGGTGCTTTGGAGGAGATCACCCGCCATACCGGAGGGCTTCAGCAGACGGCAGACTATTCGCATGCCTACGAGGTGGAGCTGCAGACCCGCAGCAATGAGGCGAAGGCCAATATTGAAGGCGCTTTTGCCACAATGGGCGGAGTAGCGGCGGTTACCGGACATCTTGGAGAATTGAACGGAAGGCTGAACGCAGCCATGCAGGCGGCGCGCACGGGGATGGCAGATATGCTGGATTCGCTGAAGAATACAGATGGGGTCATGGAGGAATTGCAGGAGCAGAGCGGAGATATGCTGGGCAAATTCACCGTGTTAAGCGGACATATTGCGCTGGTGGAGGAGATGAACACCCTGATCGTAGGCATTGGCAATGAGACCTCGCTGCTGGCGCTGAATGCCTCGATTGAAGCTGCGCGGGCCGGGGAAGCGGGCCGGGGGTTCGCTGTGGTCGCAGGCCGGATCAGGCAGCTTGCCGATCAGAGCCGGGATTCCGTGGAGCGCTCTACGGCGGTGCTGCTGGATCTCAATCATGGAGTACGGCAGGTGCTGGAGTCGGTCACGAAGGAGCAGACTGCGGTTGCGCATGGAGTGAATGAAGTGGCGAAGGTGAAGCAGCGCCTCGGGGATATCTCGGCCCGGGTGGAGGAAGTTGGGGTCATAGTTACGGAGTCAGCGGCTGCGGCAGAGCGGCAGAGCAGGCTGATCGACGAGGTGACCGGCGAACTGAGCGGTGCAGTAGGGATTGTCAACGAGACCATTGCTGGCGTAGACCTGACTCTGGAGCAGGTAACCCGCCAACGGACACAGATCGGACAGCTTAATGAGATCAGCGCAAGTCTGCTGCTGGAATCTCAGACCCTGCAGCAGTCGGTGAACGGCATTGCCGGACGCGAAGTCATTGAGCTGAGCCAATATACGGCGCGGCTTGAGGAAATGCAGACGGTGCTTCAGGAGATAGCAGCCAAGCAGGAGATGTGTGCAGCGGATGCGGACATCCATGGCAGAGTTCTTACGGCCTGTAAGAATAAGGTACCGGATGTGCAGGCGATCTGGTCCAACCGGACAGATGGCACCTTCATCTACTCCGAGCCTGCGGCCGGGCTGCTGAATGCGAAGCGCCGTGAGTGGTGGAACGGGGCAATGGCGGAAGGGCAATTCGTATCGCAGCCGTACGTCTCGGCCATTACCAAGCGTTCCTGCATCACACTCTCCAGAGCAATTACGAACGGCGACGGGGAGATTGTGGGTGTGGTGGGGATTGATCTGGCAGTTTAGAGGCATTGAACAGTGGACGCATACTGTGTAGTAAGGAAGGATAGAACGGTGAGAAAACTCAGCATATCGCGGCAGCTCTGAACGAGAAAATAAAGTCATAGACTGCCGCTGTGTTGTTGAACTAACGTTTTCCGTCAGTTGAATCCCATCATTTTAATAAAGTAATCGTTGTAAGATATGATTTGAGGATCATCAAAAATTTGATAACCCAACTGCTTAAGTGATAATCTTCTTTGTTCTCCAAAAGGTATTGCTTTTGTAACAATACTATTTGCTCCAAAGTAGTCATAAAAATAATCCTCAATCATTTGTAACAACTCGGTAATTACATTCGAAATCTCGAATTCAGAACCAAGATCAAGCCGCAAAATTCCGATATTCCCATGTTTTTTTTCAGGTTCATTCCTTGTAAAAAATTCAATAGTCCCAATCGATTTTGCTGTACTCTTATTAACAATGCTGAAACGTACATAATATTTTCTTTCGTATTCATAAAGCCAAAAACCTATGTATTCTTTCATTTTTTCTAATGTCTGTATATTGAAATTATTCATACAGTTATCGCTGTTAAACAAACGATTAGAAACAGGGTCGGAATAGCATTCTAAAAGATCTTCAGCATCTTCGATTTTTACTAACCTTACAAAAAAATGTTCTGTTTCAAAACTTGGACACACTTGATATGGATCTTTCACTCTGAAATTCGACATAAATAAACCACCTCAAAGAGAACGTTTGTTCCTATATAATACCATATAATAACAAGTGATAGTTTTAAAAAATGAAAATAATATTAACATTTTTTGAACTCTACTGCCCGGTTATTTTGAGGGGCTGTTATAGCCCCATAGATTCACTTTCGTTTGTTACGGCCAATTAAGCCGCCAACTATCCAAAAGATCAAAACACCAACAAAGGCAAATACAATCCAAAAAGCTATACGCACAAGCTATCACTCCTTTAAAGAAACCATACGATAATAGTTAATTTTCCGCAATAGAAGGGCTTTTATACCCAGGAGAGAACACGACATCCTGGTTTGGAAATCCAATAGGATTATCTCAACCATTAGAGGCGGCTGGGCGGATTGCTATAACCATTATCCCATCTTATAATGGACCGATAGCTTGTCCTATGGAGGCGTGAGTGTGCAATATAATTTGAGTATTCTGCTGCAATTGTTTGAGCGGGCAGCGCTGCTGCTGATGTGTCTGTTCGTCCTAAGCCGGGTGCCGAGGTTCAAGGAGATTTTTGCCAAAGGGATTCATGCGCCGCAGGAGCTGGCGATTGTCACGGTCATCTTCAGCCTGTTCGCCATCTTCGGAACCTACAGCGGGATTAATGTGGAAGGGTCTCTGGTCAATGTGCGGATTATCGCCATTATAGCCGGGGGGATTCTGTTCGGCCCTTGGGTCGGACTGATTACCGGGATCCTCTCGGGCGTACACCGATTCCTGATCGATATCGGCGGGGTCACCTCGCTCCCGTGTCTGATTACCAGCATTACAGCCGGTGTGGTATCCGGGATCATCTACCGGCGCACTTCGCCTGAACGCCGCTGGATCGCTGCCATTGCTGCCGGAATGGCCTGTGAGGCATTGACGATGGCACTGATTCTGGTGATGGCTGATCCCCACACGTTGGGGGTGGATATCGTGTCCAAGATTGCTTTTCCGATGATTATGGGGCAGATCTGTGCCGGGCTGATCGTTACGCTTGTGCAGAGTGTAGAAGGGGAGAAAGAACGTATTGCCGCGAAGCAGTCCAAGCTGGCGCTGGAGATTGCCAATAAGACGCTTCCGTATTTCCGCAGTATTACTCCCGAGTCGCTGCGTACGATCTGCGGAATCATCCAAGAGGATATCGGGGCCGATGCGGTGGCAATTACCGATACCAGAGTCATTCTGGCCTACGTGGGTGTCGGGGAAGAATATTATGCCGAAGCTAATGAGATCATCAGTGAGGAGACGAAGCAGACGCTGAGCAGCGGGGAGATTACCATCCGTGACGACGATACTGAGTACATGAACCGGGACATTCGCTCGCTGATCATTATCCCGCTTAAGGAGAAGGGGGAGGTGACGGGATCACTCAAGATCTACTATACCCACGCGCATAAAATCACCTATTCCCTCCAGGCTATGGCTGTAGGGCTGTCACAGATCATCTCCACACTGATGGAGGTGTCACGGGTTGAGGGCATCAAGGAGATGGCCAACAAGGCCGAGCTGAAGGCACTGCAGACCAGTATCAACCCCCATTTTCTGTTCAATGCGCTGAATGCGATTATCTCCTCGATCCGGATCGACCCGGACAAGGCGCGTGAGCTGATCGTCAATCTGTCGGGGTATATGCGGTATAATCTGGAGCTGACCGATGAGTCCATAGATATCCGGCGCGAGCTGCAGCAGGTGCAGCATTATGTGGAGATTGAGAAGGCCCGCTTCGGCAGCCGCCTGAGCGTTCTGTACGACATAGATGAGGTAGCGGTGCGCATTCCGAGTCTGGTCATTCAGCCGCTGGTGGAGAATGCGATTATCCACGGGATTTTGAAGGGGAAAGGGAACGGAACGGTGGACATCTCGGTCAAGGACCACGGAGACAGCGTAAGGGTGCGAATTGCCGATACCGGAGCGGGAATCAGTGAAGAGACGATTGCGAAGGTCTACAGCGGAAGCATGGAGGGCAACAAAATCGGCCTCAACAACGTACACCAGCGTATCAAGCTGATCTACGGCACGGGTCTGACCATCCACCGGCTGGCTAAGGGGACGGAAATATATTTTGATGTGATAAAGGAGCAGCGATGAGAGCGATCATTGTCGAGGATGAAGTGCTGGCAAGACAGGAGCTTACGTATCTGATTCAGACCCATAGTCAGTTCAAGATTGCGGCGGAATTCGAGGACGGGCTGGATGCGCTGAAGTATCTGCAGACCGATACGGTGGATGTGATTTTCCTGGATATCAATATCCCTTCGATTGACGGGGTGCTGCTGGCCCATAATATCAGCCGGTTCGCGGTCAAGCCGTATATTGTGTTCATTACAGCCTATAAGGAGCATGCCGCCGAGGCGTTCGAGATTGAAGCATTCGACTATATTCTGAAGCCTTACAGCGAGACGCGGATCAGAGCGATGCTGCAGAAGCTGGAAGGTGCCATCGCGGCCAGAAGCCGCCAGGGGGAAGAGGGGCCGGTGAAGCTGGGCAGCGATAAGGTCAATCTGTGGAAAAATGAAAAGATTATCGTCGTCGATGCAGACGAGATCTATTATGCTTCGGCGCAGGAGAAAACAACGAGTGTGATCACCAAGGGGGAGGAATACAGCATGACCCTAAGTATCAGTGAATTCCATACCCGCCTGCCGCAGGAGCAGTTCTTCCGCTGTCACCGCTCCTATCTCGTCAATCTGTCCAAAATCAAGGAAATCATCCCCTGGTTCAACAATACCTATCTGCTTAGGCTGCGTGATCTGAATGTCGAGGTGCCCGTCAGCCGCAGTAAAGTGAAGGAGTTCAGGCAGATTATGCGTCTCTAGCGGCAGTTCATTCCCCGTCAGTGTCATCTCATTCCGGATTTCTCTCAGAAGGAGCTCCTTTCGCTACAATAAAGAGGCAAAGTAAGCCCTGAAGCGACTTCGAAAGAGAAAGAAGGAATCACCATGACAACGACAATGACCAGTAAACGGTGGCTCATCGTACTAGGTACAGTAATTATGCAAATGGGACTCGGTACCATCTACACCTGGAGCCTGTTCAATGCACATCTTGTCAGTACATTTGGGTTTGAGCTTAGCTCAGTTTCGATAACGTTTTCTATTACCAGCTTTGCCTTGGCCTTCGCCACACTGTTCGCAGGCAAGCTGCAGGACCGGTTCGGTCTCCGCAGACTGACCGCAGCTTCCGGCATACTGCTGGGGCTGGGGCTGATTCTAAGCTCGCAGGCCAGTTCCCTGCCGATGTTCTACCTGCTGGCTGGCGTAGTGGTCGGGTATGCGGACGGAACGGCGTATATTACTTCGCTGTCCAACCTGATGAAGTGGTTCCCGAAGAATAAGGGACTGATCTCCGGGGTGTCCGTGGGTGCTTACGGAACGGGCAGTCTGATCTTCAAATACATCAACGGCGGCCTGATTGAATCGGCGGGGGTGTCGAATGCTTTTCTATACTGGGGCCTTATGGTCATGATGATGATCCTCATCGGCTCGCTGCTGGTCCGGGAAGCTCCGGTAGCTGCACCTGTCATAGTCAATCAGAAGATGACTGCCTCCGGGACTGCACTTCTTCCTAAGGATTATACGGTAAAAGAAATGCTCCGCACGAAAGAAGCCTACCTGCTGTTCGTGATCTTCTTCACCGCCTGCATGAGCGGCCTCTATCTGATCGGTATCGTGAAGGATATCGGTGTGCAGCTGGCGGGGATGGATGTGGCGACGGCGGCGAATGCTGTGGCGATGATTGCTATTTTCAACACGGCCGGACGCCTGATTCTTGGAGCATTATCCGACCGGGTAAGCCGGACCAAGCTGATTAGTATTACGCTGGCGGTAACGGCTGTGGCAATGTTTACCCTCAGCTATGCCACACTGAGCTATGGCCTGTTCTTCGCCTGTGTGGCGGCCATCGCCTTCTGCTTCGGTGGTAACATTACCGTCTTCCCGGCGATTATCAGTGACTTCTTCGGCCTGAAGAATCACAGCAAGAACTACGGCATCATCTATCAGGGCTTCGGGATCGGCGCGCTGTCCGGTTCATTCATCGCCGCCTTCCTTGGCGGGTTCAAGCCCACTTTTAACATCATCGGGCTGCTGTGCATTCTGGCTTGTATCCTGGCGGTTTCGCTGCAGCCTCCGGTAGCCAGAGCAGCCAAAGCCAAGGGAATGAGCCTGAAGCCATCACGGCATACGGCTTAAGCCTATATCGACTTACGTCGGCTTAAGAGAAGCAAATAAGAGTAATATAGACAAAGAGAATAATTCGGAGAAGAGATGTCCTACGTCCGCGTTAGCGGGGGGAGGTCTCTTTTTTGTTGGGGGGTGGGGTGGAGTGGGGGGAGTGAGGTGGATGGATGTGAAAAACTGAATAGGATGTGCTGGAGCGGGGTGAGGAGGGCGGATGTGTGTGGAAAACTAAATAGAATGTAGTTGCACGGGAGTGAGAGTGCGGAAGTGTCGAGGGCGAAGTGCCAAGTACTGTTGGTATCTTTCGCTAATGTTGCATTTATTACAACTTGGATTCGCACATCCCTGGTTGTTTGGTGAGATTGTTGCAGAGAATACAGGAATTAGCGTGCTTAGTCGCTTGGGTGAGAGGGAATCCTGCATTTCGTACAACAATTGATGAATTTGATTCCTTTTATAAGAGGAATGTTGTATTCTGGAGACAATTTCATAATTAAAAACCCTTGCTATACCTGGTTTTTTTGAGCATAGAAAAAGGAGTACCTCCCCAAATTCTCGAAGTTATAGGTGACGAAACCAAC
>NZ_JBHUKY010000012.1:0-81111 GCF_042684125.1 Paenibacillus rhizoplanae | reverse complement strand
GACAAGCCCCTAAAAAAGACGGTTCGGACGTTGCGTAAGGATTTGCTCCCTCGACTGCAGAAGTACGAACAATATCAAAAGCTGCTTGGGGACCGGAACAGTTTCAGCAAGACCGATCCAGAGGAAACGTTTATGCGGATGAAAGAAGATCACATGCGAAATGGCCAACTGAAACCGGGATACAATGTGCAAATCGGGACCGAAAACCAATTTATTTTAAACCTACAGTATACATCAAAGACCGACCGACACCCGCTGTTTAGAGCCGCATCTGGAAAAAGCCCAGCAGATCCTCGGGAAATGGCCAAAGACAGTCATTGCGGATGCAGGCTACGGCAGCGAAGAAAACTACGCCTATCTGGAAAAGAAAGAGATACAGGCGGTGGTGAAGTACGGCAGCTACCACAAGGAAAAGACTAAAGCCTGGAAAGCGAATGTTGGTAAAATCGAAAACTGGACATACGATACAGCCGAGGATCACTGGACGTGCCCATCTGGGAACAGGCTGCATTTCCACAGGGAAAGCAAGGAGACCCTAGAGAGTGGCTATGAAATTCGCAGACGGCATTACCGCAGCAGCTCCTGTGAAGGCTGCCCCCTAAAGGAGCGTTGCACGAAAGCGGCAGGAAATCGGGAAGTGGTCGTCAGCCTGGAACGGCTGCGATACCAGAAACAGGCGCGTGAAACTCTACGGAGTGAAGAAGGTTACACCTTGGCCGTACGCCGAATGACGGAGCCGGAAAGTGTATTCGGACAACTGAAGAACAACCGGGGATTCCGGCGATTTCTGCTTCGCGGCGTGGAGAAAGTGACGCTTGAGGTCGGATGGCTTTCCCTTGCTCATAATCTGCTGAAGCAAGCCGCCAATGACCAAAAAGTGAGCATTAAGACTGAAGAGAACTGTCTTCCGCCGTAGAAAACCTACTTTTGGGACAGCCCCTTTTTTCAAAATATAATTTATATGTTTCATACGATACATTATATTTCTACTTCTCTTTGAGGTTATTTCAATACGCATGTATGCAGAGCCATGTATATTTAATAAATTCCGAGTAAAGGATTAACAATTGCTCCCTATTATTCCGATAAGTAAATTGATACATATTTTTACTTTGAAAATGAATTGTGGGATAAATCCCAGAATATCTTGTCAACTGGTATTTATGAACCTTATAGAAGTAGTGTGACAAGCGGTTCATTTCATTATTTTGATAGCTTTAACTTATGGTAGTGCATGTAGCATCAAATAAACTGTAGGGGGATTTTCAGAATGAAGTTAGTTAAAATGAGGAAGTCTGTGTTTGTTTCATCTATTGTAGTTTCAAGTCTACTATTTGGCACAGTAGGGGTGTTTGCAGGAAATGGTGTTGAAGCAATCAAGGCAAAATTGAACCATGATATCAAGTTTGTCCTTAACGGTTCCAAATGGACTCCAAAAGATCAATCGGGTAATAATTTATCTGCTTTAGTATATAACGGTTCTACATATGTGCCCTTAAGATCTGTTTCAGAAGCTCTTGGAGCGGATGTTAATTTTGATGGGGCTTCTTTAACTATTTCCATTGATGGTTCAGGTGATAGTGGTATTCCTTATAAGGATACCAGTACGGCATCGACTCCCCAAGAACCCGTTAAGCAAACTGTTAACCCGACTGTGACAAATACACCACCTCCAGCAGCAACGACGGCGACTGCTTCGACTAATGGTGGTAAAACCCTTAGTTCCGCAATTCCAATAGGCAAGTCGGTTACATTTAATGACCCCTATAGTTATGATGGTCTGACATTCACAGGAAACTATACTGTCTCCGTAAGCTCAGTAAAGTCAATCTCAAGAAGTGAAATTGCAATTCTTGGTTTCAGAGAACCAGAAGCCAATGCTTTGATTGAGTATAAATTGGCTAAGGTGAAGTTCGTTATGAATAATGGAAAGATTATCTCTGATGATAAAAACGAAGGCACTTATGTTGCTGTTGATTTTGTACCACAACTGTGGGGTTCTAAAACTTCAGACGGAGACAGTATCGTCGGTGTGAAAAATTCTGGTTTCACTGGCTCCTTGGATGATGCTATTCGTGACGCAACTGATTTAAAAAAGCTTAAGTCGGGTGAAAGTTACAGCTACACTGCAGAAGGTCTTGTAATCGTACCTGTACATAAGGGTGTGGCGAACTATCTGGCCGTCCAGCTCAGAGATAATAGCGATTATGACAAGTCATTCTTTTACTTCAACCTTTAGTCATCAAGAGGCCTAAGTAATCAAATATGAGAGGGGTATCTCTAAAGTCAAAGTATGGCTTAGAGGTACCCTTTGTTTCTTGAATACGAGAGATGAAGAGAGGATCAAATGGTTCTTTACGAAAAGGGGGTGTCACAAATTGCCGATAGGGAATGACAACAGAAGAGCTGAACGAGATCCGTATGAGAGGACTTGGGAGAAGAAGATGGAGGGAAAGAGCTAATGACGAGTATGCATAAAAAGAAAGGGAGCATTTCTCTATTGCCTGAACAGGTTCGGCCTGAGGTCTTGGAGGCGTTCTTCAATGTGTTTGAAGAGGATCTGGGCATTCTTGAAGACCTAAGGGATCGTTGATATGACTAGATTTATAAGTTCAACTAAGTCAAGGAGGCCTTATTATATGAGCAGAGCAGCAAAGCAGCAGCTGAACGACGGCCCTAAGATCCGCAAAGAAAAAATGATAGCTGCAAAAATGATTCGTATCTATTGCAAGAAAAAACATCATGAACAAGAGCTCTGTGAGGAATGCCGGCACTTAAATGAGTATGTTATGACAAGACTCTCCTACTGCAAATTCGGTGAAGAGAAAACAGCTTGTGCGAAGTGTCCGATTCATTGTTATACACCCGTCTACCGCCAAAAAATAAAGGGGGTTATGCGTTTCTCAGGACCCTGGATGTTGTTGTATCATCCGTTAGAGTCCATAAAGCATATCCCCATACCGGAGAAGTTAAAAGGACCGCTGTCCCGATAGTCGGCAGCCACCTCTGCTGATGCCGGGCGAATGGCGCTACACCATCCCCTGCCCCAACCACTCCCGCTTCAATATCGCAAATTGCTGGGTATTCTCATACTTCGGCGTTCCGTCTTCGTTCTTGGTGAAGGAGATGAATTCCATGAAGCAGCCTTCTCTGCGCATACCCAGCTTCTCGACCAGCTTCTGCGATCTGGTGTTGTCGTCTTCGACGTAGGCATAGATACGTCTGGCTTCCTGCTCCAGGAAGAGGTAGCGCAGCAGCGCGCGGGCGCTTTCGCTGGCATAGCCGACGCCTTCATAGGCCGGGTTGAAGTGCCAGCCTACGCTGTAGGTATCGGGTTCTTCTTTCATGCAGAATAATTCGCCAATGATTGAGTCGGTATCCTTCAGGCAGACGGCGAGATGGGAGTCGTCCTGACTCTTGGTAGTAGCGGTGACGATGGCTTCCTCTAACGTGGAGAGGCGTTCGCTCAGGAAACAGTTCACCCGCGGATTCGCTAAGTACTCCAGCATCCCCGGTGCATCCGTCTCCCGGAAGTTTCTGATGATTAATCGGTCGGTAGTGAATTTTTGCATGATGATCCTCCCTAAATTAAGTGAGCTTGTTATTTACCGGCAAGCGGATGTGAACGGAATACTTGCCGCCAGTGCTTGTGAACGTGATTTCGCCCTTATGCTGGCTGATGATTTTGTGGCAGGTCTTGAGGCCGATCCCGGTGCTATGGATTTCATGGTTCTCCGTTTTTATAACATTCGTGATATCCATCAACAGCCATTGGTCTTCAATCCTATACGCAATTGTTACGGTCGCAGATGTATCGGCATATTTCGTAATGTTGGAGAAAAGGTTATCAAATACCCGCCTGAAGGAGATCAGGTGAAGATCCACGCGGAAAGGGACAGGGGACGGCTTCCATGCTACTTGAAAGCCGTGATTCTCCAGCAACATCGACTGCTCATCGATTAACTGATCCATGAGCTGAATCCCATCGTAGGACTCGAACTCCAGATCATTCTCCTCTGTGTTATACACGGTGAAGTACTCGAATAGCTTGTCGGACAGATGTTTGATCTGATAGGCTTTTTCCCTGCTGCTGTGAATGTATTTCGCTAACGCCTCCTGATCCTGATATTTCTTGTATTCGATGATGTCCAGGTAGCCGACCAATGCGGTGAGCGGTGTCCGCAGATCGTGGGACATGGCGGTGACCAGCTCGCTGTTGGCGACTCTGGCCTGCTCCTCGCTTTCCAGGCGCTCGATGAACGATTTCCTCATCTCATTGATGCTCTGGGCCAGAGAAGCCAGCTCATCCTTCCCCCTCAGGGTAATCGGATAATCCAGATTCCCGCCCTCCAGAATTTTAATCTCCTTCTCCAGCACGCCAATGTAAGAGGTCTTCTTGTTGATGAAGAACAGGACCAGGACGATGAAGAATAAGAACGACAGAATCACACCCAGAATCGTAATGAGGTTGTAGTACTTGTATTCAAAAAAATACTCCATATAGACCTGAGCAGTCGTATCCGCAAAGGTAACCGTGGAATATTGGGATTTGCTGAAAATGCTAGGGTCCGGTAGAAACCTTGTATTCTCGGTCTTGATGGTGTACCCGTCTGTAGAGTAGAGAAATTGGTTGTCCTTATAGAGATAGAGGTTCACGTACTTGGCTTTTCGGACCCATTCCGCTATTTTAGTATCATCCTTAAGCGAAAGATGCTGCCCGGAGATATATCCCTCAAGTGCCGGAAGGGCTTGCTGCTCTTGCTTGTCAATGAACGAGCTTCTGGCCCGGTAATGCTCCAGCAGATCTTCGCCTGTGGACTGCAGCAGCAGGAACAGCATGGAAGAGGCGAGGAACGAACCGATCAGGCACAGGATTAATTTCAGTTTCAGCCTGCTCCACCGTAGCTTATGATTCAATCCGGTACCCCTTTCCCCAGACGGTTTTGATGAACTTGGGATTCTGCGGGTCCTTCTCCAGCTTCATCCGCAGATTGCGGATATGAACCATCACCGTATTGTTACAGCTGTAGAAGTAAGGCTCACCCCACACACTTTCATACAGATTCTGCGCCGAGAAAATCTTATTGCGGTTGCCGGCCATCAGCGCCAGCAGCTTGTACTCAATTTCGGTCAGGGTCAGCTCCTTCTCATTCATCCTTACCTCGTTGACGGTAGTACTAACACTTAGCCCATTGAAGGTAATCACATCTGAGGGGGCAGAGGTATCCTCTTTGCCTTTGTATACATAATACCGCCTAAGTAAGGCCTTCACCCGGGACACCAATTCGGTGTAGGAGAAGGGCTTGGACAGGTAGTCGTCACTACCCGCAGAGAAGGCCAAGGTTTTATCAGAATCTTGAGTCTTAGCTGTCAAAAATAAGATAGGCGCGCTGGTCAGCTCACGAATCTCCACGCAAGCCTTGAAGCCCGATTTCCGGGGCATCATGATGTCCAGGATAATCAGGTCGATGGTATCGTCTACTTTATTCACAGCGTCTTCGCCGTCTATAGCCTCTATGACATGATATTGCTCGCTCTCCAGCAGTACCCGGACAATCTCCCGGATCTCGTGGTTGTCGTCGGCTATAAGTATGGTCTTGGCAGCATTCATCATCCATCCCCCTCCCTTCCTGAGCGCTCACTGTGCTTCCATTATAGATTGTAGATAGCTCATAAACCACAGGCGGCCAGGCGACTTAAGAATTCTTAAGGAAGTTCATGCCCGGATCTTAAGAATATTGACCTAAGCTGGAGATAGTATAAGCCAGTGAAGAGAGGGATTCGTAAATGGATTGGTTATTACACAAAAAGCGGGTCAGCAAGGTTCTCCTCGCTTGCGTAGGCCTTGTGACCATTATCGTATTCATCAGATATCTGCCGCAGCTTCTGCGCGTGACGATGTCTCTGGACGGCTTCCGGGATTACATCCTTTCTACGGGAAAATTAGGACCGGTCATGCTGGTTCTGTTCCAGATTCTCCAGACGGTCATTGCCCCCATACCAGGGGAGGTTGTTCAAATTGCCGGGGGATACATCTATGGGACAACTCTAGGGGCGGTCTTCGTGACCGGGGGAATGCTGCTGGGGGCGATGATCGCCTTTTACTTCACCCGGTTTCTGGGCGGGACGCTCATTGAAGGCTTGCTGAAGCGGGACAAGTTCAAGTGGATGAGAGGGATGATGGACAATAACAAATTTTCGGTCTTCCTGTTCATCATCTTTATCATTCCCGGACTGCCCAAGGATATGTTCATTTATGCGGCGGGACTGACGACGATCAAGCCCTTAAGATTCTTTACGATTCTGCTCATCGCCAGACTCCCGTGGCTGCTGGCTTCTGTGAGTATCGGAGCTAATATCTATCACAAGAATTATGGACCCACCATCATCATATCCGCGATCTCTGTCCTAGCCTTCATCCTCGGCTTAATCTATAAGGACAAGCTGATTCATAGATTAACTGCCTTCAAAGGCGGCAAAAGCGGGCAGTAGGCGCAACATGTAGGAATGATGTCTGTAAGTTGGACATAGAGTGGTACTACAGGAGGCGTTGCATATGGTTATCCAACTTAGTGTTGCTTTGGCGGCGGTTGCTTTTGTCTGTCTGGTTGCATTCGTGATCCTTACGCTGCGCAAGGGAATGACCACCCTCGGCGAGACTAACCGGACGCTGGGCGAGGTGAGGAATGCGATTCATGGATTAACGGGCGAGGCGACTCAGCTCATTCACACGGCGAATCAGGTCACCCGGGATGTGAAGGGGAAAATCAAAACGATCGATCCGATCTTCGAATCTGCGCACAATGTGGGCGAGGTCATTCAGACTGTGACCGAGACCTTCAAGAAGAACGCTGCCGACATCGGCCAGAGCTTGAACCCAGAGCCGGAGAAGGCTGCGGTCAAAAGTAAAAGCGGCCAGATCCGCGTTAATACGAAGTTTCAGTGACCTTTGTGTCATCGATAAGAAGCGTCAGTTCAAGGCACCCCGGGCGGGTGTCTTTTTAAATACAGTTATCATTTCGCTGCAAAATAATCATTTTCTCATAATAGTGCATAATCGCAGGTGATATGAGCAAATGATTGTTTCTGCACTAATTCGGCTTCTGCTATGCTCGGGGTGCCAGCAAACCTAAATCGGGAGGCCGAATTCATGAAAAGAATCGTTGCAAAGGTAACCAGTATGACTCTGTTGTTCACTCTTACACTTACTCTATTATTCAACGGGTGGGGAACGTCGGTGGTGCACGCTGCAGGACTTACGGTAACAGGCAGTGGAGGTGGAAATGAAGCTGCATACGTGGAGTGGTCACCTGTCAGTAATGCATCCGGCTATAAGGTATTCATCAAAGCGGCAAGCGCCGCAGATTCCCAGTATCAGCAGCTTCCGAATGAGCTGATCCGCAAATATACCTCCTACTGGAGAGCAGATGCCGTAGGGCTGGCGGCCGGAAGCTATGTTATGAAGGTGGAAGCCGTGCTGTCAGGCGGGGGAACGGCAAGTGCAGTGACGGGTACGCTGGCCGCCGCGCCGTATGACCGGTCCGGGTTTGCTTTTTCAGCCCAATCTCCATATGGTACAGGCTCCGGCGCTTATACTAACAATGGAACGCTGAAGAGCGGGGCACAGGTGCTGTATGTCACCTCCCAGAATGCACAGACTGTAACGCTCCCCGTAGTGGTCAGCAGCTCAGGTACAGTGCAGACGGGAGTAGGTCTTGGCGGCATTCTTTCGCTTCGGCAAAAAGGCTATGATACCACCCCGCTCGCGATCCGGTTTATCGGAAAAGTGACGGCTGCTGATCTGAGCGGACAGCTCAATAGCGGCGGTTATCTGGAGGTGAAGGGGAAAAGCAATTATACCGAGATGAATCTGACGATTGAAGGGATCGGCACAGATGCGTATGCCTATGGCTGGGGGCTGCTGCTCAGATATGCAGGGAATGTAGAGGTGAGAAATCTTGGCCTGATGTTATTCCCGGATGACGGCATTTCCATGGATACAGGCAACGCGAATGTGTGGGTGCATAATAACGATATTTTCTATGGATCGGCGGGGAGTGATGCAGACCAGGCTAAGGGCGACGGCTCCACGGACCTCAAGAAAGGCTCCACCTATATCACCATTTCGTACAACCATTACTTCGATTCCGGCAAAGCAGCTCTGGTCGGACTTAGCGAGTCCGCAGAGTTCTTCGTCACCTTGCACCACAACTGGTTCGATCATTCCGACTCGCGTCACCCGCGGATCAGAGTAGCCTCGGTCCATGTGTATAATAACTTCTATGACGGCGTGTCAAAATACGGTGTGGGCGTGACGACCGGTGCTTCGGCCTTCGTGGAAAGTAATGTGTTCCGCAATGCCAAATACCCGATGCTAAGCTCCCTTCAGGGGACAGATGCTCTGGGCGAAGGCACGTTCTCCGGGGAGAACGGCGGGATGATTAAAGCCTACAACAACAGTATCTCGGGTGCGGCGAGTCTGATCTATGCGAACTCCAACAGCGGAACGGCTCCAGCCAATGCAGCCTCTCACGATGCTTACCTGGCCTCATCGAGAAGCGAAGCCGTTCCCGGCTCGTACAAAGCACTTGTCGGCGGAACAGCCTATAACAACTTCGATACGCTGGTCGATACAGGTGTCAGTGTAGCAGCTGTCGATAACGTAAACGCAGTAGAGCAGAAAGTTAAAGCGGGAGCAGGACGCCAGGGGGGCGGCGATTTCAGCTGGGCCTTCAATAACGCTGTAGATGACACCGCCTATGCCCTCAACGCACCATTAATGTCAGCTATCCGCAGCTACACCTCAGGACTGGTGTCTGTGGGGGGCAATGCTAACCCGGGCGGCCCAACGCCAACTCCATCGGCAACGCCTGCGCCAACAGCGACTCCGGTGCCGACTGTAACTCCGGTGCCGACAACGACTCCCGCGCCGACAGCAGCACCTACGTCAACGCCTGCTCCGGGAGCGGCGGTTCACAATTTTACAGCGTCAGGAACTTCGAGCAGCTTTTTCACCATTCAGGGCAATCTCTCCACCAGCAAGGGAACGGTCTCCTATAACGGACTGACCTTAACGCAATGTCTGAAGATCGAGAGCGCCACCAGTATCCAGTTCACCACAGCCAAGGCTTCAACGCTAACACTGGTGTTTGGCTCCGAGGGAACCAAGATTAAGGTGGATGGGACAAGCTATCCCATAACGAACGGCGTGGCCACCGTCTCCCTTGCGGCGGGTGCGCATACGATTACTAAGGATAGTACTGCTAATTTGTATTATTTGGTGGTGGAGTAATATAACTCCTAACCCCATTATCGCTTGGCGATGGCGTCACTGGAAGTGATGGATTGTGTCATGATTCATGAACTGTGCCATATTCACCACATGAATCATGACCGTATCCTGGTATCAAGA
Organism: Paenibacillus rhizoplanae; assembly: GCF_042684125.1. Taxonomy (NCBI): domain Bacteria; kingdom Bacillati; phylum Bacillota; class Bacilli; order Caryophanales; family Paenibacillaceae; genus Paenibacillus; species Paenibacillus rhizoplanae. Next base: position 71,699 of record NZ_JBHUKY010000012.1, on the reverse strand, counting down.
ATAAGATACTTGAACATCGTATTGTGTGAAAAAGTGAGTGACTGCATCCATGTCCATTCGGTGATCGAACAAATGCTCAGGATAATAGATGCCTGGGGCCATCGGCTCATCCGTAGACAGCATCAGCAGTAAATTTTCGGCCTGCACCGCAGCGCCAAGCGCAGTCATATGGGTTTGACCGAGTGGATCTGAGACGGTCATCTTTCGTTCCACTAGGTTACCCTTCGCATCCATGCCTTTCAATTGAATAACCAGGTGATGAGCGCTCCCGGTTCCCGGATTGTACAATAATTTCCGTCTGAAAGGCTTGAATCGATCCCCACTAATCATCTTCCATATTCCGGTTTTGACCAGTCCTGCGAGTGCATAAGTGGAAACCTTATGATCGAAGGAGATGCGAAAGCTGGCAGAATCGATATGATGGGTACGGGGCAAGGTGACATGATCAGGAGTATCCAGTCTGTAACAGTGCGTCGCGTATCCATTTGGAAACTGTATTTTAACCGGGTCAGTCATGGGATAGACAAGTCGGCTCGTATTGGATTGAGTGATATGAAAAGGAATGCTCATCCGGTCCATGAAGGCTGCTGAATCCGGTCCGGCCTTATCCCGCAGGGAGTACAAGGCATGGATGTTAACCTCAACGTTCTGAAGCGATTTCGAGAGCATCATTGCAAACAGGGAGGCCGTTCCCGCCATCCAGCCCGAAGATAGAATTACGGGGGCATGAAGCTCTTCCTGATCTAATGTGCGTATCGCTTGCTGAAACACTTCTGTCCAGCGTGTGACGTCAATGAGTGGAATTTTTCTTCGCACTGCTGATACCAGTAGTCGATCATCCAGATCGTTCACGGCATTAATGATTAAAGTTATATTTTCTCCTGCGTGAATCAGCGGATCGACTGCCTGGGTATCAACAACAACCGTGTGCACCCGGTCCGATGGGAAAGGGGCTGCTTTGCCAGCAGAGCGACCGCCCAGCACTAACTCCAGATCAGGGTGCCTGTCATGTAAAATGCGGGCAATCTGTACCCCTACAGCACCATAGCCTCCAGCGATGAGAACCTTTTTTCTATTCATTTGTTAACCTCCGTTTATATGTTTGTGTACTTATACGTTTAAACAATTGAACATAATAGTGTGAAGAAAAGGAATGCGGTTCACCAGCGCGCGGCGTGCGCTAGCTCTGACATTCCACTTCTACGAGATGAACGAGCTGTTTGAGCAATTCGATAGCATCGTTGAACTCCAGTTTGTAATACATCTCAGTCCCTTTTTTCTGAACCGACAGCAGCCCGGATTGGCGCAATATTTTCAGGTGATGAGAGACTGTAGGGCGTGACATGGGAATATGCTCTGCAATCTGTGATACGTTCATGCTATCTCGATCAATTAGCAGCGATATGATTCGCTGGCGAACAGGGTCTCCTAGACCTTGGAGATAAGGGCTTAGATTCTCGAAAATATCAATGACTTGTTGATTACCTATCGACTCGCTCATGGCTCACTCCGTTATAATGTTTAATTATTTAAACATATCATAACTTTTATATGCCACCAAAATCAAATTTAATATTCCTGCCATATGAAAATAGCTGAAAATATCGTGGTGAACAAATTAAAACTATCACAATAGACGCTCCTGTTTATAACTCCGAAGGTACTAAGAGTGTTACGATTACAGAAAAAGTTACTTATAATTTTGATAATGACTTTGAATTTAAAGATAAAATTAAAGGTGAAACCTTAGTAAATGTATTTTCAGTAGATACAGAAGGGAATAGCTATGTTAACAATGAATTAATAGTAGCAGAGCCTTATAAGGAACCTGTAATGTCTACAATGGACGTTGGAGGGCATTGGAAGTATACATATTACAATGCTGATAGTTCAACTCAAGCTTACCTGTATACTGGATCGGGCGTTTCTTTTGATATGAGAGATGTCAAAAACGCATATAAACAGGTATACTTAACGAAGAATACTACTAACAATCCTAAGATTTCAGATTTCAAAATGTATGCCACACAAGTTTCAAATTCTTATGATAGTTATAATAATTACGGTGGAGTGTATGCCGTAGAGATTGTTGGGATAGTTGGAGCTATACCTTTTGCAAATGCAATAGCCGCAGTAGCTGCTGGGGGTATTGTGGTATGGACTGCCTACCAAGGATATAGCGCTTGGAGCTCTATGAATCAAGCCATGGCAAATGCCTATTCCCTTCTTTAGATTAAAAAACTGCATTTTAATGCAGTTAGAGTGCCGAAAAAGTCCATAGGGCTTTTCGGCACTTCGATTTTTATATGGGTAGATTCATCTTTCAAAACAAAAATTGATTTAAAACGATCTAAGAACCTTAGTCTTTAGAATAACAAGATGAATCCTCCCTGCGTAAAACCAGGTTTTCTCGACAACTGACTATTTTAATGTATATGTTTCCGAAGGTTCATATAATTAATGTAATCACCCGAGCGAGAGGTAAATGTATGAAAAAAACCAATAAATTATTTGTATATTTATGTTGGTTCGCTGCTCTAGGAATCAATATAAAAATTTTAATAAGATCACTTTCGAATAATGAGCCTATATTTATTAATGTAGTAGGTGTGATTTTATTAATAGTTGTTATTTCAACCTTACATCTTAATATTAAGACTAAGAAAAAATAAGTCATAATAACAAGTAAACAAGCATAAAAAAACTTGAAAATAAATCACTATTATTAATAGACTTTTGAAGTATTTAGTTGAACATATTTGAGTAAATAATAAAAAACCCATCAGGCATAAGCGCATAAGCCAGGCGGGTTATTTTATGTAAACTCTGAATTCAGTTTACTCTTCAACCGCGAAGTCTTGAATGGAGACCCGGATCCCTTGGGGATAGAAAATCCGATTGGTTTTCAATGCACCGCTTCAAGTTCTAATCTTAAGGACGTCTTATATAGATTATTGTTTTTCATTACTATCAACCAAATCAATAATCTCCCTTATATCTTCAATATTTAAAGCCTCTGCAATTCTAATGATATGACTAAAATTAATACTTTCTCGTTTTCCATTGGCCAGTTCGCTTAATGCAGCATGGCGGACAAGCGATAGTCTAGACAACTCCCGCATCGAAATCTTATGCTTTTTAGCTAAATCAGCTATGTTAACCACTATTCTTTTCCCCATAGTAACCCCTCACTCATCCTGAATATTTTATTGACTTTACGCATAAGCGTATCATATTATTTCTTTGTTTTTGGTACGCTCATACGTAAATTAAGCGTTTTTAGTTTGAAATTTCTTTGTATATTAGAAAGGAGGCCCCCATGCCAAGCATTCTCGAATCGCTATATCATGGCAGTCTATTTCCTACAGGGAATGGATATGACGGCTGCATTTGTGTCCGGGACTATGATGATGATTGAGGTGCTAGTCGATGGGCAGCATGTTTAAATGATAATGACCTATTGAAACGCCTCACTTTTCCATCTCCCCATACCGCCCAACCGCCATCTCCGCCGACTTCAGCATACGCTGCTTGAGCTGCTCGCCCTGGGTGATCTTCACGCGCAGGCCCAGGAAGCGGATGCGGGAGAGCAGGAACTCGCTGTCGTCCCTCATGTAGTGGACGGTGATGTGGTAGATCCCGGTAGCTTCATCGAAGGCCACGGACTTATCGAAGCAGGAGAAGGTGGACAAGATCCGCGACAGCTCGGCATTGTAGACAGGAATGACCTGAATGCAGCCCGATTCTCTCAGACCGTCTAGGAGTCGGGCGACACGTGTCTTGAGGCCTTCTATACGGTGGGCGGGGATGGGAGCGGGTTCGGCAGACACGATGTTCCTCAGCTTCGTGGACATGAGCGAGCGCTGCCGGGTGCTATACCATTGTAAGTACCACTCCCGCTTATACATATTGTACTCCAGCTTGTGAGGGAAGCCGGACGGATCGGTCCGTTCCCCGCCATGCTTGATCGCATACGTGATCTGAATTCCCTGATTCTCCATGATGATGCGGCGCAGGGGGCGGAGCAGCGGATGATAGACCTGACGCTCCTTGCTGCGGGCCTTCTCGATGATAGTCTCTCCTACTTCAATAGAAGCTTCAGGCTCCAGCAGGGAATTCAGTTTACGTAAGGTTTCTGTTGAAAAAGCTTCAGCCGCCGCCGGATGCCCCAGCATCGTCTTCAGCCAGGAACGCTCCTGCGAGGTCAGCGCCAGGGAGCCTGCTTCCTCCAGGCGGGAGATGATCTGGAAGTTGAATATTTTCTCAAAGGGATTCATAGTAGCTCTTAATCTCCTTCCATTCCTCCATGAACTGCTTGCGCAGCCAGCGGGGCTCCAGAATCTCGCAGCTGGAGCCGAAGCTCCGCAGCCACGGCTTGATCTCAAAGATTTCATTCACCGTAATCTCGTACAGGAAGGTCGTATCGGATTCCTCCGTAATGGTTCCCCACTGCCCCTGCGCCTCGACCCGCTCCCGGATGAAGTTCGCGCCGGACCGGCTGGGGTTATAGAATCGGACGGCCACCTTAACTGTACGGTTGGTATCCGTCACCCAGCTATACTCCAGCTGAGCCTCCAATTGCTGAAGTCTCTGCGCAAATTCTTCTTCTTCCACAGGCTCGCCCTCTTCAACCTGGGTCAGGCCATCCATCCGTAATTTCTTAATCCCGGTCCGGCTGTGATAGCCGATCAGATACCAGCGTCCATACTGATGATCGTAGACGACACGCAGCGGGAGCAGACTGTCCGTAATCCCTGCCGATTCCCGCGCGAAGAGGGGGTTGGTGTTTTGGGAGGTGTAGTTCATGCCTTTTTTGGGCGACAGATAGAGGAATTTGATTCTCCGCCGCTGCTGGATCGCCCCATGGATCGTATAGAGATGCGCCTCATCCAGAATCCGTGAATGGTAATGGTATTTGTACCGATGGGTCTCCGTGGCTTCGGGAAGAATGCCCCTGATCCGCAGCGCCTTCTTCAAGGTGTCACGCAGGAGGTAACCCTGGACAGACGGAATCTGCGTATTGGCAATGACATCTACATAATCGAACAGGTCGAGCAGCTCGTCATCCGTCAGCTGGTCCAGCAGATCGTTGGCTGCCTTGTACCGGTAGGGACGCTTCTCATTCACCCTTACAATTACGCCGACCTCCTCCAGGTATTTCAGGTCTCCCCGGATGGTCTTCTCGTCCGGCAGCGGCGAATCGGCAGGCATCTGCTCACTGCAGCAGTCATGTAGCTCCTTGGCCGTCAGCTCCTCGCTCTGAAGTGCCGTTAACAGCAGCGTCAGCCGGATGCTCTCCGTCTCCTTCAGCGATTTCGCCCGGAAGAGGAACAGGAGCAGCGGATCGGCAGATTCATAGTAATTGTAGCGCAGCCATTCGGACAGCTCGGTGCCTTGTTCTGTAGTCAGATCCTGCTGCAGGACGGTAACCATGTCCTTCAGGTTGCGCAGCGTCTTGTCGTAGGTATGTACGGAAATGCCGAGCCGCTCGGCGAATTGCTGCCTGCTGTAAGCTCCCCCGGCTAGTGACAGCATACGGAGAAACTGTATTTCTTTATCGAAGCTTTCCTTGGCCATATGTATACCTCCAGCCTGTAACGTATCCATGAATTGTAATAGTTAATACCTCTATTAAGCACCAGAGTTGCTTGAAAGGGAAGGTTTTTTGCCTGCTGCCATACTTTCACCCTGTTCACCCAGCGGAAAATGATGGAAGATAGAGCCAACGAAGCCGACTTGGAACGGAGGGATGGCATGAGTCCTATAAATACGCTCATTCATGAGCAATTGAAGCAGATTGAACAAGAGGAGCAAGTGACGATCCTCTATGCCTGTGAGTCAGGCAGCCGGGCGTGGGGATTCCCCTCGAAGGACAGCGATTACGATGTGCGGTTCATCTATGTGCATCGGCCGGAGTGGTATTTATCGATCTGGGATACAAGGGATGTCATAGAGCGTCCTATTAACAATATGCTGGATATTAGCGGCTGGGATCTGCGCAAAGCCCTCAAGCTGTTCCACAAATTGGGCCCGCCGCTGCTGGAGTGGCTGCAGTCCCCGATCCAGTATGCTGAGAAGTTCAGTGTGGCGGAGCAGCTCAGGAGGATATCGCCGTATACCTTTTCGCCAAAATCCTGTATGTACCATTACTTGAACATGGCCAAAGGCAACTACCGGGATTACCTGCAAGGGGAGCAGGTGAAGATCAAAAAGTATTTCTACGTGCTGCGCCCGGTGCTGGCCTGTGAGTGGATTCACCGGTACGGTGAGATGCCGCCGATGGCATTCGAGGTGCTGGTGGACCGGCTGATTCCAAGGGACAGTGAGCTATGGCATGTCGTGCAGCAACTGCTGGCCCGAAAGAAGTCGGGTGAGGAGCTGGACCTGGAACCACGGCTGAGTCCGATTAACGAGTATCTGGAGGAGCAGCTGCAAGGGCTGGAGAAGACAGCAGCGGCATACCTGAGTGCGAAGACGGACAATCGGGATCGGGAGCTTGATGCTCTGTTCCGGGAGGCCTTGCAGGAAGTGTGTGGGTTAAGATTGAACTTGAAAATTTAAGTTAAGGGAAAAGTGGCAGAGGGGAATTTTGGAACTGTAGGAGCGTTAGCGACCGCCTTTATGGTTGGATTTCTACCGCCATTGGCGGTCTAAATCAGGAAATCCAACCATAACAGCGGCCGGAAGTCCAAAACTTCTCTGGAGTCACGGTTAATCCCAAAACAGAAAAAGTTAGGAGGAACACAATCATGGCTATTATACAACTGAGATCAACGAACCCGCAGCTGAGCTTCATCATCCGCAAGAATCCGCAGAGCGGCATGCAGCTTCGCCCGGTCCGCCAGGGTATCGCTTACGGCTGGTATTCGGATGAGGCCACCTATAATGTGTATTTCAAGGATGCTGACAATGAGGTCTCCTATAAAAAGAACGATGGCGAGAGCTTCGAGTACCTCAATGTCTCCCGCTATAACACCCCGTTATTCCCGCTGAATGCGGTGAATGAGTTCTTCTCTACCCCGTTCAAGGCATGGGATGAGCGGGATGCGGAGGGGTTTGAGCACTCTTTTACCATCCAGATGATTCATATCGAGCGGCTGCACTACATCCGGTTCTTCGAGCAGCATCTGAAGGATTATACGTTCACCCTGGAGCACCAGGCGCATAAGAGCTATTCCCTGACCATTACTACGCAGCTAAGCTTATACCACCTCCTGCATGTGGTCAGTGTGCTGACCTTATTCTTATCGATCTTCGGGGATGAATATATCGATATTTCAGACCGGATTCTGGACAAATATATCCGCAGTCTGCACGTGATGGACGCCCCTTTCTATATCCGCAGCCTGTTCGCCCGGAATCTCCTGAAGACCCGGGAGCAGTTCAAGCGGTACAAGGCGGCGGTCGAGCAAACGGAGCTGTATCCGATCGGTCTGGAATATGGCAGTACGGCGATGCAGCGGCGGACGTTCATCTCAGGTGTGCTTCCGTTCGATAAGCCCATCCTGGATATCGGCTGCGGGGAAGGCTTCTACGCCATTCCGTATGCCGGGAAGATCGAGGGCGCTTATTATGCGGTGGACATCAACGAGGAGCTGCTGGAGGTCGTGAACCGCAAGGCAAAGGCCAAGGAGCTCGATAACATCGTCACCTTCCGCTCGCTGGAGCATTTCCTGGAGCTGTACAACGGAGAGCAGGTGGATATCATACTGACTGAGGTTGTGGAGCATATGAGCGAGACGGAAGCGGCTGCGCTGATCCGGCAGATCATCCGCCATGTGGACTTCGGACAGCTGATTGTGACTACGCCGAATGCCGATTTCAATCACTACTATGAGCTGGAGGGCTTCCGGCATGAGGATCACAAGTGGGAAAAAGGTCAGGCGGTGTTCGAAGAGTGGCTGACTGCCACACTTCAAGGGCTGGGCGTAGAAGCCGAATTCTCGCTCGTGGGTGACCGGGTGGGCGACATTCGTACCACGCAGAGCGCGATTGTGCGCAGACAGGAGGGTTAGGCCATGGACATTCAGACGAAGGTACACACGATATTCATGCTGGTGGGAGCGACGGAGTGCGGGAAGTCTTCTTTTGCCAAGGAAGTACTGATTCCCCAGCTTAAGCTTGAGGACAGCACTACAGGTCTGCGCACGAATGTGCAGTACCTCTCCTCGGACCTGATCCGTCAGGAGCTCTTGGGCTATGACTACGATAAATACGACCAGGTCATGCTGGAGGCCAGCTCGCATACGTTCGCGCTGTTGTTCGAGCGGCTGAAGCGGGTCACCTCCTGGCCGATTAATGCAGAGTTTGTCATTATGGATACGATTGGTCTCGCGGAGGATTACCGCAGCAAGGTGCGGGCGATTGCCCAGGAGAACCAGTACAATCTGGAGGTCATTCTGTTCGATTACCGCAAACGGGAGGATTATTATGCCTCGGAGCGCTCGAAGAAGCTGATCTCGGGTCACCTGAACCGGCTGCGCCGGGAAGTGCTGCCAGTGCTGTACCGTGAGGGCTACCACAGTATTCATAAGGTACGGTCCAAGGATTTTCTGCTGGAAGGTCTGGAAGGTACTGATGATTCGGAGGAAAAGCGGCCGAACCCGGATTACCGGGTGCACATTCAGGACTGGGAGGCGTATGCCGCTGCGGTGCTTCCGCAGGAGCAGGAATACATTGTGGTCGGGGACGTACACGAGTGTGTTCATGAGCTGCAAGGCCTGCTGCGCAGCTACGGCTACCGGATTGAAGAAGGGATGCTAAGCGCTACGGATAAGCTGAAGAATACACGGATCATCCTGGCGGGCGACTGGATCGATAAGGGCAAGCAGACCCGGGAGATCATCGAGTTCTTGTATAGCAATCAGGAGCATTTCCTGTTCGTAATGGGTAACCATGAGAATTTCGTCTACAAGTACCTGCGGGGGGAGATTAAGGGGACCGAGCCGGAGCTGCTGAGAACTTATTTTGATTCCACTCAGGTGTTACAGGAAGATGAGGAGCTGTTCCGCAAATTCTCCGTGCTGGTGGAGAGCGCGAAGCCCTTTTACCGCTATATCGGGAATCGGGGGCCCTCCTTCTATGTGACCCATGCACCTTGCCGCAATAAGTACATCGGGAAGCTGGATACGAATTCGCTGCGTCATCAGCGCAACTTCCGGCTGGACCGTGAGTCTGCGTACGAGCAGCAGCTGGGCTTCCTGAAGGAGGAGGCGGAGGGTAATCATCCGTTCCATCTGTTCGGACATATTGCCGCCAAGCAGACGTTCCGCATCAAGAACAAGCTTCATCTCGACACAGGAGCCGTGCATGGGAACGGGCTAACTTCTGTCCATATAACCTTCAAGCCGTTCTACAAAAGCCATAAATCCCGCCAGCAGCTATTGCAGGAAGAATTGCCGGTTCTCTTCCGCGAAGTGAGCACGGTCTCCGTGGAGGAGCTGGATGCGGAGTCCATGCGCAGACTGCACTATTCCTCGCAGAATAAGGTCAACTTCATCTCCGGGACGATGTCGCCTGCGGATAAGGATGAAGTAGCAGGCGAGCTGGAGTCGCTGCGCAAGGGTCTGGATTATTTTGCCGGACGCGGGGTATCTGAGGTGGTCCTTCAGCCCAAGTACATGGGATCTCGCTGCACGGTGTATCTGTACCGGGACGTAGAGCATTGCTATGCGGTTAGCCGTAACGGTTATAAGGTCAAAGCTGTCGATCTGACGCCGGTTTACGAAGGGCTGCTGGAGCGGTTCGGAACTTATATGGCGGAGCAAGGCATCCGTGTGCTGCTGCTGGACGGGGAGCTTTTGCCTTGGAAGGCGCTAGGGGAAGGGCTGATTGAACGCCAGTTCCAGCCCATTGGGCGGGCGCTGGAGAACGAGCTTGCGTTCCTGAGGCAGCACGGGTTCGAGGAATCGCTCGGTGAGCTGATCCAGGCGTATGAAGCCAGCGGGTTCGAGCAGGACCAGCACCATCTGACCAAAGAAGCGCTTAACACCAGCTACGGCGCGCATGTATACCAGACGTATAAGCATGTCCGCAGCATCCGGGATACCTATGTGGGGCTTGACCAGCGTGATGAGGCGTATCGGGTGTATAAGCAGCAGTTGGAGCTGTATGCAGGGGATGCGGAGCTTATGTATAAGCCTTTTGCCATCCTGAAGGAAGTGCTGGTGAGTGGAGAGGAACGGGTGCCTGAAGGGGTAACCTCAGAGCAGTACCGCTTCCTGAATGACGATGAGATCCTGGTGCTGGACCTGCAGGAGCCGGAGGCTTACAGCCGGGCCGAGGAATATTTCTCGACTATAACAGTTGAGCGGCTGATGGAGGGGATCGTGATCAAGCCGGAGCAGGAGCAGCCGGGAGTGGTCCCTTATCTGAAGGTCCGCAATCCGGGGTACCTGTCGATCATCTACGGCTACGACTACAGATTCCCGCATAAGTATGCCAAGCTGATGAAGCAGAAGAATATCGCACCTAAGCTGCGGACTTCCCTGGCTGAGCATCGGCTGGGTAAGCAGATGCTGGAGATGAAGCTGGAGGAGATCTCGGCGGACAACAGCACCTACAAGCAGATTGCCGCGAACCTGTTGTTCGAGGTGACGAAGGAGAAGGAGATCGATCCGAGGTTATAAAAGATAGTCAGGCAGGCTGCCGGGAAGCTCCCGGCAGTCTTCTTGATGCGCCTGCGGGGCACAGCCCGCGCTGTGATGAAACAAAACAGCGGATTCCTGCAAGAAAACGCAGATTGATGGTCAAGACGCTTTTAGGATAATAATATGGGTGTTGAGAGGAGGCAGTGCCAGTTGGAGATTAGATTTGAAGCAGACAGCGGGATGGACCGGGGATTGGCCAAGGTCGTTACGCATCCGGCAGAACAGGAACAATGGAAACGCCTTGAGGCTGCCCTTCAGGCGGCAGAGAAGCGGATCACAGTCATCAATGCCAGCAATAACCGCCAGGTCTCCCTGGAGACAAGCAAGGTCGCGGTAATCGAGGCGGAAGACCGGATGTGCAGCGTACGTCTGATTACCGGAGAGATGTACCTGCTGAACACGAGGCTGAAGTTCGCGATGGAGGTGCTGGATGCGCCCGGGTTCATCAAGATCAACAACCAGACCATTATCAATACCCGCTACATTACAGAATTCTCGGCGACCGCTAATGCACGGGTGGAAGTCCTGCTGACGGATAATACATCTTATACTGTCAGCCGTTACTATATCAATGATTTCAGGAGGAGTTATCATGGCTAATCAGATCAGGCAAGGATTCTTTCAGGTATTTACTCTTACGTCGCTTTGGGTCACGCTGCTGTTAACGGTGTTCTTCAGAGATCAGCCGGTGGAGATGTTGTATCTGTGGCGTCTGGCGGGTATCGCCGCTATCGCTGCCGTAGTATTCGGGGTGATGTATAATGTGTTGTGGAATCACTTCACGCTGAAGCCGCTGTGGAATATTCTTATTGGATCGATTCTCAGTATTGCAGGCGGAATGGGCATGGTGTGGTTGTTCTCTGTTGAGATGTTCGATTACATCAGTGCCTGGTGGCCAGGAATGCTGCTGTTATCCTTGATCCTGCATACGGTTGCGTTCTACTTCTATGCCAGAGCGAATAGCAGGAAGTCAGCGGAGGAATTGAATAAGATTTTGAAGTAGCATGATACATGATGCATGACGCAAAAAGAAGGAGAGCGCCCGGCGGGTCTGCTCTCCTTCTTCGTATCGATCTATGCCGTTCCTTGGACCGGCGTGAAGTTAACCCATCACAACCAGCACTTCGTTATCTGCCGCCATCCGGGACACAGGAATCAGGTTACCCTCGATCTCTTCGCCGTTGATGACGATGCGGGAGACGCCTTTCTGGACGCCGCTCTTGTTCTCGACCTGGATGTTCAGCTTCTTCCCGCGGAATTCGCGTACCATGGAGAAGTTGGTCCAGTCCGAAGGGACACACGGGTCCAGACGGAGGCCGTCCTTCTGGGGCTGAACGCCCATAATGCCCTCAGCAAGTGAGACCATGACGGTGGAGGCCGTGCCGGTCAGCCAGTGGACATGGGCCCGGCCCTGATACGGGCTGTCCTTGGACTCCACGAATTGGCCGTGGACGTAAGGCTCCAGCTTGCGGACCTCCGCATTATCATTCATGGTGGCCGGGCTGCAGTTCAGGAAGTACTCGAACGCGCGTTCACCGTTACCAATCACCGTCTCCGCCAGGATGAGCCAGCCCTGCGGCTGGCTGAAGATGCCGCCGTTCTCCTTGGTCGAAGCGTTGAACAGCGCCATCAGTGCTACCGGCAAGCCGTATTTGCGGAATGGCGGGTAGAACAGCATCGTGCCGTAATCGGTCCGCAGACTGTCATAGACCTTGTCCATGGCGAGCTTGGCCTGTTCAGGACGGGCTGCGCCGCTTAATACCGACCAGCTCTGCGGGTTCAGCCAGATTCGGCCCTCGTCGTTCTCCCAGGAGCCGATGGTATAGTTGTCCTCGGTGAAGCCGCGGACGAACTGATCCTTCTCCCAGGCATACTTCTGGATATTACCGTCCAGCTCCTCCAGCAGCCCTTGTGCCCACGCCGTATCCTCCGGCTTGTTCTTGTTCTCCGCGATGCCCATGAATACCTTGAAGCCCATGTACAGCTGGAAGGCCACGAATAGGGATTCGCCCTTAGCCCCTAGACGCAGACAATCGTTCCAGTCGGCATGGAGGCCCACTGGCATCCCGTGTGCGCCCATCCGGTCAAGGCTGAATTGAAGCGCCTGCCGCAGATGCTCATACACCGTTGCTTCGCCTTGATCTGAATAAGGAATGACCTCATCCGTGAAGTCCCAGTTCCCGCTTTCATTTAAGTATTTGATCACTGTCGGGAATAGCCACAGGGCATCATCGGCCCGATAGTGGGGATGCCCGGTCTCCCGTACATATTCCGGGTCGTCCGGTGTGCCTTCATGTCCCGGATTATGATCGAATTTCACGAGCGGAAGCCCGCCGCCGTTAGAGACCTGGGCCGAGATCATCATCCGCAGGCGTTCCAGGGCCATCTCATGATCGAGATGGATAATGCCCTGGATGTCCTGCACCGTATCCCGGTAGCCGAGCCCGTTGCGCAGGCCGGAGTACTGGAAGGAGGCGGCACGCGACCAGATGAAGGTGATGAAGCACTGATATGCGTTCCAGGTGTTGATCATATGGTTCAGATTGCTGCTTGGAGTCTGCACCTGGAAGCGGTTAAGCTTGCTGTGCCAGAAGGTCTTCAGTTCTTCAAGTTCCCGGTCAACCACGGATAAATCCTGGTAGTGGCTAAGAATGCCGGAGGCTCCCTCTTCATCATATTGTCCCAGCAGGAAGGCAATTTCCTTCTCTTCTCCCGGCTGTAGCTCTACATTCATCTGCAGGGCACCGCAGGCATTTGCATTGTAGTTCAGCGAGTTCGAGCATTGGCCGTTCTCCACGGAGAGCGGATTCCCGTAGCTGCGGTAATCTCCAAGGAATGTATCGCGGTCCCCATCATAACCGGCCACCTCTGCTCCGGCCGCGCCGAAGAATCTCCAGGTCTGCTCTCCCGCGATATTTTCATTGATCACTTGAAGAATTTTATCGTGCTTGAAGTAGGTCCGGGAAATAAACAGCGTGTATTGCAGATTCACGGTATCTTGCTCATAGTTGTTGTCGTTGGTGAATTCGGCGAAGCCGAAGAGAGCCAGCTTACGCGGAGTGGTGCCGTCATTGCGGATCTTCATACGCCATACTTCATAGGTCTTGTTCAGCGGTACGTAGTATAAGGACTCGGTATGGATGTTGTCATAATCTGAGACGATGTTCGTGTATCCGGTTCCATGATGGCAGACGGAGTTGTATTGCTCCAGATCCTTGCCTACCGGCTGCCAGGAGCCGGACCAATAATCGCCGTTCTCCAGGTCTTTGACATAAATGTAGCGCCCAGGCTCATCCTTGGAGTTGAAGTGATAGCGGATATGCCGTCCGTTAGCCCCGGATTTCACGAAGCTGTAGCCCCCGGCGTTGCCTGAGATGATCGCACCGTATTCCGGCGAGCCGAGATAGTTGGCCCAAGGAGCAGGCGTATTCGGCTTCGTAATCAGATACTCTTTGTTCTTGTCGTCAAAATGACCGTATTGCATAACCATTCCTCCTCATGATAGATGACAGGCAGGGTTATGAACGCGCGTTCATAAATGACCGAAGAATCCCGCCCAATTCCATTATAAGACAGTTGTGGTCTGACAATATACCCTATATTTGAGAAAAAAACAAACAGTAGAGTCTTTTTATAGCAGTTTCCTATATTTGAATGGGCACATGGCCTTGTTAAGATCAAAAGGAAGATCTATGTGAGTGCAGCCGAATGGCTGGAGGTATAAGGAGGAGTGCGCGATGAGTGTAAAGCAATGGTCTGAAGATACGATATCCTACGATTTAAATGGTGAATGGACTATTCGGAGAGCAGAGCCCGGGGAGTGGGGAGTATATTGCTCCGTCTATTATAACATGCAGTATAACGGCTTTTTTAGAGAAGAAGTTTATACGAATCCGCGCAGGAATGCCTTTTGGATATACAAGGGGGAGAGTAGAATCGGCGGAGTCCGGATGTCACCGAATGTGATCTACCATCTCTTTGTAATCCCTCCGTTTAACGATTCATTCGGAATATTGAAGCAGCTTAAAAAGTTGTTGATTCAGTGGTCTGACCGGAAGGAACCGATACGGACCTATGAGGTTCTGCCCGATCAGGTTCAGCTGTACGCGCGGGCAGGCTTCTGGCCGGATGAATTCAGATGCCGCTGGATGCAGCGGCCTACAGAAGAGTTCCACATCAACTGGGAGGACAATCTGCGGATTGAGAGTCCTGAAGTAGAGGAGAATGAGGCAGGGGATAAACGGTTCATCCTCGCAGAGGAGATTGCCCGCTGTGATTTTGAGAGCTTTAGAGGCGGACTGGATGCAACCCGGAGGAAGCAAACCGTTGTGGGAGATTTCCTGCCCACTGATCCTAATTACTCCAATGAAATATTGACGCAGGCTTCCACGCTGGTATTCGATAACGCGACAGATCAGCTCATTGCGGGCTGCAGGCTGTGTCTCCAGGAAAATGTGGCCGCAGTCTATAGCATTGGCGTGAATCCCGCCTATCGGGGGAGAGGACTGGCAACACGGATGCTGCAAAGAGCGCTGACGATGCTGAAGGGGACTTATCCGCTGCTGAGATTGTATGTAATGGAGGGAAATGATGCGGAATCTGTGTACTATAATCTCGGGTTTAAGCCCGGGGTGCAGGAGGTTCAGAACATGTATATCCCGGTGAATTAACGGAAATAAGCTATCCGCAGGATCAACCAGGGCACCCTTAGGGTGTCTTTTTTTTAATTTTTTTCAAATGAATCACAACACAAGGTCGGGAGAATATTCGCAATTATGCAATGATCTTTGTCACAAAAAAGGGGATTTGTAGAGTTAATGTAGAGGACTGTCGGATAGTATTAGAAACTAAGAGATTATTATACACAACCTGTCGGTATCCGTATCGCATGATTTGGTGAACGCCTGCATAGGAAGGGAGGAATTTACAGGTAACAGGCAAGCGGTCTATGAACAATAGGAAGTGTCGGCTGATCCAATAAAAGTCCCTTTAGATGAGGAGAACAAAAAAAAGATGACAACATCGAAGAAATGGAATAAAAGATGGTCCCGAAGTCTGGCCGCCTCTTTGTCGATTGCACTGGTCGCCGCTAACTTTGCGGTACTTGGGCCAGTGGCTCATGCAGCAGTCGCGGATAATGATGGCTCAGAACAAATTTTTACCTCAGACCAGTACCGGAGCTTCACCAAGGATGCCGGAGCGGTAAAATTAACCTTCCCGGAGCTCTTTATCACCGCAGAAGCGGGTGAAATGATGTCAGGGGCTACGGTTGTCATTAACGGATATAAGTCAGGTGACAAAATTACGTTCGCAACGGCGGGTACAGGAATTACAGCTACCTCCGGCCCGGGTGACGGTGTCTATATATTAAAAGGGGAAGCTTCAACTGCAGATTATCAGAAAGTATTGGAAAATGCTGAATTCACTATGACATCACCAGGAGAGCGCAGTCTGACCTTCGGCCTTGGTCCTGTCCCGGCCTTTAATAAAAATGGTCATTTCTATCAGTATGTGGCGGAAACTAGCATCACGTGGCCGAAAGCCAAGGCGGATGCCGAGCATAAAAGTTATTATGGACGCAAGGGGTATCTGGTGACGATTACCGACCCGGATGAGAACGCTTTTATTGTTGAAAAGACTCCGGTGATTGGCTGGATTGGCGGGAAAGATGTGGCCCGAGAACAAAATGAACAACAGAACGATAGGGCAACCACACGTGTTTCCACCTTACAGAACATTGAAAAATATAAAGGCTACGGCGATTGGCGCTGGGTGAGCGGACCGGAAGGAGAGATGAAGTACGAAGGTAAACCCGGACTTCCTTTCTTCAAAGGGTATCTCGCTGACGGAGGGAAAGATGATACCGCCGTGGTTACCGATGCAACTTACGGCCCCATGTACACTAACTGGGACGCGCTAGAGCCCAATGACGCCTCGTACGAGCATGTGGTCCATATTTATGCTAGTGGTGCTAAGAAAGGTAAATGGAATGATTATCCAACTAACTCCCAGGGGGTGCATGCCTACCTAGTGGAATACGGCGGCATGCCAGGCGATTCCAACACCAGCATTAACACAACCATTACACTGCTGGACAAAACACCGCTGAAAACGGATGCCGGTAAAGCGCAGAAAGACTATCTGGACGCTGCTCCGCAGACCTATACAAAGGAGTCTCTGGCCGTTCTTCAAAAGGCAACAGATGCTGCCAACGCTGTCCTTGAAGATGACCATGCTACCCCGGAAGAGATCGAAGCTGCCCGCAAGGGTCTGGAGGATGCGATTGCCGGATTGGTGAAGCAGCCGCCGGTGGCTGACAGCGCAAGCTATACAGCCGGAAGCAACAATCAGGTGTCTATCAAGTTCGACAAGGACATCAAGTTTAACGCGGACGATGCGGATACTACGGATGACTTCAGAGTGACTTTGGACGGAAGACTGGTCGACGTTACGAATGCTGTAGTATCGTCCGAAGATCCCAGTGTCATTATTCTGACCCTGGCCAGCCCGCTGGTTAATGACCCTGTGGTTAGAATCGAATATGATGACGCGCAATCGGCAATCGAGGCTAAGACACCGGGGAAAGAGCCGGTTTCAGACTTTACGCTGATCGCGAACGGTCCATTCGGTGACTCTTTGCAGATCCAAGAGCCTGCGAAGGGAACAGAGGTATATGGAGCAGACTTCCCACTCCCGGTAAGCGGACAAGCTGCGCTGGACTCGGTAGTTACGGCTGCTGTCTATAATGTGGACGCCCATCCCGACGCCTATCTGTTTGACCTTGAGGTGGGAATTACCGTAACCGATAATGTCTACAAATGGGATACCAAGCTGCCGGGTCCACTGGCACCGGGCTCCTACCATGTGGCGGTGACTTCTACCAAAACGTTCGGCGATGAAGTGAGAACCGAAACGAAGCTGGTGCCGTTTACTGTGCCGCAGCTAGAATTGACCCATGTGGCGGTGAACGAAGGTCAGCCGGATCACGCTGTATTGACTTTCAACCAGCCTGTAGGTTCTATGTTGACGGCTGCTGATCTCACGGGACTTACCGTCGATGGACGTAAGGTTATTGCTGTGAAGTCTGTACAGGGCGATAAAGTTGAAGTCGTTCTGGAGGATGCGCTTGGTCCAAATGATCCATTGGTCGTAGGGTACGATCCTGCTGCCGGTAATGTTACGGCTGAGGGCAACGTCCTGAACGAATTGAAGCCGATCCATGCCGGCGACCAGTCAGGCATTACGAAGGATAACAATGTAATTCCACTTCAGCTGATTGCCGCCTATCCCGAAGCGGGCAAGCTTAAGCTGGTGTTCAACAAGCCGATCAACGACTTAACGGATCTGGCCGGATTCACTTACGGCGGAGTGCCGCTTCAGGCACCTTTTGAGATCAATGGCAATGAACTGATTGTTCCGATTCCTGCTGATCATAAGGGCGGTCTGTTGAGCTACGATCCAGAGCTTGGCAACGTCACGGAGAATGGCAACAAGAATAACCCGCTTACGGGTCTACAGCCGGGAATTGATCTTGGCGGGGATTCCAAGTATATCTCAGACGCAGGCAAGCTGC
The DNA here is from genome assembly GCF_042684125.1 of Paenibacillus rhizoplanae. Classification (NCBI taxonomy): domain Bacteria; kingdom Bacillati; phylum Bacillota; class Bacilli; order Caryophanales; family Paenibacillaceae; genus Paenibacillus; species Paenibacillus rhizoplanae. The sequence continues at coordinate 53,477 of NZ_JBHUKY010000012.1, read as the reverse complement.
CTGAGGACGGTCTGGGATTAAGTGTTGGAGGTAAGCCGGTACCCTTAAGTCCAGCCTTCCAGCCGGATGTACCAAGCGGCTATCAGGCGACCGTGCCTAATGAGACGGGTACTATTGCGCTGAATCTTGCTCCGGCAGGAGACAACGATACGCTGCGCAAGGTTAGCTTGAACGGTGTAGAGGTTCCTGACGGAGACTGGAGCAAGCTGCCGCTTCAGGAAGGGCTGAACATCATCCAGGTAGATATTGTAGATGCGAAGCGTCCGGGCGTTAAGCTGGGGCAATACCAGATTCAGGTCATCCGCGCAAGCGGGAAGCTCGTATCGCTGGAGCCTTCGAGCGGCACACTGCAGCCTGAGTTCAAGCCTGAAACTGCAAGCTATGATGTATCCGTAGCGAACAGTGTATATGAAATGTCATTCAAGCCGGTTACACTTGATCCGGGTGCGGTGGTAACACTCAGCATTGCCGGTGAAGCTCCGGTAGAGGTTACGAACGGTCAATGGAGCAAAGCGCTCCCTCTAAAAGTAGGCAAGAATGAAGTTCTGGTTACCGTCAAGGATTCTGCTGGTAAAACGAACACTTATACGATAATCGTTACCAGACAAGAGCCTGTTTCGAGTGGCGGCGGAGGCTCCGCACCTGCTCCTGCTCCAGATACCACCAAAACCGAAGTCATTGAGGTAGATGTGGCTATCGGCGGAGCCAATGTGGCTGGCATCACGAAAGTGCCGGTCCAGCGGACGACTCATAGCAACGGAACGATAACGGATCTGGTCCGCTTTACCAAGGATAAGGCCGAAGAAGCAGTGAAGAAAGCAAAAGAGACGGGACAAAGCATCGCCCGTGTGGTCATTCCGGATCCGGCAGACAATGTCAGCGAAGTGAATGTCCAGATTCCGGCAGAGACTGCCAAATTGCTGAAAGAGAATGGCATTGTGCTTGAGATCTACACAGAGAACGCGATCATCCGTATCCCGAACGCTTCTCTGGAAGGAATCGGGCAGGATTTCTATTTCCGCCTAGTACCGGTAAGGAATGCAGCAGAGCGCAATGAGATTGAGAAGAGAGCCACGCTTGAGGCTGTAGTCCGTGAAGTGGCTAAGGACAATCGGATTGAAGTGGTCGCAAGACCGATGACCATCGAAACGAACCTGTCCAGCCGGGCGGTAACCCTGATCCTGCCGCTAAGAGATGTGAGGCTGCCTGCGAATGAAGCGGCGCGTAATGCATTCCTGGCACAGCTCGGTATTTTCATTGAACATACCGACAGCACGAAAGAGGTTGTCAAAGGCAAAGCGGTTACCTATAAAGAGGGACTGCTTGGACTGGAATTCTCGGTAAGCAAATTCAGTACCTTTACGATTATCAACTTCAATAATCAGTCGCCTGCTACACATGTATCCTATATCGTTGGCTTCCCGGATGGTCAATTCAAGCCGGACGATCGGGTAACGCGCTCGCAGATGGCACTCATGATTGCCCGGAATCTGGGCTATGATGCTAGTGCGGCTGTAGGCACTCCTCCCTTCCCGGATGTGGCTGTCCGCCATTATGCGGCAGCAGCCATTGCCTTCGTGAATGCACAGGGCGTGATGAAGGGTGATCCGGCCGGGAAATTCCGGGGGAATGCACCGATTACGAGAGCAGAGATGGCCGCTGCTGCTGCCAACTACCTGAAGCTTGCCGTACCGGCAGACGGAAAATCGGGCTTCAGCGATACAACTGGACACTGGGCTCAGGCGGTAATTGAAGCCAACGTGTCGGCAGGCCTGCTCAAGGGCTACCCGGATGGCAGCTTCAAGCCGAATGCTTATCTGACCCGTGCGGAAGCAGTAGTCATTGTTAATCAGATGTTTGACCGCGGCCCGCTCCATGGAGCAGATGCGGTGAAATTCCCGGATGTCTCCAAGAATCATTGGGCCTACCTGGATATCCAGGAGGCTATCATCGACCATCAGTACCGGATCGACAGTGAACAGAAGGAACAACGGGTTACAGAATAAATGAATAGGGGTTGGAGGAGAGATCATTTCTCCTCCAGCCCCTAAATCATTAAATTTGAAGTATAATGGTTATACAACCGTACCGATTTCCAGTTGCGAAGGAGATCCGAATGAAAGCAATCCTGATTGACGATGAAGAATTGGCACTAAAGGCTTTGGAACGCCAATTGCATGCGCTTGGGTGTTTCGAGATTATCGGCAAATATACCGATCCGCTGCAAGGGCAGCAAAAGGTAGAGGAGACCGAGACCGATATTGTGTTTCTCGATATTCATTTACCGGAGCTGAGCGGGATTGAGCTGGCGGAAAGGCTGCTGGAACGGAGACCCGATCTGCAGGTTGTATTCGTAACGGCATATGATAAGTATGCGATCAAGGCTTTTGAGCTGAATGCCCTGGATTATTTGCTTAAGCCGATTCATATGGACCGTCTGAAGCTTACAGTTCGGAGATTGAATGCTCAGCAGAAGCCTGGCCTGGCAGCCCGGGCAGCGTCAGCGCAGACAAGCTGGAGAATGCTGATGTTCGATGCCTTCCGGATCTACGAAGGGAGTCAGGAGCTTCCGTCACTGCAATGGAGAACGGCGAAGGCGCAGGAAATCTTCTTTTATCTGCTGCATCATCGCGGCAAAGTGGTCAGTAAAGCCACTCTGATTGAATTGCTGTGGGCTGATTTTGATCCGAACAGGGCCTATCCGCAGTTATATACCGCTGTGTATCATATCCGCAAAATGCTGGAGCCCTTCAGCAGAGAACGGATTCTTCTGCAAAATACGGCGGACGGCTATCTGCTCAAGCTGGATGGAATCTGCCTGGACATTGATGAGTTTGACGGCTTTATCCAAGCGGGGTTAGAGCTCTCGAACGAGACACTGCCCGAATATGAACGAATCCTGAAGCTGTTCAAGAGCGAATACCTGGATGGTTACGATTATGTGTGGGCGGAGCTTGAACGGCAGAGATTCCAGCTGCAGTGGATTCGGCTGAAGCTGAATCTGGTCCGCTGGTATAAGGGGAATGCAGAATATGAACAGGCCTTCAAGCACATTGAACAGGTCTGCACCCGCTATCCGTTAGAGGAGCAAGCGCAATTATTATACATGCAAATATCGGATAGAATGGGTTTTCATTTTCTGGTGCAAAGACAATATGTATTGCTGGAAACGGTTATGGAAGCTGAGGTTGCGGAGAAACCGAGCCGGGAAATTGTCAAATGGTATAGGGATTGGGACAACAAGCGTCAAAAAGGGTGAATCCGTGGATTCATCCTTTTTGCCCTATCTAAATTATGATATATTTAATCTTGAATGAACTGGTTCTGCAAAGACCCGACGAAGGAGCACCCCATGACCCAATTTGTCTACAAGCAGATTATTGCTGACCTCAAAACGAAGATCTTTGCCGGGCAGTACGCCGATATGAAGCTGCCGGATGAGCGCAGTCTCAGCGAGGCGTATCAGGTTAGCCGCAGTACCATTAAGCGTGCGCTGATGAAGATGGAGAGCTCGGGCATTATTTTCAAGAAACGCGGCTCCGGCACCTTCATCAATCCGTTATACATAAAGAACGATTCGATCTTCAATTATGAGGGCTCTAACCTGGGGGTGTCGGATAACTTCCAGATGCACGGCAAGAAGCCGGAGATCAAGGTACTGAGCTTCGAGGTCATCCGGCCCACGGAGGAGCTTCAGCGGGATTTGTTCCTGATGCCCCATGATTTCGTGTATAAGATCGTGCGTCTGCGCCTGTTTGAAGGTGCGCCCTTCATGATTGAGACGGGATATATTCCGATCAAAATTGTGCAAAATCTCGACCAGACGATTATCGAAGGGTCGATTTTTCATTATCTGGAGGAGTCGCGCAATCTGGCGGTGACCAAATCCTTTTTGTCTATTTTTGCCGAGCCTTCGCTGCCTGAAGATCAGGAGCTGCTGCACCTTAAGGAGAATGAACCCGTGGGAATTATGGAGGGGATCTTCTTCCTGGATAATGGCACGCCGTTTGAATTCTCGCATATGCGCTTCCATTACGAGTATCTGAAGTTTAACACGTTCGTATCTGTGCATTAACGGACATAACTGAGGTATAGCAGGCCGGGAGGAGTCCCGGTCTTTTTTGGCAACTTTTCAGATGACATATTAAACCAAAATTATAAAATTAAACATCTTTTTGTACGTGATTTGCAGAGAATTTCATACTATGTTCAAAATTTCACAATATTGGACCGTATTAATTCCTAAAAAGATTGAATTTCTGAAATGCCGATGTATGATGTAACTGTAGAAGTGATACATTCAATTTACAAAGAAAAAGATTAGGGAGTGGAAGACATGGGATTAACAATCGAACAGGTGGATTATTCCTCCAAAACGTATCTGGCAAAGCTTGACGCTTACTGGCGCGCAACGAACTACATCTCCGTAGGTCAGCTTTATTTGAAGGATAATCCGTTGTTAAGAGAACCGCTTAAGGATGCAGACGTCAAAGTGAAGCCGATCGGACACTGGGGTACCATCCCTGGGCAGAACTTTATCTATGCGCACCTGAACCGTGTAATCACAAAATATGATCTCAACATGTTCTACATCGAAGGACCGGGACATGGCGGTCAGGTGATGGTCTCGAACTCTTATCTGGACGGAAGCTACACTGAGATCTATCCGCAGATCACCCAGGACATCCCTGGACTGAAAAAGCTGTTCAAGCAGTTCTCCTTCCCTGGCGGTGTTGCCTCCCATGCTGCTCCTGAAACACCTGGATCCATTCATGAAGGCGGCGAGCTGGGTTACTCCCTGTCGCACAGCGTGGGTTCGATTCTCGATAACCCTGACCTGATCTCCGCAGTCGTTGTGGGTGACGGCGAAGCAGAGACCGGTCCTCTGGCCGCTTCCTGGCTGTCCAACCGGTTCATCAACCCGATTACAGATGGTGCCGTATTGCCGATTCTGCACTTGAACGGCTTCAAAATCAGCAACCCGACCATCCTGTCCCGGATGAGCAGAGAAGAATTGACCGCTTATTTCGCCGGAAACGGTTGGGAAGCATTCTTCGTGGAAGGTGAGGACCCGGATCTGATGCACCCGGAAATGGCGAAGGTGCTGGACACTATTGTAGAGAGAATTGCCGCAATTCAGAAGAATGCCCGCGAGAATAACGATACTACACGCCCTGTATGGCCGATGCTGGTCTTCCGCTCCCCTAAAGGCTGGACTGGTCCGAAATCCTGGGATGGCGTGCCGAACGAAGGCTCCTTCCGCGCGCATCAGGTGCCGATTCCGGTAGATCAGAAGAACATGAAGCATGCTCCGGCATTGCTTGAATGGCTGAACAGCTACAGACCTGAAGAACTGTTCGATGAGAACGGCCGCCTGAACGCAGATCTTGCTGAAATTCTGCCAACCGGCGACAGACGTATGGGAATGAACCCGGTAACCAATGCCGGCAAGCTGATTAAAGACCTGCACAAGCCGGATTTCCGTAACTACGCCCTGGATAATTCTGTTCCGGGTCAAGTGATTGCGCAGGATATGGCCGTACTGGGCAAATACCTGAAAGAGGTTGTAACCCTCAACGAAGAGAACCGCAACTTCCGAATCTTCGGACCGGATGAGACCATGTCTAACCGACTGGGACCAGTATTCGAAGTGACCAAGCGCCAATGGATGGATGCCATTCAGGAACCGCAGGATGAATTCCTCGCTCCATACGGCCGTGTCATTGACTCCCAGTTATCGGAGCATCAGGCAGAAGGGATTCTGGAAGGTTATGTTCTGACTGGCCGCCACGGATTCTTCGCCAGCTATGAAGCGTTCCTGCGCGTGGTCGATTCGATGATCACCCAGCACTTTAAATGGCTGCGCAAGGCGACAGATCAGAGCTGGAGAGAAGATATTCCTTCCCTGAATGTGATTGCTACATCTACCGTGTTCCAACAGGACCATAACGGCTATACCCACCAAGATCCGGGTCTGCTCGGCCATCTGGCTGACAAGAAGCCTGAATTCATCCGTGAGTATCTGCCATCCGATGCGAATAGCTTGCTTGCTGTCTTCGACACGATCCTGAATGACCGCCAGAAGATCAACCTGATCGTATCCTCCAAGCATCCGCGTCCGCAGTGGTTCTCGGCTGATGAAGCTCAAGAACTGGTAACTAAAGGCCTCAAGATCATTGACTGGGCCAGCACCGACAAAGGTGGAGAGCCGGATCTCGTTATCGCTTCTTCGGGTACTGAACCTACAATGGAAGCCTTGGCTGCCATCTCGATCCTGCATGAGAAGCTGCCTGAGCTGAAGATCCGTTACATCAACGTGGTAGATCTGCTGAAGCTGAGAAGCCAGAAGCTCGATCCGCGCGGCTTGTCTGACGAGGAGTTTGATCAATTTTTCACAAAAGATAAACCGGTCATCTTCGCCTTCCACGGGTATGAAGGCCTGATCAAAGACCTGTTCTTCGACCGCCACAACCACAACCTGCATGTGCACGGCTACCGCGAGAATGGCGATATCACTACACCGTTCGATATGCGCGTACTCAACCAGATGGACCGCTTCGACCTTACAAAGGAAGCTGTGCTGAGCCTGCCGGAAGCAAGCAAATACCAGGCTATCGCTGACGAGATGGACGCCATCGTGCAGAAGCATCACGCATACATCCGCGAAGAAGGCATCGATCTTCCAGAGGTTGAGAACTGGGTATGGAAGGCTTTGAACTAGGCTTTAGATAATAGTGATATAGTAGGTTTCAATCAAGGAGTGCTCCGGGGTCAGGTAATGGCTACGGGGCGCTCCTTTTGTTGTAGAATGATTGGAACCTTTGGCGAATGAAGGATTTCCCGCAGTTTTTAGTTTATACTTGTGAAAAGAAAGACTATCACTTTATTGAAGTGTTCAGGAGGCTGACGATGATGGATATTAACAAGTTCATAGCCCCTCCTCTCCAGTTCGAGGTGCTGGAGCATGACCGTGTCATTGCTAAGGTTAAACTCCACTATATGAACCAGACTGTGGAAGTATGGCAAGATGATACGGTGGAGCCGGTATTCTTGCCTTTTCCAGGAAAATCAAAGGTACTTGTGAGCGATGTGCTCGACTATTTCGAATCCCGCTGTGTACCGCGCACCCGGCACCATATTGATAAAATCCTACAATCCATGGGACTGCAGGAATATGTTCCTACCGATATCGTGAAAAAGACACATGGCGTTCTATATGATGATTATGTCTGGATTAGATTCGCTGGTGAGGAGCTGAATTGTACGGATGTCCATCCCCGTTATGCAAGTGAACAAGGAATCTCGTCGGACCTTTATTAGTAGCAGTAAGGGCGATCAAATGAAATGGAAAATGGGAAACGTATGGGCAAAGGCCAATAAGTTTGGCTACGAGGGCTTAGCGGAATGGGCTTCGTACGAAATTATTAAGTGTTCCAATATTGATCCCCAGTTAATAGTTCCTTATAGTCAATGCATTTTGAGAGAAGAGGATACTACTGATTATCCGGGATGTTATTCGGAAGACTTCCTCATGCCCGGAGAAAGTCTTATTACTTTACAGCGTGTCCTTGAAAGCTATGGGATTCGCTTTGAAGAGATTACCCGTGACCGGAGCACTCACGATGCTGTACTGTTTATAGTTGAATTTATTCGCAACGCAATACATCTGGATACTTTGGAGTACTTCTCGATTATGCTCCCGCTCGATGCCCTGCTGTTAAACGAGGATCGTCACTTGAACAATATTGCTTTCATTCATGGGGATTCGGGATACCGGCTGTGTCCTTTATTTGATCATGGATTAAGTCTATTATCAGACACCAAGGATTATCCGCTCACCATGCCGGTTGATGTTGCTATACGAACTGTTAAAGCTAAGCCATTTAGCAAAGATTTCTCTAAACAGGCGCGTGCGCTTGATACAACTCTTCAGATCAACCGTTCCTCTGTCTTACAATTTATAGAGCAAAATGATAAACAACTAGGAAGAGTATCCAAAATCCTTAGATCACAGATAGTTAAGTATGAGTATTTATTTGTGTGAACTACCCTCCACCTAAGAGGTGGCGGCTTCTTGGTCAATGAAGCTACTGCTCCAAGTTTACCCAAGCTCAAAGGCTAGTCCCTAGCCCAATCATTGCAATATCACATTGCTAGTTTCAGTAGGTTTTGAGCAGCGTTTACATCGCGATCATGATGCACGTTACATTCTGGACAAGTCCACTCTCGCAAGGCGAGATTCTTCACCTCTGCGTTCTTATAACCGCAACAGGAGCAAAGCTGACTGCTTGCATAGTGCTTAGGGGCAATAATAAGTTCTCTGCCATACCATTGAGCCTTATATTCAAGCATCGAACGGAACTTACTCCAAGATACCTCGCTAATCGCTTTTGCAAGTTTGTGATTCTGCATCATATTCTTTACACGTAAGTCTTCCATCACGATGACTTGGTTTTCGTTTATCATTTTGGCAGACGTTTTATGTAAGAAGTCTTTACGCTGATTCGCTATTTTTTCATGTAGCTTGGCAGCTTTCAGCCTAGCCTTATGACGGTTATGGCTTCCCCTCTTCCTCCGCGATACATCCTTTTGCAGCTTCGCTAATCGCTTTTCAGACGTACGCAAGTATTTAGGATTGGATATGATCTCGCCATTTGAAGTCATCGCAAAGTCTTTCAGCCCAAGATCAACGCCAATCTTCGTATGCATTTTGGGCAACTGGACGATAGCCGTTTCAACCAATACAGAAGCATAATACTTTCCCGTTGGTGTTTTTGAAATCGTGCATGATTTGATCAGTCCCACGAATGAGCGGTGCAGCTTGATTTTGATGCCAGTTTTTAGCTTTGGAATCTTGAGATATCCATCCTCTATAGCCACTGTTCCATTTTGGTTATTCGTTGTGAAGCTATGATTATTCGTCTTCTTGCTCTTGAATTTAGGAAATCCCGTTTTCTTATCCCGATAAAAATTCTTATAAGCCTTGTCTAAATTCAGTTGTGTATTCGCTAAGGCAAGGCTATCGACTTCTTTCAGCCAGTCGAATTCCTTTTTGTATTGTGCAGGTGTATTCCTCAGCATCGTTTCCGTTTGCTTGTAATGTTCAATTTTATCTGCAAGCATTCTGTTGTAGATGAAGCGAACGCATCCGAACACTTTAGCGAAGTAGTGTTGTTGCCCATGGCTTGGATAGATACGGTATTTGTAGGCTTTCAGCAATGGCGATCACCCTTTCACACCTTGGTTTTCAATGTACTTTTGAATGACGTCTATTGGCGCTCCACCCGTTGTAAGCAAGCAATAGGAGCGTGACCAAAAAGCCTCTTTCCAAAGTGATTCTCGGAGGGTAGGAAACTCCTTCTTGATCAGCCTAGATGATGCACTCTTATAAGCGTTGAGAAATTTAGAAATGTCGGTATTAGGATGAGTTTTCATTAGGATATGAACGTGATCCCTGTCATGATTCCATTCCTGCAAAGTCACATTGTAAGTAGGCTGAATGTATGCAAATATCTCTTTCAGACGTTCGGATATTGGATCTGTAATGACTTTCCTACGATACTTGATGACTAGAATAAGGTGAAAGTGAAGGGAGAACACTGAATGGTTATTCGAGTCTAATTTCATTAATTTCACTGACCTTTCCAAGATACGACTGAATACTTTAATTATAGCATCTTAGGCGGTTAGAATCCATGTAGAATAAACCGTTTCCATTCATCCCCCACTTAAAGAAGATGGGAGAATTCTGTCAACTGGGGGTTAAAAGCAGCGGGGAGGGAACCGGCTGTCCTTGAATCCTCCGGCTGCAATGCCTTCTTCCGCTGCCCTGCGGCGAGTGCAGGCACACCGCCCCTCCCGTTCATCTCCACCATATGCTTCCAGTAGCGCTTCGGCATTAAGGAGGAACGCAGCCGGTCGTTGCGGCGCTCCTTGATGCCGATGGCATTATAGAAGCCGGTCCATAAGCGGCGGTACGCTTCCTCCGTCTCATCGGGCTCGGGCGGGGTCCACCCGCTTAACGGTACGATGGCCTCCCGCCCGGGCTCATGAATCAGCGCAGCCCCGTGCGTCTGATCATAGATCATGAAGCTCTCCCCCTGGAACCGGTCGCAGAAGTGCTCCTGAATCACAGGAAGCACATAGCCCTGCGGCTCAATCACTGCGGCCATGACCGGGCCGTATACGGAGAAGCGGACGAAGCCCGTATACAGATGCGCTTCATGCCGGAGCTGCTGAACGGCCTTCATCAGACTATTAACGGTGTCATCGGCCAGCAAATTCATGACCTTGCGGCCATGCCGGAAGCCGAGATACAGGAAGTTCAGCAGCAGCATCTCCTTATCGGGGGCGCAGCTCCAGAAGCCCAGACGCACCAGCTCCTCGGCTTCGCGGCTGATCCGCAGCGGCAGGGACTTCAGCACCCGCGCTGCCTTCTCCTTGTCAGTCTCAATCCATTTGGCTTCCAGCAGCAGACCTATTTCCCCGCCCTCAGCATGAATCGCCAGTGGAATCTCCTTCCAGGCATAGCTCTCAAATACACAGCACAGCAGACCCTCGAAGCTTCCGTCATAGGTGTACGCCAGTGCGGACGGCTTGAACATCAGGCCTTCGCCCCCTTCTTGAGCAGGTCCCAACCGCCTGCTGCCGGAAGGGCCGACAGGTTGAAGTCGTCGAATAGCGTTAACTGCTCAACTTGCGGCGGCTGATTAGGTGCCAGTTCCTGCCCTGACATGAGTGAGCGAAGCAGGGTGTGCTCGCTTACCTTCAGCCCTTCCAGCGGTTTGTCTTTGCAGGTGATGAAGAACTGGGCACGCTTGAGGACCACTCCCAGCTTCTTCAGCGCATGGAAATCGAGCGATCCGGCCCGTCTGGCCTTCACGATCCGTTGTGCACTTCTTACGCCGATGCCGGGTACACGCAGGAGCATTTCGTACGGGGCGCGATTGATCTCAACGGGGAATTGCTCCCGGTGGTTAACGGCCCAGCTGCATTTGGGGTCCAGCAGTGGGTTGAAGTTCGGCACGGCCTCATCCAATAATTCATTCGCCTTGAAGCCGTAGAAGCGCAGGAGCCAATCGGCTTGATAGAGTCGGTGTTCCCGCAGCAGAGGCGGCTTGGTGTCTAGAGCGGGCAGGAGGGAATCCTCTACTACAGGGGTATAGGCCGAGAAAAATACACGCTTGAGTGCGTATTTGCGGTATAAGCCTTCCGTCAGATTAAGGATCTGGTAATCGGTATCTGGCGTTGCCCCCACGATCATCTGGGTGCTCTGTCCAGCCGGAGCGAAGCGGGGTGCGTGATTATACCGGACGATATCGGAGCGGTTCTCTTTGATCCGGTTCGTGATCAGCCCCATCGGCTTCAGGATGGACACCTTGCTCTTATCGGGGGCGAGGCGTCCGAGACTCTCCTGCGAGGGCAGCTCGATGTTGACGCTCATGCGGTCGGCGAGCAGACCCAGTCTGGACAGCAGGGCTTCGTCTGCTCCAGGGATGGCTTTTACATGAATATAACCGTTAAAATGATAGACATTGCGCAGCAGCTCAAGCGCTGAGATCAGCTGCTCTGTAGTATAGTCCGGACTGCGCATAATGCCCGAGCTTAGGAACAGTCCTTCTATATAATTACGGCGGTAGAATTGCATGGTGATATCTGCGATCTCTTCGGGGGTGAAGGCTGCCCGGCGAATGGGGTTAGATTTGCGGTTGATGCAATAGGCACAATCATATACACAGCCGTTGGTCATAAGCACCTTCAGCAGTGAGATACAGCGCCCGTCCGCCGCGAAGCTGTGACAGATGCCCATCGCGGAGGTGTTGCCGAGCGCCCCGGCCTGGCCCTTGCGGTCAGAACCGCTTGAAGTGCAGGCCACATCGTATTTGGCTGAAGCGGTCAGAATCTCTAGTTTCTCCATTACATCCACGGTCTCAATCCCCCTCATATGAGTGCATTATATACCGAACATACGTTCTTGTCAAAAGCGTAAACCACCTCCCTGGCCGCCTGCAAAATGTATGCGCATTCCTTCTTGTGCTATAATAGAAACTGATGGTTCATGGAATGATGAATCATACGGTTATTGAAATCCGGGTTAGGAGTGTTGCTGAAGTGAGAGGATATAACATATGGCGGCCCATCATGCTGATTGCGGTTGCGCTGCTGACAAGACAGTTAGTGACAAGTATTTGCCTTATGTTCGGCATGTCGCAGGAATCGGCAGGCAGTGTAGCCATGCTGGGTATGATCGTTGCTGCTCTTATTATGTACAACCGCATGATGAAGGGCCGCCGCCGCAGATAAAATAAATAGAAGATCCGGCCGTATCTCTTCAGGCGGAGCGGATTGCATAGGAACAGGCTTGAAAGACGCCCGCACAGGTGTCTTTTTATTTTAGTATTGTCTTTTCCACTAAAAAAATTTATGCAGAAAGATGCGCATCCCGGCAATCCGGCAAGCGGTGCTTGAATAATATGGCTGGAGCTTATATCCTTAGAAGGATATGCTATATGAAGGACCATACAGATTCAAGGTAACGTAAATTCCCTGCGGGGAGGGCGTTATTTATAGAATCAACCCACAGCATGGGAAATGAACATACAGGAGGAAACCAATTGAGTACACAGAACATTGGAGTGCCGTTAGAGGGTTTTGCAGAATTTAGCCGGACGGTAGCCGCAGAAGGTGCGGTACTGCTGAAGAATGAGGGACAGGTGCTCCCGCTGGGTAACGGTGAGAGCGTTGCTGTTTTTGGCAGAATACAGGTGAATTACTACCGCAGCGGTACAGGATCGGGCGGTAGCGTTCACGTTGCATATACGACGAATCTGCTGGATGGACTGCGCAGCAAGAAGAACATTAGCGTGAATGAAGAGCTGGCTGCAGCCTACGAGGCCTGGATCGGGCTTAACCCGTTCGATGACGGCGGCAAGGTATGGGCTGCGGAGCCGTGGAACCAGAAGGAAATGCCGCTTACGGACGAGCTGGTGAAGCAAGCACGAAGCCAGTCAGCCAAAGCGGTTGTGGTTATTGGACGTACAGCGGGCGAGGATCAGGATAATGCCGATACCGCAGGCAGCTACCGGCTGACGGAAGATGAGAAGGCGATGCTTGTCTCGGTTGCGGCTCATTTTGAACAGACGATTGTGGTGCTCAACGTGTCTAACATTATAGATATGAGCTGGGTGAATGATGCCGCTTATGTGAATCCTATCTCTGCTGTGATCTATTCCTGGCATGGAGGCATGGAAGGCGGCCACGCGATTGCCGATGTTCTGGCCGGAGAAGTGACACCTAGCGGCAAGCTGACGGACACCATCGCATATTCCATTGAGGATTACCCGTCGACCCGTAACTACGGCAATGAGTTCAAGAACCTGTACGAGGAAGATATCTATGTGGGCTACCGTTATTTCGAGACCTTCTGCCCCGACAAGGTTCAGTATGAATTCGGTTATGGGATCTCCTACACGACCTTCAAGCTGGAGCCGGAGGAAGCGAAGCTGGTGAACCTGGCGGGCGAGCCACAGATTGAAATTGGTGTAACCGTAACGAATACGGGAGCAGCTTATGCGGGAAAAGAAGTGGTGCAGGTGTATGTTGAAGCGCCGCAGGGACAGCTGGGTCAACCGGCTAAAGTGCTTGCAGCCTTTGCTAAGACCAAGCTGCTGGAGCCTGGTGAGTCTCAGCGCCTTATCGTGAGCTTCCCGCTCCATTCCGTGGCTTCCTATGATGACGCCGGAGTGACCGGGCATGCTTCCGCTTATGTGCTGGAAGCCGGAACCTACCGCTTCTATGCAGGAACTAGTGTCAAAGCGGTATCAGCAGTGCTTCTGGATGGACAAGAAGGCTATGTGTTGGATGAGCTTAAGGTCGTGGAACAGCTGCAAGAGGCTATGGCGCCTACCGAGAGCTTCATGCGGATGAAGCCGGGTGCCCGCAAGGCAGACGGTTCGTATGAGCTTGTCTCCTCCGAGGTGCCAACGCGCAAGGTAGATCTGGCGGAGCGGATTGAACGCAATCTGCCGCAGCAGCTTCCGCAGACTGGCAATCAGGGATATACCCTGAGAGATGTCCATGACGGAAAAGTTAGCATGAGCACCTTCATTGCCCAGCTAAGCGACCAGGATTTGGCGGCGATTGTCCGGGGCGAAGGAATGAGCAGCCCTCTGGTCACTCCGGGTACGGCATCGGCGTTCGGGGGCGTGAGCGACAGTCTGTTCAGCTACGGCATTCCGGTTGCAGCTACAGCGGACGGCCCTTCCGGCATCCGTATGGATAGTGGAGCTAAGGCAACACAGGTATCAATTGGAACCCTGCTGGCCGCTACATGGAATGCGGAGCTGGTGGAAGAACTGTATCTCATGGAAGGCCAGGAATTATTGCGCAACCAGGTGGATGCGCTGCTGGGACCGGGGCTGAATATCCGGCGCAGCCCGCTGAACGGGCGTAACTTCGAATATTTCTCCGAAGATCCGCTGATCTCAGGAATCTTCGCTGCCGCCTGCACGCGCGGAATTATGAAGGGCGGCTCTAATGCGACGCTGAAGCATTTTGCCTGCAACAATCAGGAGAAGCACCGCAGTAAAGTTGATGCTGTCGTATCGGAACGCGCGCTGCGTGAGATCTACCTGAAGGGCTTCGAAATCGCAGTCAAGCAGGGCGGAGCCAATTCGATCATGACCTCCTACAACCCGGTGAACGGGCATTGGGCGGCCTCCAACTATGACCTCAACACCACGCTGCTTCGCGGCGAATGGGGCTTCCAGGGGATCGTCATGACCGACTGGTGGGCCATCATGAACGATGTGGTGAACGGAGGGCCGGCAGACCGTAAGAATATGAACTGGATGGTCCGTGCCCAGAACGATCTGTACATGGTCGTCAGCAATTACGGGGCTGAAGTGAACGCTTACGATGACAATACGATCGCATCACTGGAGAACGGTACGCTTACCCGCGGGGAGCTTCAACGTTCGGCAATCAACATCTGTGAGTTTATTATGAAGGCACCTGTATTCTCCAGAAAGCATGAGATTATTGAAGCGGTCGATACGTTCAAGGCTGATCTGGCTATCGCGGCTGAGCATGTACAGGTTCTGAGCGAGAACGCACAGGTAACTCCAGCGGTGTCCGGCCCGACTTACATTCAGGCAGATGAAGCGGGTCAATACCGCATTATTGTCAGCATCATGTCCCCTGAGCCTGAGCTTGCGCAGAGCGCCTGCAACCTGACTCTGAATGGACAAGCGGTAACCACCATTCAGACGAACGGGACGGAAGGCCGGTGGATCAGACAGAAGCTGGTCAAGGTTGAGCTGGAAGCCGGACGGTATGAGCTGAAGCTGGACTTCGTCAAGCCTGGCCTGCAGATTGAATGGATTGAATTCAAGCGGGTATAGCATCAGCAGCCATAGTATCTCAACCATTCATAGCAACAGCATCATGGCACCCTCCGGGGTGTCTTTTTTTGCAAATACAAGAATTTACATGCTAAGGGGTTATCCTGATATCCGCCTGATTCCGCATACCCGCACGGCCGCCGAATAAAATAGAGATAAAACGGCTACTATGAAGGGATGGCAGGAACGTATGCAAATACATGTAGTGCAGCCGGGCCAGACGCTGTATGGCATTTCACAGGCCTACGGAGTAAGCACTGATACGATAACTGAGGCGAATCAGCTCTCTGCGCCGGGAAGCCTGGTGGCAGGGCAGGCGCTGGTAATCCCGATTGCCGGACAGTATTATTGGGTGCAGCCGGGCGACAGCTACTACAGCATCGCCAAGCGGTTCGGCTTGAAGGCAAGCGAGCTGGCGGAGGTGAACGGGCTGACACTGAATCAGCCGCTGCAGGTCGGGCTCCGTCTGTACCTTCCCCCTGGACCGAGGCGGCAGGCGGAAGTGAACGCTTATGTGGAGCCCCGAGGGGAGAGTGTCTCCCAGCCGCTGCAGAATGCTGCACGTGAGGCTGCTCCTGAGCTGACGTATCTCGCACCGTTCAGCTTCCGGATCAAGCGGGATGGAACACTGGTGCCGCCGCCCCTGGACGGTCTCGCCTCCATTGCCGCAGAGCATCAGGTGACGCTGATGATGGTTGTGACGAATCTGGAGGATGCCCAATTCAGCTCGGAGCTCGGGCGCATCATTTTGAACGATCAGGAGGTTCAGGACCGGCTGCTTGAGAACATCATTGCGGAAGCGAAGCGGCTGAACTTCCGGGATATCCACTTTGATCTGGAGTTTCTCCGGCCGGAGGACCGTGAAGCGTACAATGCTTTTCTGCGGAAAGCGGCAGAGGTCATTCACAAGGAGGGCTTCCTGCTGTCCACCGCCCTTGCCCCCAAGACAAGTGCGTCACAGGTTGGGGCCTGGTATACGGCGCATGACTATAAGGTCCACGGCGAGGTGGCTGACTTCGTCATTATTATGACGTATGAATGGGGCTACAGCGGGGGGCCGGCGATGCCTGTCTCTCCCATCGGGCCTGTCCGTCAGGTGTTGACCTATGCAGCAAGCGAGATGCCCGCCGGTAAAATCATGATGGGCCAGAATCTGTACGGTTATGATTGGACGTTACCTTTTGTAGCGGGCGGGCAATATGCCAAAGCGCTCAGTCCGCAGGCAGCCATTGATCTGGCAAGGAACAGGAATACAGCAATTCTGTATGACTATAAAGCCCAGGCGCCGCATTTCAATTACACCGATGACGAGGGGCGGCAGCATAAGGTATGGTTTGAGGATGCCCGCTCGATTCAGGCCAAGTTCGATCTGATCAAGGAGTTAGGGCTGCGGGGCATCAGCTACTGGAAGCTGGGCCTGCCTTTTCCGCAGAATTGGCTGCTGCTGGAGGATAACTTCAAGGTGGTCAAAAAATAGACCGGAGACCGTGCTGCCAACGGCGGCGTAAGAAGCTCCACACCAAAACGGATGTGCCCATGCGAAATGGCGGCACATCCGTTTTTTTGAAAATATAAGTGTTAGCCCATTAAGCCCTTGAGCCCGCCCAGAAAAGGCCGGATCGACTTGATCATGTTGTAGCCCATCTTCATCACCGGCATAGCCTTCTGCACCATTCCGAACATGCCCATGAACCGTCCGAGACCCCCGCCGAGACCGGCCGCCCCGCCTCCCCCGCCCATCAGCGAGCCGAGTAGAGGCATGAAGCCGGATACCTCTGCTCTGCGCGCAGCTGAAGAGGTTTTCCGTTTCGAGGGTGGCCCCTTACGCGTGCTGGGTCTGGACAGAATCACTGCCTCCTGGTTCAGGTCTGTAATCCACCCTACGTAGGAACGCCCATTATGCAAAGTGATGCAGACCGGCTGGCCTTTCAGCTGCTGTGCCCGCTTGCGGAGCTTTGTTGAATTTGCCATTCGTCATTCACCTCACTGTTCTATTTACTTTATTTTACTCAGAACCTGGGGGGCGGCTTGTGCGGGTATGGAGTTCTGCTGAATATATTTGAACAACCCGGGGCTGTCTTTGGGGGCAGATGGTCTGAAAATATACAAATTGTGAATTCTATTTAATTGTCGTGAAATATTTTACAGTGAAAAAAAGGGAAATGAATATGCATGTTGAATTACCCTGAAGTACTGGGTTTGGAGTGAAAAAGCATGACTTTAGTCCCGGTGCTAATTCTATTGGGGAGTGACCTAATCTCTTGGCTATCCATCGTTCATTAAGAAATACTTGCTTCATCGTCTTATTGTTTGTTCTTCTACCCTTTACACGGAGTTACGCCGATGCCGGGCAAATGGCAGACATCAAAGGACACTGGGCGGAGTCCGATATTCAGCAGTGGCTGGATCAAGGACTCATTACCGGCTATCCCGATCATACCTTCCGGCCGGGGGCTGAAGTATCCAGAGGTGAGTTCGTAACACTCGTGAACAGAGCGTTTAAGTATTCGGATACGAAGGCTATCAGCTTCAAGGATCTGAAGCCAGTGAATTTTGCGTACATAGAAGTGCAGAAAGCTACCGCTCAAGGATATATCAGCGGATTCAGCGACTATACCTTCCGTCCTGACCAGCCAATCACAAGACAGGAAACTGCAGTTATCATATCCAGAATATTAGGCTTTGACAGTAAAGGGGCAACGACCTCAGGCTCTGCACAGGACGCGAATCTTATCCCTGCCTGGAGCAAAGCCGCCGTAGGGTATCTTTTGGATCAGGGGATCATGAGCAAGAATTCAGATGGTACCTTCCAACCGCAGCGCAAGATGACCCGTGCCGAGACTGTAGTGGTAATTAAGAAGGCGCTGGCTCTGAGTACAGTGGTCTATGATCAGACAGGTACATTTGGAGATGCGGCAGTAAGCACAGTACAGCATAATGTGAGAATTACAGGTTCCAATGTCACGCTCCGCAATATGCACATCCGGGGTGACCTCGTCATTGCTAAAGAGGTGGCAGATGGGAACGCCTACCTTGAACAAGTTCAAGTAGACGGCGTAACACGTATTGAAGGCGGAGGCAGCAACAGTATTCATATCCGGAACAGCAAACTAAACACAGTATCAGTGAATAGGCTGAATCATGCGGTGAGAGTTGTAGCCGAGGGTACAAGCGTTGTGCAGGACGTACAGATTCTATCCAGCGCGGTTATTGAAGAGAAGGATCTTACCGGCGATGGTTTTGTGAATGTAACCGTGCTTCCTGATGCTCAGACATCTTCATCAGAGCGCACAGTGGTGCTTGCCGGAGACTTTAAGAAGGTTTCTGTAGGCGGTAGCCTCAAAGAGTTCAATGTTCGCTCAGGCAGCGTAGCTAATTTGCTCATCCAAGAGAATCTGGTGATTCCTACTCTGAATTTCAGCAAGAATGTTGTTATTGATCAGCTGGAAATGAAGAGTAAGCTGAAGATTTCCGGCGAAGGCCAAGTCAAAGGCGTTGTATTGTCGGAAGGCGTCCCGGACCCTAAGCTGCCAAAAGAACAACAACCTGCTGCACCTGTAACTGGCGGCGGTTCTCCTGATCCGGGTACCGGCGGTGGGAACGGGTCTACTCCTGTACCGGCGATGGCTGTAACCGGAATTACCGCGGCCAATGGTATGGTTGAAGTCGTATTCAACCGGAACCTGGACAGCATACCAGATGCTGCTGATTTCGCAGTTCTCGAACAGGTCAATCATGGCGAGTTTCATAAGGTAGAGGTTACTCTGGTTACGCTGCTTGATAATAAAGCAACAGTACAACTTACAATCCCTTCAATAGCAATTAGCGAGGCTGAGCAATTGGCGGTATACTCCTTGTCATATAAGGGTGGAAGCCCTGTACTATCTGAAGCGATTACTGTGCCTAAGGCTAATGTGACTGTGACTGGGCGTCTGTTTGCTCAGCCTTACACTGAGAATAAGCCTCTTCCTGCCTACAACCTTCATATCTATCTAAGAGGAGTTAAGGATACTCGGGCGACTTATACGGCTATCGTTGGAAAAGGCGGAGAGTTCGCTTTTGACAATGTGATGCCGGGGACTTATGTTGTACTTATCCCTATCTCGCCGTACACATACTTTACAGAGGAATTCACAGTGTTAGCAGGCAAAAATCTGGTTCTGCCGGACCTCACAGTTATACAGAAGCTGCCTGAAGCTGAGGTTAAGCCAATTACTTATACAGATTTGCCTTATATTAGCGGCAGTGTCAAAGGTTTGGGTATGCCTTTCAGTGTTAAGATCGAGCTGGAGAACGGGGAGCAACTTTACACCCTTACCAGTAAATACGATACGTTCTTTGACATTGATCTATATAACTATAATCCGGATCTGCATCTGAAGGCTAATGATAAATTATTTGTGACCTTATACACAGATCGCGGTTGGACAAGCCAGCGGTTTGAGGTGAAGGTATTCGAACGACCGCAGACTAAGGCGCCGGTAGTGACCAGCGTGGTGTATGACGATACCAATAGGATCAGAGGCACCACAGAAGAATCTTCTGCTGATATTACATTAACCAGGGAAGATGGAACAATAATTGGGATAGCTAGTAGCTATGGTAGCATGTTTGATATCTATCTTGGTAATTCTAATTCCCCGCTTTTCCATGCTGGTGAGAAGCTGAAGGTCTATGCCCAGGCGAGAGATAAAAGAAAGAGCGAGCCTGCCTACATTACTGTTCTAGCACCTACGGCTGTAACAGCGCAACCGGTCGTTACGAAAGTTGTTTATGAATATGATAGGGAAATCTATGGCACATCTGATGGAGACTCGGACATCATTGTCAGACGTGCAGACGGAACTATTTTGGGGCTGTCAAAGAATTTCGGCCCATCCTCTAAAAATTTTTGGATGTATCTTAATTCGCAACTTGTTGCCGGAGAAACTCTATATGTAACCGCCAAGGGATACGAGAAACTCCCTAGTAAGCCTGTTGAGGTCGTAGTAGCCAGTAAACCAGTTACTCCCACACCTACGGTGGTTGGTGTGGTCTATGGTGACAGGACTAAGCTAGATGTTTATGTTCCTGGTCTATCCGGCGAATCGCATTTCTTTCTTAAGACCAAGGATGGTAATATAATTGGAGAGTTTTTTATGTTCGGTGAACAAGCCTCCTACTGGTATAGTAGACTTACTCCCAATACACAATATCAAGCGACGGTTGCTGGCCTACTAATGAAAGAGAGTGAACCTTTCTTCTTCACAGTGATAGACCGAACCAAAGAGGCCGAATAATGAAGCGCACATAGTAAAAATCTAAAGGACACCTGCGGGTGTCCTTTTTGATCGGCCGTTAACACACTGCAACTCAAGTCATATGTACACTCTAGGCCTCTGCTAAAATCAGCAATGGAAGGAGGAGAACAACAATGTACGAATGGAATGAGATGGTGCAGCGCATGATTGACTGGGTGGAGGAGGATCTTGCGGCTTCGCCTACGCTGCTGGAGATGTCGAAGCATTTAGGGTATTCGCCGTATTACTGCACCCGGCAATTTCATGTGCTGACCGGGATGACGCTGCGGGATTATGTCTGGCAGCGCCGAATTGGCCGGGCGGCACTGGAGCTTAGGGACACGGATGTGCGCATTCTGGATATTGCCGTGAAGTTCGGCTTTTCTTCCCAGGAGGCGTTCACGCGGGCCTTTCTCAGAGCCTTCAAGCTCACTCCCCATGCTTACCGGAAGGCTCCACAGCCGATTCCGCTGGCCATTCGTGCTGAGGTGTTCTCTCCTTATCATTATCTGATCAAGGAGCGGGATAGAATGAGACAGGTGCATTTGCAGGAAGCAGAGATCAAGCTTGAGTTCATACCGGCGCATAAGTTTATTGGCATCCGCGATATCGGCTCTAACAATTACGGAGGATTCTGGGAGAATGGGCATGACTGTGATGAGGTCTCTGGAACCCTTGAGAGTATGTCGCACCATACGCTCCAGGGGCAACTGGGCCAGACGGCAGGCTGGTTCTATCAGGAGGGGCGCAAAGGCTATCTGTATGGTATCCTTGTCGCGGCTGACTACGACGGGGCGGTTCCCCAAGGCATGGAGTGTTGGGATATCCCGGAATCGGAGTATCTGGTCTTTTTTCATCCGCCCTTTGATTACTTGCAGGATAATGGGCAGGTGATGCGTATCGTTGAGGAAGTGGCTTGGAATTATGATCCTGCGGTTATGGGCTATGTGTGGGATGAAGAGGAGAAGCAGGATTATCAGCGGCATTTTCCAGAGGGTTACGGGTATGCGGTGCTGCGGCCGGTCCGTAAATTAGACTAACTTCAGATAGCAGGCTGGCTTAAGCAAAAGCGTTCGGCGCTTCTGCTTAAGCTGCTGCATGTTATACAACAACGCTCCCTTAGGCGAGGCTCAGCACCGTTTGTGCGAGAGTGTCTCCCCGATGCTCCATTGTGGCAACCATCGCCAGCAGCTCTGCCTGCTGCTCACGCTGCCGGGTCGTCCAGCTGGCTCTCGGGGCAGCGCCGGTTGTTCGGAGTATGGCCGGGTCGGGCATCTCCTTATAGTATTTATCCAGCAGGGTAGCCATTTCCCCGTAGAGTTCCGTCATCTCCGCCAAGGCAGCATGTTGTTGCGGGTCATGCACCAGCGGCAGAGAGTCATGTAAGTAGGCGGCGGCGCAGCGGCGGGCATCTGCTAGGGCCATCATGCAGAAATGATTGACGGATAACCTGCGGCTGAAGGCTTCCTCGTCTGCTGCGGCATACCAAGGGTGATCCAGCAGTCCCTCTCTCCATAGCTCCAGCGCCTTGAAGCCTGATGCATAAGAGCTGCTGTTGGACAGGGTCTCAGCCTGCATAGATTCCAGCTTAACACGGAGCGATGCATACAGATTCTCAAGCGCAGACGGGGCCTCTGACTGATCGCCTAGGCGAATCAACCGGTAAGGCCATTGATCCACATGGAGATACCCTTGGCTTATCCTCATATGAGCCTGGAATTCAGCATCAGCTTCAAGCTCACTGAAGGTCTCATCGTCAAAATAACTGCGGCACAGCAGCACATCCCCCTCCGCCAGATATCCTGTAATGACTCCCCATTCCGGCGCTACCCTGAGGTTAATGGCAAGGGGCAGTCTGCCTTGGCGGATATCCTCCAGAATCGCCAGCTTCTCGGCTGTGCGCTGCTGCGGCTCCAACCGATTGGCCCGGCGGGCACTTAGTCCATAAGCCTTGCAGGCGGGGATGGAGTAATCATAGACGACAAGGGCATCCGCAGCGCTGTAGTCCCATGCCGGTTCAAAAGCCACTCTCCAGCAGGCTCCCGAATAGCCCATCACCTGCTCGTAGGTGGTCACTACGCCTCTGGCGGTAAGGGCGAGCGTCATGGCCCCTGCCCAGGAGCAATCCTGACCCCGTCCGAAGCCCAGCCGCGGAATCCCTTCAATAATGCACTGATCCCGGGAGGAGCGGGTCTGATAGAGATGACTGCGTTCCCCGCTGTAATGAATCTGTTCGCCTTCCGCGCAGCTTACGGCATGAATGCCTTCAGTATTCAGGTAGACCAGCAGCAGGTAGTCTTGACCATCGTTGCCGATCAGACTGGGAAACAGCTCATGTGTGGCGGTGAACTGAGTCCAGCGGAAATGCTCGTAATGCTTCATTTTGTCCGCAACGCTGCGGTATGCCTGTTCATTCCCATAATGGGCAGCAATAATCTGCAGCTCATCACTGGTTGAGACATACCCGTTCGAATGGATGTCTATTGTAAGCAGCTGGTCCTTCAGCACAAAGGTCGAATACATGCCGTCAGGGGTCTCATAGGTAACAAGCAGCAGCTTCAGGCGGCTGTCGGTCCATGAGTGGGGGAAAAGGTGCTCCCCGGGGATTAAGCTTAAGCGGTCTGAGGCTACGAACTGGTTCACAAGCTGGGTAACATCCAGCTCCTGCTGTCCGTCCGTATAGATTGCAGAGAGCACTACAAGCTCCTGGGGCAGGAGAATGCTGTCAATCGAGTGATTCAATGCGGCGGACAGCAGGGGAAGGGTGGCTGTCTCCGGCAGAGACTTGCCGGTCTCCCATTTGGATACCGCCTGGGCGCTGACATGGAGCAGTTCCGCTAATTGTTCCTGGGACAAGCCTTTCGTTTTGCGGAGGGTAGCAATCCGTTTACCAACTTTTTCGCTAACGATCATGTGCAGTACAACTCCTATAATGGATTCCGACGTCGTAAGTCAATTATAATCTCCACTCTCGAAATAACCCATATACTGGAGTAGGGCGCGCGGTATTAATAAATCAACCGTTAGTTGAGGCAAGCTGTGAAGCGCCAGCTAACCCCTTCCCAATGCAGCTATGTCCCTCCTTAACCATGATAAATAAAAAAAGACTTGTTCTTCTGAAGAATTCATGATATATTACTTCTTGCATTGCATTGATTGTTTTCTTTGCGGTCATGGCGGAATTGGCAGACGCGCTGGCTTCAGGTGCCAGTGGTAGCAATATCGTGGAGGTTCGAGTCCTCTTGACCGCATAATGGTTTTAACCGCAATGCAAGCTAAGGCCCTTCTTAAATGAAGGGTCTTTTTTTTGCTGAGAAAAGAATATAGGCGAAAAACCGAATACAATGTGCTGGCGTGACGGTGAGCGGACCAGTGTATGCGAAAAACCGAACACAATGGCCGTGTGCAGCCGCGAAGTAGAACACTATTCACCCGTTAGGGTGAATGTGTACTTAACAGCCCCCTTTCACCACAATCCCGCGGCAAAAGGGGGCTGCTGCATTAACATGCATGGCTCATCACATTTTTGCTGGTACACTGGGCGCCTACCTACTCTACCTACCCCCGCCAGATGTCAGCGATCCGCACCGGCTGGCCGGTCTTCATGGAGCGGTTAGCGGCTATACCCGTCATGATGGACATCGCGCCGTCCTTGTGCGAAGCTGCGCGGTTAAAGCGGTCTTCCTGCTTTTTGTCAAAAATATCGCTCAGCAGCACCGGATCACCGCCGCCGTGTCCACCGCTGCTGCTCTCGAACTCTACGCGGTAAGGCTCCTTGAAGTGCGGATAGATCATGATGCTGACGCCTTCCAGCGCGCCTTCGTTCTCTTTTTTGCCGCCGGAATTGACGTAGGACTGCTCGGTAATCCGCACCTCCATCCGGCCTTGTGTACCGTTGAACACGATGATGAAGCCCTCCCACGGCATATATGCGTTAAGCGAATAGTTCATGACGGTCTTATTCTTGTATTTGACCATGACATTCATAGTGTCCTCGATGCTGATATTGTCCCCGAACACACTCTGGTCGCGCTGGTACCCGTCCTCGTGCTCGGCATCCAGGTACATGCTCTTCAGGTGTTCATTACGGTCCAGGTGTAGCGCGAACGGGTCGTTCTCGGCAGCCTTGCTGCCGTAGGCACGCTGGTAGAACTCGGTGATGCCCCGTTTCTCGGCATTCTCTCTCCCGTAGAAGCGCAGATCGCCCATGGCGAAGACCGTGTCCGGCTGCGACCCCAGCCAGAAGTTCATCAGGTCGAAGTGATGCGTCGATTTATGCACCAGCAGGCCGCCGCTGTTCCGCTTGTCGCGGTGCCATCTGCGGAAATAGTCCGCTCCATGCTGGGTATTCAGCAGCCACTCGAAGTTCACGGACAGAATTTCGCCCAGCACGCCGTCCATAATGACCTCACGGATCTTCGTGTTATGCGGCGCATAGCGGTAGTTGAAGGTTACCCGCAGATTCCGGCCGGTACGCTCAATCGCATCGAAGATCTCCCGGCATTTCTCCTCGTCAATCGTCATCGGCTTCTCGGAAATGACATCACAGCCCAGCTCCATCGCGCGGATGATGTACTTGTGATGCGTCCGGTCAATCGTAGTCACCAGCACGAAGTCGGGCCGGGTCTCGGTGATCATCCGGTCGAAGTCTTCAGCCTTATACGTAGGAACCTCATGATAATCGTATTTGCCCGTAAGCATATGATTGGCGAAATTCATCCGTGTCTGATTGACATCGCAGAAGGCCACCAGCTCGGAGGTTTCCTTGTAAGCGGTAACAATAGCGCCATAGAAAAATTCAGCCCGGCCGCCAGTGCCGACAAGTGCATATTTCTTTTTGGACAAGGGGATCACTCCATTTACTTGGATTTGATTCTATTTTATAGTATAGAAAATGCAGAAAGTGAACGGTATTTAGTCTATTTTGCTCAAAAGTGTGTATATCTTATCCTGGCAGGGGGCTTGGTGAAGGTGGAACCTATCTTTCAGATTGAGCAGCTGAGGCGCATCGGGCATTTCAATATGGACACCGACCATTTCCATGATTTCTACGAAATATATTATCTGCTGTCCGGGCAGCGGCACTATTATATCCGCAATGGAATGTACGCGCTGGAGGCCGGAGACCTCGTGTTTATTAACAAAAATCACCTTCACCGCACAACTGGTGGAAGCCATCTGCCACATGAGCGGGTACTGATCAGCTTCAATGATGCCTATCTGGAGCCGGTGGCACCCGGGGCAGATTGGATGAATGTGTTCGAAGGCGAGAGCTTCCTGCTGCGGCCCACGGCGCATGAACAAGGAGTCATTACAGATCTGCTCCAGGCGATGCAGGAGGAACAGAAGATGGGGCTGCGCTGGAGCACTGAATATACAAGGATGCTGCTGCTGCAACTGCTGATTACGCTGGAGCGGATAAGGAGGGCGAAGCCCGCCCTGGTCTCCCCGGAGCAGAGCGAGGGGCAGCGCCGGGTGTACAGCATTATCGAATATCTGGACAACCATTACAGCGAGCGGCTGAGTCTTGGGGGAGTTGCCGAGCAGTTCTTCATAAGCGCAACATATCTGTGCCGGATTTTCAAGCAGACGACAGGCTTCACCATCATCGAATACCTTAACTATGTCCGCATCCGTGAGGCGAAGGCGCTGCTCACACAGACGAAGTGGCCGATCACCCGGGTGGCGGCGGAGACGGGATTTGAGAGCATTGCGCATTTCGGGCGGGTGTTCAAGGCCATTACAAGGCGTTCCCCTCTCCAGTACCGCAAGCAGCACAGGGGATGACGATTACGGCTCCCATTCGCTGTTTTATTCGACAATAATGGTGGATATGTTACATATTTTTCAATCTTTTACTCAGGATTTGCCCTATAATAGGGAAGATTAAAATACAAATATTGGGGTGTGTTATGAAGATGAAATCAGGGGGCCTCTGGCTTGCTGCTGCCATGCTTGCCGTATCCGTAACCGGGTGTTCCTCGGATAAGGCGGGTCCCGCACCAGAAGACCTGGACAAGCTGAAGACAGAGATTAGTGAGCTGCAAAAGGAGAACAAATTCCTAAAGGAACAGAATGAGATGTTAAAGGAGAGCCTGGTAAAGCCTGTGACAGCGGAAGAGGAGGGCGGTACAGCTGAACTTCTTACTACCGAAGACAGCCCCGCAGCGCCTGAATCCGGGGATGACCACAAGCTGATGGTAAAAGGCACGCCGCTGGTTATTGAGGGGACGGGTGAGTATACCGTAACTAAGACTTCTTTTGGCAAAAAGATTAGTCCTTCCAATCCGGGGTCCTTCTACACCTACTATGAAGCCAAGGAACCAGGGACAATCTATCTGGCGATCACCTTGAAGGTGAAGAACCTGGCAGGTGAGGCTATGGATGCAGAGGATGTAGCGGATGTGGAGGTTACCTACGACAACAAATACAAGTATAGTACCTTTGATACCATGGAAGAGAAGGGCGGGGAAGACTTCACCTATACCAGTCTGTCAGAGATCGAACCGCTGAAGAACGGCACGCTGGTGTTCCTGGCCGAGGTGCCTGATGAAGTGAAGTCCAGCGGCAAGCCGCTATATGCCGACTTCAGCATCGGGGGCGAAACCTACCGTTATACCATTGCGAAATAAGAGAAGAGCCTGTGCGGCCGCAGAATGAACTGTGGTTGGCGCAGGCTCTTTGTTGGTGTTAAGGGATTAGTCCTGACCGAAAAAGGACGGCAGATACTCCCTGTTCGCTTCGAGCATCTCATCCAGCATGGCGATGGCTACTTCCACGGAAGGGACGAGTGGGTGATGGGCCAGCGCCTGGATCGCCAGACTGCGGTCTCCAGTAACAGCGGCGTCGATGGCGAGCTGTTCATAGACTTTGACGGCATGAATCAGCCCCTTCGCCATCGGCGGAATCTGGGTCAGCGGGAGGGGGAGGGGGCCAGTCTTAGTGACGACACAGTTCACCTCGATACTGGCATCGTCCGGCAGGAAGTCTATGGTGCCCCGGTTTGCCACATTCAGCGTCTGAATGTCATTGGTGCCACTATAAAGCGAGCGCATCAGGTTCACGGCCGCTTCGGAATAAAAGGCTCCGCCGCGCTGCTCCAGCTGCTTCGGCTTCTCATCCAGCGCAAGGTCGCTGTAGATGGCGAACAGCTCCTCCTCCACACGCTTAACGACTTCGGCACGGTTCCCGCCTTGGGCGGCGGCTTCCTGCTGCTCCGCGAGCATCGCATCGGTCATGTAGAAGTACTTCAGATAATACGAAGGCAAGGCGTGCAGCGATTTCAGGAATTCGGGGTTCCATTCGCGTGCCGGAACATTCTTCGCGCTGTAGCCAGTGGTATCCTCCAGCATCTCCTGCAGCTTGTCTTCACCCTCCACATCAATGCGGGTAATCCAGTGCAGGTGGTTCAGGCCGACGAACTCGGCGTAGATCCGGTCAGGGGTCGCGCCATATTTGGCCGATACCTGCTTAATTAGGCCAATCGGGGCATTACAGAGACCGATGCTCTTCACCTTGGAGTACCGCAGCACGGCTTCGGTGACCATACCTGCGGGATTGGTGAAGTTGAGCAGCCAGGCGTCCGGTGCCAGCTCCTCGATATCCCGGCAGATGCCGAGAATGACCGGGATGGTGCGCAGCGCCTTCAGCATGCCGCCGGGACCGGTCGTCTCTTGGCCGATCACGCCGTATTTCAGCGGAATCGCTTCGTCGCGGGCGCGGGCATCCAGCATGCCAACGCGGATCTGCGTGCTGACGAAGTCCGCACCGGCAATGGCCTCGCGGCGGTCGGTGGTGAGATGGACCTCGATCGGCAGGCCGGACTTTTCCACCATACGCTTCGCCAGAGCGCCCACGATGTTCAGCTTATGCAGACCAGCCTCAATGTCTACGAGCCACAGCTCCCGGACCGGAAGCTCCTTATGATTGAGGATGAAGCCTTCTACCAGTTCGGGGGTATAGGAAGAACCTCCGCCGATGACGGCAATCTTAAGACCTTGGTTCGTTGTCACAATGAATCACTCCTGTCTGGTGGTAGTGGGAATAAGCTCGAACTCCCTGTAAGCACGCATCGTCTCATACATAGCCTGGCTGACGGTGATCCCGTCACTCTCCAGTGCCGACCAGAGAGCGCCGATCACAGGCTCGGTGGACAGTGTGACCACCGCCGCCTCCGGTGCCGCTTCGTGTACCGCCTGCTCGATCGGACCGCGAATCCAGCCGCGGTCGCCCCGGGTCAGCAGGCTTCCGGCCAGCACCACATTGAATTCATCGTTCTCCATACCGAGCCGATGAATGACGGCCGCCGCAGCCTTGCCAAGCTCCACGCCTTGGCGGTTCAGGATCGCCAGAGCGGCGGCATCGCCCTCAGCCGCTGCCGGGAAGAGCAGGCGGGCCGCATCAAGCGGTACCTGCTTCCCGTGATCCAGGAAGTCATCGTACATGTCTTCCACCTGCTCATAGCCGAGCAGCCTGAGGAGCGGCTCCGTCAGCAGCGTGGGGGCCTCGCGGCCGTCCCAGGCCCGGATCACTGTGCGGAACACCTCGATGTTCAGCGCGCCGCCGCCGCCGAAATCGCCGTACATATAATCGAAGCCGCCGCATTGGAAGTGGCGGCCTTGCGCATTACGGCCCGCCGCATTGGTGCCGGTGCCGCAGATCAGGGCTACGCCGTAGGAGCGGTCCGTCCCCGCCCGCAGGCCGATCATCGTATCGCCGCTGATCGTGTACTGTGTGAATCCGATCCGGCGGATCATCGGATGAAGAGTATTATAATCGGTCTGGCGGTCCGCCCCGGCCAGCCCGAGGTAGGCATGGCGGAGATGCTCCAGCCGGAGCCCGGCTTCGGCCAGCGCGCCGAAGGCTGCTTCGCGGATGCTTGCTTCTGCCTGCTGCACGCTGGTCTGGTGATTGCCGTTGCCGCTCCGGCCCTTGCCGAGGATGCGGCCTTGTTCATCGCATATGAGGGCGTAGGTTTTGCTGCCGCCCCCGTCGATTCCCATATAATAAGCCATTGATTTGTCACTCCTAGAGTTTTGTCTTCGTGGATTCCCGCACAATAAGCTCCGGATCGATCCGGATAGCAGAGCCGCGCTTCATCTCCCCGCTGATCCGGCGCAGCAGCATGTCAGCGGCGGCGACTCCGATCTTGTCCGCCGGCTGGCGCACAGTGGTCAGATGCGGGTGGAGCTGGGAGGCGATATAGTGGTCGTCGTAGCCGACTACAGCAACCTCCTCCGGCACCTTCACTCCCGCCTCCATCAGCGCATTGATCACCCCGAGGGCGATATTGTCATCTCCGGCGAATACGGCCCCCGGCAGCTTACCCTCCGCAAGCCAGCGCTGCACTGTATCGTAGCCCATGGCGATCTCGAATTCACCGGGCACGATCTCGAACGGAGCGAGGCCCTGCTCCTGCAGCGCTTGCAGGAAGCCCGCGCGCCGCTCCCGCGTACTGCGGAACATCTCCTGCCCGCAGAGATGGGCAATGGAGGTATGCCCCAGCTCAAGCAGGTGGCTGGCTGCGGCATACCCGCCTTTGAAGTTGTCGATGGTAATGGAATAGCTGTCATTCTCCGGCAGCTGGTTGTCAATCAGCACATAGGGAATGCCCCGCCGCTTCAGCTCGACAATATAATTGTCCTCTCTGATCGGGGAGAGCAGGATGAGGCCGTCCACCCGGTCTTCCTGAATAAGGTAGTGGCTCTCCCCGGAGCCAATGCCATCATGCACGGAGATGGCCAGATAATATCCGTGCAGGGCGAGCGTCTCATTCAGTTCCTTGACCACAGCATCGAAGAAGGAATCCTGCAGGGTCGTTACGATCAGGCCGATGATGCCGGTCTTGCCGCTGGCCAGACTGCGGGCTGCTGCATTCGGGCGATAATCCAGCTCCTTGATTGCGTCGAGCACCTTCTGGCGGTTGTTCTCCCGCACAGACGTTGCTCCGTTTAATACCCGCGATACGGTGACCACGGACAGCCCTGATTTTTTGGCTACATCAAAAATACTTACTTTCATCTCAAGCGCTCCTTGCGGCAGATTTGCGGGTGCTGATATTGGTTCTCCAGTAAACAGGCAATGCAAGGGTTCAATCTTGATCCTAATATTAGCCCAACGAGCTTCTCAAAAGTATGAGCGCTTTAACTTTAAGGACAAATCAAAGCGGTGAAAAGGGAATTGAATGTAGATAATGGTCCTATTCAAAATGTTGGATCTGACGCTGTATGAGTTTGAAAATATTATGTCTAAATAATTAAGTTAAATCGCTTAAACTTAATGCCCAGCTGTTGACCTTATCATAGTGGATGATCAGGAAATAATCAACAGTTCGTTAAGGCTATAGTGGCGGAGTTTCGAAAAAACCAACCCTCACTCAAAAAAAACCAAAAAACCGTCCGGCACGCCGGACGGTCCTTGCACCCCTATTAGCCGGTGCGCGGCTTAATTCAGTTCCACTGATGATCGCCGGACAGATACTTCTCCGTCAGTACCGACAGCAGCTCGATCCCGACCTGATTCTGTCCGCCTTCCGGGATGATCAGGTCCGCGTATTTCTTGGAGGGCTCGATGAAGGCCTCGTGCATCGGCTTCACCGTGGTCAGGTACTGCGTATGGATCGAACGGATCGTCCGCCCGCGTTCCTCGATATCCCGCAGCACCCGGCGCAGGATACGCACATCGGGATCGGTGTCCACAAACACCTTGATGTTGAGCTGCTCGCGCAGCTTCTCATCGGACAGCACATGCAGTCCTTCCAGAATGACGATATTATTCGGGGCGAGCTCCACGGTCTTCTCGGTTGAACGGGCATGAACCGTGAAGTCATACACGGGAGCGAAGGCGGCTTGTCCCGCTTTGAGACAATCCAGATGCTCGATCAGCAGTTCAGTGTCAAAGGCCAGCGGGTGGTCGTAGTTAATTGCACCGCGTTCAGCCATGCTGAGGTAAGAATGGTCTTTATAGTAGTTATCCTGGGATATGAATGTTACTTTGTCAGAGCCAAGACGGTCAATCACGGAGCGCGCTACCGTTGTCTTGCCGGAGCCGGTCCCGCCGGCGATACCAATAATAAGCATGGTGAATTTATAAACCTCCCTAAGCAATTGCCTTTGCAATTCCAATATTGTAGCACAGCGGTCAACTTATTTCACCTTGCTGGAGAGGAATATCATGTGAACATTCTAATAATTCGGTTATTTTGTAGAGGAATGATATAATTTCAACGATTCATTCAGTTCGGGTGCTACGGAGAAGGGGGCTAGGAGAACAAAATGAACGAGGAGAATGCTTTAATGGAGGCGTTCGGCAGGACGCAGGTGCAGCTTGCAGGCCATGGCGGACGGGACGCAGCCGTACTCAAGAAAGCGCTGGCTAGTGTAGAGGACAGTCTCGCTGCGGACATGTACGGGACAGGAACGGTGATTGAGGAGTTCCAGGCGGAGATGGCGGAGGCGCTGGGCAAAGAATGCAGCGTGTTCTTCCCCAGCGGCACGATGGCCCAGCAGATTGCCCTGCGGATCTGGAGTGACCGGGAGGGCAGCAAAAAGGTCGCTTATCACCCGCTATGCCATCTGGAGATTCATGAGCAGGACGGCCTGAAGGAGCTGCATTATCTGGAGCCGCTACTGCTGGGGAGTGCAGACCGGCTGATTACCCTGGAGGATGTGAAGGGCATGGGGCCGGGGATCGCCTGTCTGCTGCTGGAGCTGCCGCAGCGCGAGATCGGCGGACAGCTGCCGGAGTATGCCGAGCTGGAAGCGATATCGGCGTATTGCCGGGAGCAGGGAATTAAGCTCCACCTGGACGGGGCGCGGCTGTTCGAGGTGCTGCCTTACTACGGCAAGACGGCGGCCGAGGTCTGCGCGCTGTTCGATAGTGTATATGTCTCCTTCTACAAGGGCATCGGAGGGATTGCCGGAGCGATCTTAGCCGGCAGCCGGGAGTTCACAGAGACCTCGAAGATCTGGAAGCGCCGCCATGGGGGCGACCTGATCAGTCTCTATCCCTATATTGTCCCGGCCCGGTATTATTACCAGCAGAGAATCGGCAGGATGTCAGAATACTATGAGCAGGCCAAGGAGCTGGCAGCCTTATTCAACAGCTGCCATAAGGTATCCACGCTGCCGGAGGTTCCGGTCTCGAATATGTTCCACATTCATTTCGCGCTGCCTCTGGAGCAGCTTGCCCCTGTATTGATTGGGATCTATAACGAGACCGGCATTGGCCTGACACCACGGCTCAAGCCAACCGGCGGGAACTCCTGCTACTACGAGCTGAACATCGGCGATGTCTACGGCGGACTCTCCAAGCCTGCTCTGAGGGAAACGTTCCGGCTGCTGGATGAGCGGCTGAAGCAGCTCTGATCAGCAAGCTTGCCAAGCCAAGAGAAGAAGCCTCTGCGGATTTACCCGCAGAGGCTTCTTTACCTTACATGCAGTTCAGCACCCGCCTCACGTAGAGTCCTAGGCCTGACTCCGCAGAACCATTTTTCTAACCGGTCCGGCCACCATCTGCTTCTCCGCCCCGTTCAGTCCGAACAGCCACATGGTAAGCACATAGAGGAGGGAGTACAGGATGACATACATGCCAAGGTACACGTAAGAAGTAATGCTCACGAAGCTAAGCAGGAACCCGCACACACCGGACAACAGCACCACCGGAATGAAGACGCGGATGATCTGCAGCCAGAAGTGAAGAATATCGAACTTCAATTTATATTTGTAGTACACATTATTCAGGCATACATTGATGATCATCCCGATAGCCGTAGCAATGGCGCAGCCTGTAATCCCCCAGATCCGGATGAACCAGAAGGTTAAGGCCACCTTCAGAATAGCAACTGAGAAGTAGATGAAGGCCTTCACCCTGTGCATATTCATCGCTTCCAGCATGGTGGCGAACAGCGATTGCACAATCGACGTGATCTGGGGAATGATGATGATCAGCGCAACCGTGTACGCATATTTGTAATCCTGGCCGAGCCAGATCAGAATGAAGCTCTGTCCGAATAACACGAAGCCCGAGACGATGTAGCCTACGATCAGCGCCTGGATTCTGCCTATTTTGACCAGCTCCAGCATTAAGGCCGCCTGATCTGCCCCCTTGACGATCATCTTGGTGAGCTTCGGCAGATAGAAGCTGGCCAGCACATTGGAGAAATTGAGAATATACGTGTTGAGCTGGGCGGCGATGGCGAAGATGGCGATGGGCGTAGCCCCGAGGAACATCCCGATGATCAGCGGATCAGCATTCGTATAGATCTGAAAGGCAATCGACGACAATAAGATATAGGAAGAATAGCTGAAGATCTCCTTGAACAGCTTGGTATCGAAGCCGTGGAACCGGACTTTCAGATTCAGCTTGGTCCGGCAAAAGACCACGTTAATCACGCCGATCGTCAGGTTCAGCACAAGCGCAACGGTGACCATTCCTGTCGATCTGAAATCGAACAGCAGGACCAGTACCATCATGGCGGGAGAGAGGACCACGCGGATCAGATTGATGATTTTGAGATAGACGAACCGCTCATAGGCCGTAATGATCGAGCTGAAGATATTCAGCGGGAACGAGACCGCTACATTGATGGCGGCAATGATAAATATGGTCTTCAGAATGCCCAGCTCAGCTTCATCGAGGCTGCTAAAGATCACATCGAAATTAAATACCAGAATCACACTGGCAAGTAAGGAGAGGAGTCCGATGGCTGAGAAAAGCAGCAGGAACATTCCGTTAATATTGCGCTGGCCTGCGGAGTCATTCTCAGAGATGTATTTCGCATTGAAGCGGATGACCGCACTGCCGAAGCCCAGATCCAGCAGGACGATATAGGCGATGATGGAGTTCACCAGCGCGAATAATCCATATTCGGATTTCCCCAGGGTCGACACAATAAACGGCGTCGAGCCCAGGGAGATAATAACGCCTAGAAATACCGAAGCATAGGTTATGATTGCAGCAAGTTTTATATTTGTTTTCAAGGGTGGGATCGCTTCCTCGCTACAGAGAGTGTCTTGTGCTTATCTTAAGCGGTAACGATAGACGAAGCAGGTTCTCTAGCGCTGCTGCTTGCCATGGATTCAATGATCTGGCTGTAATGCTGGACCGAGAATTCATTATTGTACCGGGGGCGCTGGATCGTCTTCAGTTCTTCCAGCAATGCCGGGATGTGCTTCACATCGTTCGTGAATTTCACATAACCCAGATGCTTGATCCATTCGTAGCTGCCTACGACCTTATAATTGTAATTCCCCAGTGCAATACAAGGCGTGGACGTAATCGCCGCAAAAATCATCCCGTGCAGCCGGTCCGTAATCACAACCTCGGCCTCCTTGAACTGATTCCATAAGGTGTTCAGCTCGTGGTCCCGGTCTTCCAGGGAGACAGAGCGGAGGATGCAGGTATCCGTGAACGTAGTGTTGCTGTAGTGTTTGGAGGTGTACTCCTGGATGACCTTCTTGTCCTGCTCGCTGAAAATGCTCTCCTTATCGGCTCTAATGCACAGAAGGGCACCGTGGCGCTCCTTGGGAGGGTCGGTGATGTCCAGAGACATTACAATGTCCGGCGTTAACAGCACTGCGTTGTTTCTGAAACCGGCTTTCATAATTTCATACGACGTTGCCTCTCTGGCGACCAGCGTGAGGTCTTTGTGGGAGCCATAGATATCCTGTGTCTTCTTGAACTCCGCGCGGCCCAGCTCGGTATCACCGAAGTAGATGGTTTGCGGGAAGACGATGATTTTGTTATTTGGGAATTCAGAGATAATCTTGCGGCGCACCTCTTCCTCGCGGAAATACTCGATTCCGAAGTTGCCCCCGCCCTGAAGCACGAAGATATCCTCCGGCGAACAGAATTCCTCCAGGCACTTCATGTTATGCATCAGCCGGTTGGCTACAATCTCTATGAGCGTATAGTCGGGAAAAGCTTTCCGCAAAAAATTCATCTGCGCATAAGTGATGGCGTGATCGCCCAGATTGTCATGCTCGGGGGAGCCGACGACGTAAATGGCTTTCGTTTTGTCTTTATATGCATTCCGGTAGCTCAGATAGCCCTTATAATATTGATAGACAGGAATATTGCTTACATAATTGCGGAAAGACAGCGGCAGGATTTTCTCAAGGGCTTGACTCATATCATATTACTTCCCTTCAAACGGAGTTTGGAATAATACAGCATTTTGTATACCGTGGAGCTGGTCAGAATAAGCAGGGCTGCGGTCTTCATCTCCCGGCGGATAATACGGTTGCGCAGGATTGCGGAGGTATGCTTGCTCAGGAACCCGCCCAGCTCGGCCAGATATTCCTTGTTCACTGCAGTCTCGCCGGTAATCAGCTGGAAGTTGCACAGCTCAATGCCTTCGGTTACGGTCCGGGATAACGAGATTTCTTTGGCGATCGGATAGTTTTTATCCTGAATCGTCTCGTAGATCTCCAGCGCCGCACAGAAGCGGTCGTAATATTTCCGGTTGTTCATCGCTCCGGTGATGCTGTCGCTTCGCTTCAGATACAGGTATTTGGGGGAGTCCAGCGAGACGGTCTTGTTCGCCTGGAGGAATAATTTATAGGTGGTAAAAATGTCCTCGAAATATCGGCCGACCGGATATCTCACCTGGCTGAACAGCTCGGCCTTATACAGCTTATCCCAGGCAAGGTTCTGGATCTCGGTATCTTCCAGCAGCTTGTCAAAGGCATGCGCGTTATCGTATACACGCACCTGGTGCGTGAAGGACTTTTCCAGCTTGACCTCATCCTGCACCTCACAATGACCGCATACAGCGATATCTGCATTGTGGGCGGTGATGAGTCCGTGCAGGGCTTCATACATGTCCGGTTCTATCCAGTCATCGCTGTCAACGAACCCGATATACCGGCCTTGGGCCACATCAATACCATAGTTCCGGGCATCGGACAATCCGCCGTTCTGCTTATGAATAACTATGACACGGGGGTCCAGCTCCTTGTAATACTCGCATATCTCGCCGCACTTATCGGGTGATCCGTCATTGACCAGAATCAATTCAAAGCTGCGGAAGGTCTGCGCCAATATCGAATCCACACACTTCCTCAGGTACAATTCCACGTTGTAGATAGGCACAATAATACTTATCTCTGGCTTCACTCGAGCAGTCACTTCCTTTCCCGGTTCTGATTCGGGTCTACGCGTCACTTGATTTGTGAATATCTTACTATCCGGGTCAAAAGGTTGTATATACTACTAAAGTGTACTTATCCGTAATGCAGGGTACCTCGCAGCAGCAAAAAGGGGCTATCCCAAAAGGGATAGCCCGCAGCTTTTAAGTAGGATTAACGTGAGCACATAGGTGGACGCTCCGCGAACGGACCGTTGTTACAATCGCTGTTGTGTCCGGATTTTATTGTATTTACCTTAGCGGTGAAAATCCGAACACAAAGGCGACCGCTGCCGCTTTTCCACAATCGTTCCGTTCGCTCCGCTGTTTAAGCGGGATGCATATTTCATTCTTTCAAAAACGATTTCTACGGACAGATTGCGGGGCAATCAGTTAAATGTAATCGTCAGCGAGCTCGTAAAATGGCCCTCCGGCGGCAGGGAGATGACGTTTTGCTTTTCCCGGAAATCGCCAGTGAAGCCTTCGATATCGGCGACACCATGCCAAGGCTCAATACACACGAACGGTGCATTCTTCGGCTGCCAGATGCCGAGATCGGGGAAGCCCGTGAAGGCGACCGTTACGCTCCGGTCAGACTGTCTGCTTTTGAGGGCAACCGATTTGGACTGGACATTGCGGAAGACGAGGGCGTCATGCGCGAACATCTCGTGGTTCAGCGGCATCTTGTTGTCCACGCCGAGCATGGTCTCGCTGGTACCCTGGATGATCTGGCCGGTCTTGTTCAGGAACAAGCGCTCCAGGCGCTCCGGCTGTTCGAATTCAAGGTAATAGTCGGTGAAGCTGCCTTCTCCGCCAATCGGGCAGTTGAACGCCGGATGGGTGCCGAGCTGGAAGAAGATCTCTTGTCCGCCGGGGTTCTCCACACGGTAACCGATCTCAAGCGTATTGCCGCTCAGGGTGTAGGTCAGGAACAGGTTGAACGGGTAGGGATAACATGCCAGAGTGTTCTCGCTGTGCGATAGCCGGTAGACCGCCTGCGTCTCGCTTGCTTCCACCAGCGTGAATTCACTGCGTCTGGCGAAGCCGTGATTGGCCAGCTTGTACGCCTGCCCGTCCACCTGGATCTCGCCGCCCATGGCTGCCCCGATAATCGGGAACAGCACCGGCGAACGGCCTGTCCAGTAAGCGGCATCCCCGCTCCACATATATTCCGTCCCGGTATCTGTTCTTTTGAAGCTGACCAGCTCTGCTCCGAGTGAATGAATCTCGGCTACGGCTGAGCCGCTGCGTAAAATGGTATTCATGCTCTGTACCCCTCCCGTAATGGTAATGCTAACGTCTCATATTCTAACAGAATTCTGCCCAAAATTATTACAGTATGTAAAATGACAAAAACAAGGAATGAGTTAACATAGATAGCAAGGCAGTGACGGAGCAGATACACCCATAAGAGCGAATGAAACGGAGGAACAGTCCATGCAGCTGAAGCAAATATTCGTGAACGGTGAGCGACTGAGGAATACGATAGAGACCTTTGCCGATTTCGGGCGGACAGACCATAACGGAGTTACACGGCTGTCGCTGTCGGAGCAGGATGTGCGGGTGCGCGGCTATTTCACTGCCTGCTGCGAAGAACTGGGCATGAGCGTAAAGGTGGATGATATGGGCAATATGTATGCCACTCTGGCTGGCAGTGAAGAGGGGCCGCCCATAGTGATGGGCTCGCATCTGGATACCGTTAAGAAGGGCGGCAGATTCGACGGTGTGCTGGGGGTGATTGCCGGCCTTGAGGTAGTGAGAACCTTGGTGGATCACGGGATTAAGCCACGGCTGCCTGTCACGGTGATGAACTTCACCAATGAGGAGGGGGCGCGCTTCGAGCCGTCCATGATGGCCTCGGGCGTCTTGTCCGGCAAGTTCGATAAGGCGGCTATGCTGGAGAAGAAGGATGCGGAAGGCATCAGCTTCGGCGAGGCGCTGGAGGCCAGCGGTTATGCCGGGGAGGCGGAGAACCGGATCAGGGAAGCGGCGGCTTATCTGGAGCTGCATATTGAGCAAGGCCCTGTTCTGGAGAAGGAGAACGTTAAGATCGGATTGGTTGACTGTGTTGTGGGTATGGTCTGCTATGAGATTGAAGTGACCGGGGAGTCGGATCATGCCGGGACTACGCCGATGGATATGCGCCGGGATGCGCTGTTTGCCGCTACGGATATTATTACGGAGCTGCGCCGTAAGCTGGCCATGCTAGACCCTGAGCTGGTCTATACGATGGGCCGGATGAATGTGCTGCCGAATATCCATACCGTGATTCCGAACAAGGTGATCTTTACCGTGGAAGCGAGACATAAGGACATGGATGTGGTCCGTAAAGTTGAAGCGATTATTCACGGCCTGCCGGAGGAAGTGCTGGAATGCGGCGTATCGAAAACAAAGCTGTGGGGCCGCGACACGGTATGGTTCGATCCGGGGATATGTGCGCTGGTAGAGCAGGCTGCGCAGAAGCTCGGTTACAGTAGCCGGAAGCTGGCGAGCGGCGCGGGGCACGATGCCCAGTTCGTGGCCGGGTTCCTGCCGTCGGCGATGATTTTCGTTCCAAGTGTGAACGGGAAAAGCCATTGCGAGGAAGAGCTCACCTCCTATGAGGATTGTGAAATGGGTGTGAATGTGGTGCTGGAGACGGTGCTGTCGCTGCTATCCCGTGCCTGAGGGGCGGGTAGGCTAGGCGAACTCCATAGTTTGGCGATGAAGACACTTAACGGTGTCTTTTTTCGTGTTGGTGAAGGTGCGTGGGCCGGATATAGCCCAAAGGGAGCGAATGTGGAGCACTATACTGCACTAGAATCTGCCGGAAGCGGGCGGTACGTGATCTCACCTGGCAGGCAGGCTGACTGGGTTAAGTTAATTAGCTGTAGAGTTAAGGGGAGCCGTGAACAGCGGTTTTAATCAGGAAATTCAAATACAACAGCGGCCGGAAGTCCAAAACTTCTCTGGAGTCACGGCTTATCCCCAAACGTAATCTTTTGACCGAATCAATCCTGATTTCTCAATATCCGTATGCAATTCCTGTGCTGGACAGGGTATAAGCAAGATATCGATATCGCGGCA
Source organism: Paenibacillus rhizoplanae (assembly GCF_042684125.1). Taxonomy (NCBI): domain Bacteria; kingdom Bacillati; phylum Bacillota; class Bacilli; order Caryophanales; family Paenibacillaceae; genus Paenibacillus; species Paenibacillus rhizoplanae. Next base: position 13,605 of record NZ_JBHUKY010000012.1, on the reverse strand, counting down.
AGAATGGGAGATAGTCAAGGCGGGGGCGGAAACGTTAAGTTAGATAAGCAGGAGGGCAGAACACAGCAGGTCGGCAAACGAAGCGATCGTTCACCTCCGGCAGCTCTATGTCTATCATGAACACACGGGGGAGATGTGAAGGATGAAGAGATCTTGGAGAAGGCGGCTACTGATGAGTGCCAGTCTGCTGCTGGCGATAGGCGGACTGGCAGGCTGCTCGGGTGGCGCAGACGGGAATAAGAACGCGGAGGGCGCTGCGGCCAATGAGCCGACGCCGATCTCCATCTGGGCGTCATTGAACACGAATGTCTCGATCACGCTGAAGAATATGAGTGAGATCACGGCGATTCAGGAGTGGGAAAAGAAGACCCATATTAAGACGGAATTCCAGCATCCGGCGGTCGGGGCAGAGACGGAGCAGTTCAACGTGATGCTGGCCTCCAATAAGCTGCCGGATGTGATGTTCGTCTATGGCGATTATTCCAAGCTGTACACGGACGGCAGCATCATTAAGCTGAATGACCTGATCGATAAGTACGCGCCTAACCTGAAGAAGATTCTGGACGAGAATCCCGAGGTGGCGAAGCAGTTGAAAGCGGATAACGGAGACATCTATGCCATCCCGCATCTACGGCTGGGCAAGTACAAGACCTTCGGCGGCATGTTCATCCGCCAGGACTGGCTGGATGAACTGAAGCTGCCGCAGCCGGAGACGATTGCGGAGTGGGAGACGGTACTGCAGGCCTTCAAGGAGAAAAAGGGCGTAAGCGCCCCGCTCCTGTACGGCGCTCCGCCCAAGCTGACGACGATGGGCCCGGCGGCCGCGAATTTCCTGGAGGCCTACGGAATCACCAATACGATCTTCCTCAAGGACGGCAAGGTGGCGTTCGGGCCGGTCGAGCCGGAATTCAAGGAGTTCCTGACTACCTTCCACCGCTGGTATCAGGCGGGGCTGATCGATCCTGACTTCGCCACCAATGATCAGAAGACCTTTGATGCCAAGATTCTGAGCGGCCAGGCCGGTGCCTTCTTCACTTACATCGGCGGCGGCATCGGGCGATATCTGCCCGCTCTCCAGGAGAAGGAGCCGCAGGCCAATCTTACGGCCGTCCAGTTCCCCGTAGTGAACAAGGGCGATGAGCCGATGTTCACCGGCCGGTCCTGGGAGTGGAGCGGTGCCGGAGCAACGATCACCAAGAGCAACAAGCACCCCGAGGAGACCGTGAAGGCGCTGGATTATTTCTTCAGTGAAGAAGGCCATATGCTGAAGAACTTCGGCGTAGAAGGGGTGACGTACACGATGAAGGACGGGTATCCAACCTACACGGATGAGATTCTGAAGAATCCGGACGGGTTGTCGGTGGTTCAGGCGATGGCGAAGCATTTCATTGCCAACTATCCGTTTGTCGGGGAGGATGACGACCGGTACAACGAGCAGTATTACCAGTTCCAGCAGCAGAAGGACGCGGTAACGCTCTTTTCCAAATACAGCGACAATACGCTCAAGGTCGGTCTTCCTCCGGTCAGCCTGACTACTGAGGAATCCAGTGAGTACAGCAAAATCATGAGTGACATCACCACCTACCGCGATGAAATGTTCATCAAGTTCGTCATTGGTGCTGAGCCGCTGGAGAACTTCGATAAGTTCACAGCCCAGATCGGCAAATTCAATGTGAAAAGGGCGATTGAAATTCAGCAGGCGGCGGTAGACCGTTACAACGCAAGATAAATCAGGATTCAGGTCACCTGCGGAGCGGAAGATTAGCACTTTGCTCCCGCAGGCCTGTCCTGCAGATAGAAGAAAGGAGGGAGACTTGTGACACAGAAGTTATCCCTGGTATGGCTGAATTACAAGCGGAATAAAGTGATCTACTGGATGGCTCTTCCGGTGGTGTTATACTTCCTGGTCTTCAAGTATCTGCCGATGTATGGCGCGGTTATCGCCTTCAAGGAATACACCGTTGGCAAGGGCATCTGGGGCAGTGAATGGGTGGGGCTGCAGCATTTTCGCGATTTTTTTCAGAGCTATTATTTCTGGCGGGTGCTCAAAAACACACTGATTCTCAGCTTCTACCAGCTGCTGTTCGGCTTCCCGGCCCCGATCCTGCTGGCGCTGCTGCTCAATGAGCTGAGGCATGAGATGTTCAAACGCACGGTGCAGACGGTCTCTTATATCCCCCACTTTATCTCTCTGGTGGTCATTTGCGGGATGGTGGTCGATTTCTCCTCCCGTGACGGGCTGTTCAATTCCATCATTACGTTCTTCGGCGGGGAGAGCAGCGCGCTGCTGAGTGATCCGGGCAATTTCCGCACGATCTATACGGCCTCCTCCATCTGGCAGGAGCTGGGGTTCTCGACCATTATCTATCTGGCTGCCCTCAGCGGAATTAACCCGGAGCTCTACGATGCGTCGAAGGTCGATGGGGCCAGCAGGATACGCCGGGTATGGCATATTACGCTGCCGGGAATTATCCCGATGATTGTGATTCTGCTGATTCTGCGCATAGGCGGACTGATGGAGATCGGCTTCGAGAAGGTGATCCTGCTCTATAATCCCAATGTCTACGATACAGCGGATGTCATCTCCACCTTCGTCTACCGCAAAGGGATCAGCGAAAGTGCAGAGTTCAGCTACACTACGGCGGTCGGCCTGTTCCAGTCGCTGGTTAATTTCATTCTGCTCATCGGCGCCAATCGGCTCTCCAAGGCCGTATCTGACAATAAGCTGTTCTAAGTGGGGGATTCTCATGACCATTCAACGAACAATAGGCGAAAAACTGTTTGACAGTCTCAATGTGCTGCTCATGGTTCTGCTTATTATCATCACTTTGTATCCGCTGTGGCATGTGCTGAATGCCTCGCTCAGCGACTCCAACCGGCTGATGGCCCATAGCGGGCTGCTGCTGCTCCCGGACGGGTTCAATCTGGACAGCTACAAGCTGGTGCTCAGTAATCCGAGCATTCTCTCCGGCTACCGCAATACGCTGGTGATCGTAGTGCTGGGCACGGCGCTCAATTTGCTTTTTACTATCCTGGGGGCCTATACCCTGTCCCGCAAAAGCTTCATGCTGCGCAATCCGATCATGCTGGCCATTGTATTCACCATGTTCTTCAACGGCGGGATTATCCCGACCTACCTGCTGATCAACAATACGCTCCACCTCGGCAATAACCTGCTGGCACTGATTGTACCCGGGCTGGTCAGCAGTTATAATCTGATCATTATGCGTACAGCCTTTCAGGGAATCTCCGAGAGTCTGCTGGAATCGGCCAGAATCGACGGGGCGGGGGAGATGCGCATTCTCTGGCGGATTGTCGTACCCTTATCGATGCCGGTCATTGCGGTCATGATTCTGTTCTACGGCGTAGGCCACTGGAACTCCTGGTTCAGCGCCATCCTGTACATCCGCGACCGTGATTTGTATCCGCTTCAATTGGTGCTGCGTGAGATTCTCATCCAGAATAGTACGGATTCGATGACCACCTCGGCAGCTATGGGCGACAAGGAAGCGATCGGAGAAAGCGTGAAATATGCAACGGTGATGGTGGCGACACTGCCGATTCTGTTTATTTATCCGTTTTTGCAGAAATATTTCGTGAAGGGCGTCATGATTGGCGCAATCAAGGAATAGACAGGACACGTGCCTGGACTATCTACATCATGAACAAGGAGGAGGAGCGCCATGAAAAAGAAAAGCATCCTGCTGTCCTGGAGCCTCTCTTATCTGGTCATCCTGCTCATCCCCGTCACCATCGGGGCGGCTGTATTTGCGGAGTCCCGCAATCTGCTGAAGGAAGAGGTGAACCGCTCCAACATGGTGCTGCTGTCCCAGGTGCAGGAGACCATCGACAGCCAGACCCAGGATATCAGCAGCATCAGCAGCCAGCTCATGGCCGATTCCCAGCTCAGCAGCTTCATCAACCACGCCTCCGAGCAGGATGCCAGATGGCGGCTGATGGGGCTGGAGCTGATCAAGAACCTCAAATCCATCCGGATCGGGAACGGGCTCATCCGCGAGCTGTACATCTATGTGAAGTCTTCGGATGTGGCGCTGTCCTCCTCTTCGCTGGTGTCCAAGAAGCTGCTGTATGACATTTACTATGAGGGGACCGGGGTAAGCGGCCCGGAGTGGACCCGGCTGATGCAGGAGTCAGACCAGAGTGTTTTTCGCAAAATGAAGGTTCTCAGCGAAGACCGCCGCATTGAAGAAACGCTGGTCTACCTGCAGCCGTTCCCGGTTCAGGTGTCGCAGAGCAGCCCGGCGACCTTTGTGGTGATGCTGGACCCGGAACGGTTCCAGCAGGCGATCAATAATGTGCGGCTGGAGCCGGAGAGTATTGTATTCATCCTGGACCGTGACGGGCGGACGCTTTTTTCTACAGGAACGGTTGAAACCCCTTACACCATACATCAATATTTGCAGCAGAATAAGGACAGCGAACGGCGGACCGGCACGGCCGACTGGAACGGGGAATCGGTGACGGTCTCGCAAATATCCTCTAGTGTTGAGGATTGGCAGTATGTCTCTATCGTTCCGACCCGGATCTATGCCAAGAAGCTGATGGTGATCCGCAGCATCACCTTCGCCGGTGTGGCTGCTGTTCTGCTGCTGGGCGGCATCGCCGCCTGGTGGTTCACCCGCCGGAATTACCGGCCGCTCGGCCGGATTATGGATATTATCTCTGATAAGGTCAAGGGCAAGCTGGAACAGCCGGATGATGAGTTCGGCATCCTGCAGACGGTGCTGACCCGGGCCTGGGAGGAGCAGGACCAGTTCGCCACGCGGCTGAAGGAGCAGCAGTCGATGGTGCGCAGCAGCTTCCTGGCGAGGCTGCTAAAGGGGCGGGTGCAGCTGGGAGAAGGGCTTGCCGGTGAGATGGGGCGTCTGGGCCTTTTTTGGGAGAGTGATTCCTTCGCGGTACTGCTGGTACACCTGGAGAATTATGAGGGTCTGTTCCGCACACGGGCCCCGGAGGATGAGGAGGGAAAGCGCCAGTTCGTCCATCTGATCCTGACTAATGTGCTGGAGGAGCTGCTGGGCCCGGCCGGTCCGGTCTATTCCGCAGAGATGGATGGGCGGATCGCGCTGCTGGTCAATCTCCGGGGAAATGCGGCGGACGCTGTGCCGGAGCTGATCCGGGCGACCGGGGAGGCGCAGCATTTCATCCAGTCCCGCTTCCTGATCTATTTCTCCGTTGGCGTCAGCAGTGTCCACACCTCTCTGGCAGACATCTCCGCCTGCTTCCGGGAGTCGGAGGAGGCGCTGGAATACCGGCTGATTCTCGGCATCGGCCAGATTATTGACCAGGACCGTATCCGGCAGCCCAAGGAGGAGCTGTATTATCCGCTCGATCTGGAGCGTCAGCTGGTCAATTATATTGCCACAGGCAATTATGCCCGTTCCACCGAGGTGATGAATGAGATTCTAATGACCAATTTTGCCGGGGAGCCCTTATCCGTTGAGCTGGCCCGTTGCCTGATGTTCGAGCTGATCGGGACCATGCTGAAGGCTACGGAGCAGCTCAAGACCGATGACCTGAAGGAGCTGACCCGGCGCAATGAGCTGATCCGGCGGCTGTTTGCCTGTGAGACCTTCGAGGAGATAGAGACGGAGCTGCTGCAGATTCTGGAGACGGTCTGCCAGATGGTGCATGAACGCAAGCGTTCCCACAACACCGAGCTGAAGGAGCAGCTCCTGGAATTCATTCATGAGAATTACAATGATGTGAATCTGGGACTGACCCATATCTCGGAACGCTTCCGGTTCCATCCTACGTATGTCTCGAAGTATTTCAAGGAACAGACCGGCACCAACGTTATCGACTATATCAACCAGTATCGGATCGAAGAAGCCAAGCGGATTCTGGAGGCGGATGAACTGAATGTGCAGGAGGTCTCGGAGCGTGTGGGCTTCCTGAACAGCAATTCCTTCATCCGCGTGTTCAAGAAATATGAGGGGATCACTCCGGGCCAGTACAAACAGGCTAATCGGCTGATCCAGCAAGATAACCTATAACAAGGAGGAGTAACTGATATGTGGCAACAAGCAATTGAGGATGCACTTCGCGTAACGAAACGCAATATTACAAGATTCGGGGACCAGTTCCCCCATGTGAGTACCGGGGATGAGCATTATACGCTCAATGATAATACGGAGTGGACGGCGGGCTTCTGGTCCGGCATCCTCTGGCTCTGCTCTGAGTACAGTGAAGATCCGGTCTACCGCGAACAGGCGTTAAGGACCGTCCAGAGCTTCCGCCGCCGTATGGACCACAAAATTATTTTTGATCATCATGATATTGGTTTCCTCTACTCCTTGTCATCCAAGGCCCAGTGGATCATCGAACGGGATGAAGGGGCCCGGCAGCTTACGCTGGAGGCGGCGGACATGCTGATGAAGCGCTGGCGCGAAGAGCCTTGCTTGATCCAGGCCTGGGGGCGGGAGGGGGATGCCGTTAACGGCGGACGGATCATTATCGACTGTCTGCTCAATCTGCCGCTGCTGCTCTGGGCGCATGAGCAGACCGGCAATGACGCCTACCGGCGGGTAGCCGAGCTGCATGCCCTTAAGTCCCGCCGCTTCCTGGTACGCGGGGATGATTCCAGCTATCATACCTTCTATTTCGATCCTGTGACCGGAGACGCCATCCGCGGCGGTACACATCAGGGTTACCGTGACGGCTCCACCTGGACGCGCGGGCAGGCATGGGGCATCTATGGCTTCGCTCTGATCAGCCGTTATCTGAAGAGTGCGGAGATGCTGGAGACGGCGAAGCGGCTGGGCCGTTACTTCGTGGCCCATCTGCCGGAGGATGGGGTCGCGTATTGGGATTTCGACACTCCCGTAGAACCGGGGACGAAGCGTGATAGCTCGGCCTCAGCCATTGCCGCCTGCGGGCTGCTGGAGATTGCGGCGCAGCTGGAGACGGCAGATCCGGAGCGCCAATTCTTTCAGGAGGCGGGAGAGGCAGCGGTGCGGGCGCTGGCAAAGCATTATTCGACCCATGGTAACGAGCAAGCAGAGGGTCTGCTGGAGCACGGCGCATACTCGGCCAGAGCCGGGGATTCACCGGATGATTACACCATCTGGGGCGATTATTATTATCTGGAGGCGCTGATGCGGCTGGAACGGGGGATTCCAGGGTATTGGTATGAGCGGCCCGTTCTATAGATCCCAGCTATGTGGGATGGCGGTTCCGGGACCCGGCCCTGATAATTGGTACATGACCTGTTGTGGTCATGTACCAATTATCATTTTCGGAGGGGATGGAATGAACAGGAGGACATCTAATACAGCTAATACAGCTAATATAGCTAATACAGCCAATACAGGTAGTGCGTGGGAGCAGGCAGACGGCGATCAATATGTACAGAACATCAGCCGCAAAATCCCGGGATACCAGCTCCAGTATGACTTGATGGATACACTGCTAACAGCGCGGCTGGACAAGCGGGAGAAGCAGGAGCTACTAATCGTCGGAGCGGGGGGAGGACAGGAGATCCTGAAGCTGGGCCTGAGCCACCCGGCCTGGAGCTTCAGCGGCCTGGATACCTCGCAGCGTATGCTCCAGGCTGCACAGCAACGGCTGGAGTCTGCGGGTCTGATGAACAGAGTGCAGCTGCATCATGCCGAGATTACTGCCTGGAGCTGCGACACACGGTATGATGCCGCAACCTGTATGCTGGTGCTGCATTTCTTGCCAGGTCGGGAGAAGAAGCTGGCGCTCCTCCGCAGCATTGCCGCGCGGCTCCGGCCGGGTGCACCGCTGTGTATGTCCGCCATCTGCGGGGTGCCAGGCACTCCTGCATGGGAGCTTCAGATGGAAGGCTGGCGGCTGCATATGCTCGGTAACGGCATCGCAGAGGAACAGTGGCAGACCTTCGAGCAATCGTTCGGGGTAACCTCCCATCCGCTCCCTGCTCAAGATATGGAGGAGCTACTGGTGGAGGCCGGGTTCACGGCCGTATCCAGATTCTTCGGCGCTTATCTGATTGACGGTTGGGTGGCGGTGAATGCGCAGGATCAGCAGTTGGAATAACGGATCTTAATTCGCCGGATTTACAGGAACGATAGCAATTGCATTTTGTACAATGGAATGCTTTAAAAAAGGCTTCGAAATAGATTCTATTGTATTCAGTGCAATGGAATGTTGAAAAAAGGCCATTTTTCAGCTAAAACGCAACATTCCACTGTATGAAATACAATAGATTCTCATTTAACGGTCAGCTTTGCGTTTTCTATTGCAGGAAATACAATCAGCTACTTGATTTTAAGAGTAGAGATCGGCAACGGGTGCAGGATCAGCCTACTATTAGCTCAATGTTCATGCTCAGACTTTAACTGAGGTTCATTCTTACAGTTTTAAAGCCGATGCTGTAAAGCTCCTAGCCCTCCGCACCGTCACCCCTTCACCGCCGAGCTGGCCACCCCTTCAATAATGTATTTCTGGCCGAGCAGGAAGACGAGAATCATCGGGATGATACCGGCGGTTGCGGCGGCCATCATGCCGTTGTAGTCGACATTGTTCTCCAGGATGAAATTCTGCAGCCCGAGCGGAACGGTGAACAGATCCTGGTCGATCAGGAAGACGAGCGCATTCTCATAATCGTTCCAGTGCCAGGAGAAGTCGATGATCGCCAGTGTCGCCAGCGAAGGCTTGGCCATCGGCAGGATAATCCGCGAGAAGATGCGGAAATGGCCGGCACCGTCGATGAAGGCAGCCTCCGAGATTTCATGGGGCACGGAGAGGAAGAACTGCCGCATCATGAACACGCCGAAGATGGTGAACATGCCGGGCAGAATCAGCGCCCAGTGGGTGTTATAGATGCCGGCCCAGTCGAACATGATGAACTTGGGCACGAACAGCACCTGCGGAGGAACCATCATCATGGACAGATAGACCAGGAACATCGTGTTACGTCCCTTGAACTCAATTCTGGCAAAACCATAGGCTGCCAAAGCGGACAGGGAAACGGCACCTATGGTACTCAGCACAGCCACCTTAAGGGAATTCAGATAGTAAGGCACGAAGCTGCCTGTACCGGACCAGACCTTAACATGATGACTCCAGTTAAAGTGGTCCGGAATCCACTGGATCGGATAGCGGAATACCTCTGCAGGGGTTTTGAAGGAGGTGCTGATCATCCAGAGGAAGGGCACAATCATGACGATGCTGAAGAACAGCATGATTAATGTGGTGATGATTTTGGCAACAGCGGCTTTATTCATATTCTCAGCTCCTTAGTAGTGAACCCAGCGTTTCTGGCCCAGCCATTGAACGACGGTGAAGATCAGAATGATCAGGAACAGGGCCCAGGAGACCGCTGACGCATAGCCCATCTCGTAATAGCGGAAGGCATTCTGATAGATGAACAGGGATAATACGGTAGTGCTGTTTCCTGGTCCGCCCTGTGTGATCGCCTGGATGATGCCGAACTGCTTGATTGACATGATCAGCCCGGTGATCAGCAGCAGAAAAGTGGTGGGACTCACCAGCGGCCACAGGATGCTGCGGACCGTCTGCCACGTGCGGGCACCGTCGATGGTAGCTGCCTCCAGCAGCTCGCCGGACACCTCCTGCAAGGCGGCGAGGTAGATAATCATGTTATAACCGAGCATGAACCAGATCCAGATGATATCAATCGCATACATGGACGTATCCATCGTGGACAGCCAGCCGGGAGGGTTCTCGATGCCCATAGAGCGGAGAATGCCGTTAATCGGCCCGTTATTCGGGTGGAACAGCAGCATCCAGACGAAGGCTACGGCTACGCCGCTGGTAATGTAGGGCATGAAGTAAAGGGCGCGCAGCAGCTTTTTGAGATATACGGAACGGTTCAGAATGACAGCCACCAGGAACGCCAGTCCAATGGATACAGGAACAGAGAGCAGAAACAGCAGCGTGTTCTTAATGGCAATATAGAAGACCTCATCCCCCAGCATCCGCCGGATATTGGCCAGCCCGATGAACTTGGTATGGGGACTCATAAATTTGTAGTCTGTAAACATGAGATAGAACGAATACATAGCCGGTATGATAAAAAAAAGTATCACGCCAATCATATTGGGCCCGATAAACAGATAGCCCAGCAACTGCTGACGTCGCATCCAGGTTGCTTTCACAATAGCCCCACTCCTTTAGGTCTTTTGAGTACATTACAAGCATAGCAAGCGTTCCCTTGAGGGTTAAGGAACAAAACCACCCACTTCATGGCACAGAAATATACAATTACGCAAGCGGTGGCAGGCGCTTCGGTCTTAGTTATGTTCTATCCATGTTCCGGGCAGCAAGAAAAGCGGCATTCCCGGAAGGAATGCCGCTGGAGCAATACTATGATCGTTATCTGAAAAGCAGGCTATAGACTTAAGCTATCCGGCTTCTCCCGCTGTTGATGCCGGTATTGACTGGGCGTCTGCGCGGTCAGGCGCTTGAAGATTTTGATGAAGTAGTTATCGCTCACGAAGCCGACCCGGTTGCCGATCTCATAGACCGGCAGGTCGGAGCCGGTCAGGAGCCGGATCGCCTGATCTACCCGTACACGGTGCAGATAGTGGATGAGGGTGTGGCCGGTTTTCTTTTTGAACAGGGTGCTGACATAATTCTCGGCCATCATGACATACTGCGACATCGACTTCACGGTAATATCCTCAGCGTAGTGTTCGTGCAGATAGTGAAGGATCTTCTGGATCTCCGGGTGGCTCGTAATCTCCTCATGGGCCTGCGGGGGCGGGGGAGACTCCTGAGGGCTATCCGGTTCAGCCTTGCGGTTCTTCTCCAGCTCGCCGCTGATCTTGCGCAGTGTGTCCCGGAGTGAATTCACGCTCATCGACAGCTTCAGAATATAATTGGACGCCCCGTATTCCATGGCCTGCCGCACATTCTCGAAGTCATTCATGCAGGTCAGCATGACGAAGCGGGAACCATACCCCTCCTCACGGGTTCTGCGCAGCAGCTCGACTCCATCCATCTCCGGCATGACGATATCCGAAATCACCAGATCGGGCGTCTCCTCCCGGATCATCTCCAGCGCCTCTGCCCCGTTGCCCGCTTCTCCGCTGACCGTGAAGCCAAGCTCTTCCCAGGCGATAATCTCGCGCACGCTTTCCCGTACGAATACCTCATCCTCCACCAGCAGTACCTTCCACATGTGTAATCCCTCCCGTAGTTATGCGCTTCAAGCCGGATGTTCGTTGCCGTAAGGTGTGGACATTAGCAGCGGCAGCGTCAAGCGCACCGTAACGCCTTCACTGGTTGAGAGAACCTCAAGCAGTCCCTCTTCCCGGAACAACAGCCGCAGCCGCTCCTGAATGTTACTCAGTCCGATACCCGGACGCTTGCGCGGAGCCTTGGGCCCCCCGCCCTGCTCCATGCCTACGCCGTTGTCCCGGATCTCGACAATCAGCCTGTGCTCTTCGCGGCGGACATTCAGCTCAATGAGGCCGTGGCCGGGCAGTCTGCTGATTCCGTGAATGATGGCGTTCTCCACCAGCGGCTGGAGGCTGAGCTTCGGCACCAGAGCATACAGAATGTCCTCGTCATACGTGAACGTACAGTCGAATTTGTGGGCGTACCGGACCTGCTGAATATGGACATACGCCTCAACAAGCTCAATTTCATCCTTGAGATGGATAAGATCCTTATCGGTATTCAGACTGGCCTCCAGCAGCTTGCCGAGCGACAGCGTCATGTTCGTAATATCCTCGTTATGCTCACGGATGGCGATCCATTTGATCGTATTCAGCGTGTTGAGCAGGAAGTGGGGATTCGTCTGGGCCAGCAGCATCTGAAAATGCACCGCCTCCTTCTGGCGCTCCTCGGCCTTCAGCTTCTGGATCAGCAGGTGGGTGTCGTCAAGCATCGTATTGAAGGTCCGGGTAAGATCCAGGATCTCCCCGCTGAACTTATGCTCCGGCAGGCGGATCTTCAGGCTTTTCTGCACCGCCGCCTTCATCTTGTTCTGCAGATGGGACAAGGGCCGCGTAATGGTCGTAGCAATCACGAAGGTCATCATCAGGAAGATGCTCGTCAGCACCAGGAATGTAATGAAGTACTGCTGCTTCAGCCCCTCGATCTCCACGAACAGCACAGACAGCGGAATCCGGTTGACGATATACCAGTCCAGCGACTCCACATAGATATAGTTAATCAGGGCGTTCGAGTCCTTGTCGATAAAATACTGCTGTCCCGGCTGCCCGGCAAAGCCCGCCTTCACCTTCTCAGATAACTGGCTGCCCGGAACCGACTGGGAGATATCCTCACCCGAGCGTGTGATCAGGAAATATTGCTGCTCCAGATCGGACTGCTTGTGAATGGAGCGCAGCCAGTACGTATAATCAATGCTGATCCGGGCCATGCCATACGGCTGGTTCCGGGCATCCTCCAGATAGGCATATAAAGAGAGAAGATAGGCGCTGGTAGAGACATCGCGCAGCACGTAGTTGGCATCATTAGGCACCCAGTGATAAGAGCTGTTATTCATCTGCCCTCTGTCGAACCCGGGATTACCCCGCAGATCTGAATAGACCAGTGAATCCTTAGGCGGGTATGAGGTGTATGCGCTTTCAGATAAGTCCAGAATCATGAAGTAGACCGAAGGATTATACAGGAAGAAGCTGTTGTTCAGGTTCTTGAAAATATTCTCCATCAGCCGCTTATTCTCCAGCTGATTACGCTGTTCAGGATGGAGCAGTACAGACTTCACAGTGTCATCCTGCTTCAGGAACAGCAGCGTCTTGAAGGCGATGCTGATCTGGTCCTCCAGCGTGCGGTACATTTGCTCCAGCTGATAGTGGCTCTGCTGGCTGATTTTCTTCTGGACCAGCGTCTCAATACGCTGATAGTTATAGATGTTCAGTGCGCCGAACGGCAGCAGAATCAGGCACACGAACGCGGTGAACAGACGGTATTTCAACTTCTGGGGAATCAGCACACGCAGCAGCTGTGACACAGGGAAGCACCTCCAAGCCTGACCGAACCTACCCGGTTCGGGACGGTTGATATGCTAGATTATAGCATAATCCCTCCGCCGGATTGGCGATATTTCAAATTGCATGGTTTTGTTCCAGCGGGCACGGGAGGATGGCGGAAATGCATAGTTTTGTTCTATTCGGGGGGCTTGACAGGGAGGACAAGAAAGACGGAGCGGATAGTTATCCGCCCCGCCTTGTCAAGGGACTTCCTGAACCGCATGTGCTGCCTTTACCTGTGGACCGACGGACTCAGAAGCTCTTATTTGGCGAAAAAGTCAACTTTATGCATGCAGGCGGACTCAGAGGCCCTTATATCACTCCTGGTAACCGGAAATGAGGAGGAAAATGGCAGTTAAGCGCATCTGAGTCCGCATAGCTTCCATAACAGCGAGATTCGCCCAAATAAGCGCATCCCAGTCCGCAAAAGAAAGAGAGGTGCCATGATTCCCATGGCAAGCCTCTTGTACGCTACACTATATTTCTCTATTTCTTCTCTGTCTGCGCCCCGTCCGCTACTTCGTCTGCTTCAAATGGGTTTAGAATAGATAGTAGACGCCACTTAACGGACGGAGGGATAATAAGGATCACGGAGGTGTGTTGCCATGGGTGAACAACGAAAACGGTACAATGAAGA
>NZ_JBHUKY010000011.1:0-209458 GCF_042684125.1 Paenibacillus rhizoplanae | reverse complement strand
GCGATTGCTCATTTTGAAACATCTGACGAGAATTTTCATTCTCATTTTGGATCTCGCCGAAGCGATTTCCGATACTCACTCGTTGTTCAGTTTTCAAAGATCAAACTCGTTGTCAGCGACAATTACTTCGTCACCAGCAACTCTTATAATATATCACATCCAACCGATCAATGCAAGCTCTTTTTTTAACTTCTTGTCGAGCTCGGCGTTGATGTTTCGCGGCCAGAAATAGAATATATCATGGATAGAAACTCATTGCAAGCATTATTTTATAACAATTATCTTCGAATGAGATTAGCTGTAACTGGACAGAATAACCGATATCTAAACGTAAGCTATGGAAGCCACAAGCATACGTTATCTAACCTTGTAGGGGGATTGTTGTGGACACTCATGAATTCGTGGAGAAGTTCCAGGAGAACCAGCGTAAAGCGCTAAAGAACAGAAAACGGGGTAAAGGCACCCCTGGTTCACGGCTGGCCAATAAACAGCATAGCTCTAACAAATAACAGCAATAAGCATGCCACAAGCGGAAACGGCTTTGCCGTCTTTTTTAAAGCAAAACAGGGATGTCTGCGCGGCCAGTTACGGCTCTGCGGACATCCCTTTTGCATTCTATTCTATAGAAGCAGCAGTAATTATTTGCTCATTTTCGTTACGCCTACAGCCACTTTCTCGATTTGCGCTTTGCTAAGTGATTTATCCGCGGAGCTGATGGTTACAAAACGGTCTGCCAGCTTGAAGGTCAGCATCGGCGTATCCGAAGGGGTGTACCATTTCGCCTCAGTTCCATTGGAGAGCTTAACTGTGCTGCCGTCATAACCATTGGAATAGTCACGCGGAGAGACATTCACACGCATTTTATTGAACAGGAAGCTTACCCCGTCATCGCCGCCCGCAACCTTCTGGAAGGCATCTCCACTGACCATCTGTGTCGGGGCATATGCAGTCTCAAACCCCTCGTAGTTGGCAAAAGCCTTGATAATCTGTTCTTTCTGCGCTGCAGTGTATTGAACCGCCGTCAGCTTCACAGCTGAACCATTATCCGGCGTTGTGCTCCCTGTTCCAGTCCCAAGGATAACCTCATTCGTGGAGGCATTGAATGTCACCGGCACCTTCAGTGCATCTGCCATCGCCCGGACCGGAAGATACGTTGTATCCTTATAAGTGATGGGCGCCATCGTTTTACCGTTGTTATCAACCGGGGTGTAGGCTGCTCCGTTAACCTTGAACCCGATGCTATGGTTAAGATAGGCGCTGATCTTCTGCATATTCGTTCCTGCGTAGACCCCTGCTGAACCTGTAACGGCCATTCCGAATACCATCGTTGCTATGATCATTTTTTTGCTTTTCATTGAATATCGTCTCCCTTAGGTGTGTTGTTGTTGTGTGTGTTCCTTGCTATAGACTTATTAAACCATTAACTTGTTTCTAACTTGTATCCGGATTGTAAAGAAGTAATTCAAATGCTCACCCCATACACCTCTGTGTACAAAACATCTCTGAAATGGAGGAACTCCTTCATCGTCACCGGCTCCGGGTAGGTCATAATGCGCAGTGGAAGATCGGCTTGCCCCGTACGCAGCGGCGGCTGCATATAGTCATAGGGATTCAGGTAAAAGCCCAGCCGCTCATAGAATCCGATTCTTCTCTGCTCCAATTCCCCGTCCGGCGGCTCTACCTCAAGCAGCACCGGCTTGTCCGAACGCATAAGGTAGCTGCTCATCAGCTTGCGGCCGATCCCTCCGCTCCGGCGCTGGGGATTCACGGCAATATGCTCGATGAACCGCAGTTCAGGTAACTCCCATGCCGCCAAAAAAGCCAGTATGTGCCCCTCCGTATCCTTGCTGGAATAGAGATGATAGTTGGGATGATCCAGCAAAGCCTGCTGCCCGCTGCGGGTTCTAATCTCACTTACCGGAAAAGAAGCTTCCATTATAGCGAATATCTCATTGAATTCCGTTTCACTAATGCTTGCTTCATTAATGGCTGTCTCATTGATCACTGTGTGCTCGTCCATGGCCGCTGCCTGCTTTCTGCCGCTTCGCTGCGTGAAGGGCTCTAATGTATGGTTCCCTTATCCGGTTAAAAATACCTTCAGGGATTCTGTACGCATCAAGATACTTCAAAATAAAGACTGTCACAGAACATTCTCCGGTGTCCTAGAGTCCGATTAGCATCTGGTACTAGGAGAACATGCTATACTGTAATTAACAGATACATCATCACGTTCTTATAGGAGAGGTTCATTTGGATAATCAACGCTGGATCGCACCTGAATTCTACAATCTCACTTCGGAAATGGAGCAGCATCCTGAAGATAAGATTGCAATTAAATGGTTACATGAAAATGGGAGCCTGGAGCAAATCACTTACGGTGCGCTCATGGCTCAGGCTAACCGTCTCGCCGGCGGGCTGGCCGGACTGGGACTTACGCAAGGCGACCGCGTCCTGGTCATGGTGCCCCGCCGGATTATCGCCTACGCGATTTACCTGGCCTGCCTGAAGCTGGGACTGGCTGTTATCCCTTCGTCCGAAATGCTGCGGGCGAAGGATCTCTCGTACCGGCTGCGCCATTCCGAAGCGCGGGCTGTTATTGTCTGGTCTGAGGTTACCGGGGAAGTCAACAAAATCTCCGGCGACCTGCCCGCACTGGACTACCGCCTGTCCGTCTCCAGCGGTGAAGCTGAGCCTGAAGAAGGCTGGATTGACCTGGAGAGTCTAATGGAAGGACAAGCTGATGCTTACCCTACGGTTGCCAGCCGCCGGGATGATATTGCTATTCTGGCCTATACCTCCGGAACCACCGGCAATCCGAAAGCAGTAGTTCACACGCACGGCTGGGGATATGCCCATCTGCGGATCACTTCCTCCCTCTGGTTCGATATCCGTGAATCAGATACGGTCTGGGCTACAGCCGCACCGGGCTGGCAGAAGTGGATCTGGAGTCCATTCCTGACGGTACTCGGCAACGGGGCAACCGGCTTTGTCTATAACGGAGCCTTCCATCCGGAACGCTACCTGCAATTACTCCAGGATGAGAAGATTCAGGTATTATGCTGCACACCGACGGAATACCGCCTGATGGCGAAGACGGAAGGTCTGGCAGAATACGATCTGTCCAATCTGCGCTGCGCCGTATCCGCCGGTGAACCGCTGAATCAGGAAGTCATTCATACATTCCAGCAACACTTTAATATTACAATCCGTGACGGCTATGGACAAACAGAGAGCACACTCATCATCGCAGCACTGAAGGATGAACCGATCCGGGTCGGCTCCATGGGTAAATCGATTGCTCCCGGCATTGTCGAGGTGATCGACGAGGCTGGACATCCGCTGCCTGCCGGAATGGTCGGCGATATCGCCGTACATCTGAGCATGCCCGCGCTGTTCCAGAACTACTATAAAGATCCCGAGCGCAAAGCGAACTGCTCACATGGAGAGTATTTCGTAACCGGCGACCGGGCGCGCAAGGATGAGGATGGCTATTTCTGGTTCGAGGGGCGCGGCGATGACATCATCATCAGCTCGGGCTACACGATCGGGCCGTTCGAGGTGGAAGAGGCGCTGATGAAGCATACCCTCGTTAAGGAATGTGCCGTAGTCGCAAGCCCGGATGAGATCCGCGGGTCGGTCGTCAAGGCTTTTATCGTACTCAAAGACGGCCATGCCGGAACACCGGAGCTGACTAAAGAGCTGCAAGCCCATGTCAAGGAGCAGACCGCTCCCTACAAGTATCCGCGCAAAATCGAATACATTACGGATCTGCCGAAGACTACCTCCGGAAAGATCCGCAGAATCGAGCTGCGTGAGCAGGAGAAACAAGCTAACCTGTAGCAAGGTGCTACGCTGTCCAGGGAATACTGCAAATCAGGCAGCTATTTTGACAGCCGAAACTATAAAATCCCCGTTCCTACAGTGATGCAGGACGGGGATTTTTGTGTGTTTGGACGCCTAAGCGTGCAGTGCGTTCCTTACTCGGACCAATACTCCGCATCCGGGTTGAGCGCCGCGCCTACTTCGCCTTCTTTTACCAGATCGCAGTCCAGGTAGCCTTCCTCATCCAGGAAATAGACCTCCTGCTTATAGAATTCACACAGCGTCTCCAGGAACTTCTCCGGTGAATCATACATTACCACCAAATCGCCGTAGTCGTGCAGCAGATCGCAGATCCGTTCCACGCCTTCTTCAGAGCGGTAGTAGCAAATGAAATCACTCCCATAGTTCGTCAGCAGCGGCAACACGATTCCACCGCCGGTGTATCCCTTCTCCTGCAGAATCCCTGACAATATCTTCACTTCATGGCCGTATTCCCCGATATGAATCAGCCGGTAGCCCGGAATGAACTCCAGCAGACCGGGATCTTCCTCAGCGCCGCCCGTTCCAAGAACGGTATCATAGACCGACCGCAGAAGCACAGGAACTTCGGGTGTAAACTCTAATATCGCATCACTGCCCCCTGCCGGAGCCTTCCCCAGACTGGCGGTGTACCCGGGACGCAGCTGCGTGGACAGCTTAAGGAATTCCTGAAATGTGCCGGTAAGCATGTAATCATCCTTTCTCACAAAAATATAGCGGAGCGATAAGGAACGCCCCTATCTCTCCGCTTGGTGCTGCCATGCTAATTTGCTATGTTATTTGAGATTGGTTACTTGGCAGCCGAAGCCCACATCTTCTCCAGCCACTGATCGAAATCAGCGCCCTTCTCGCCTTCATAGGCATCGTAGATATCAACCCGCATCTTCTTCAGCTTCTCTTTGAACTCTTCGTAGGTATGGTCCTTGGGCAGGCTCTTCTTAATCCGCAGAATAATCTTGGACAACCCTTTGAACAGTTCGGCTTTGTTCTTCGATGGAATCTTGACCTCTTCGCCGAAAGCCACCAGCTTGTTATATGCGGCTTCTTGCACGGTATATACAGGATCGCTGATCATCAGGCGATTAAGGATATCGATAATTTGTTTGTGGTTGTAGCGGCCCAGCTCTTCTACCGCTTCAAGACGCGCTCTCCAGTCTGCGGAACGGCCGGCGGCTTTCTTCAGTTCGTCATAGTTCTCGGGCAGCTCTTGGATTACTTCTTCATTATTCAAGCGTTACAATCCCCTTCTTGGTTAAATCTGATATATAGAACGTTACCTAGTGCAATTCTACCGTACTGCGCTGCTTGATTTCAATCTTTTGTCCAAACATTCATGGAAAAAGACTTGGAGGACGGATTTTGACTAACAGAAGCCGTATGAGTATAGTATGTACCAAATCATCCGCCAGTAGATACAGGAGGCCCACTATAGATGAAAGCCATTGCTATACATATGCCCGGAGCACACGGGGATCTAACGGAGATAGAGCTTCCCCTGCCTGTTCCGGGTGAGCATGAGGTGCTGATTGAGATGTATGCGACCTCTGTTCATCCGGCAGATTGCAGCATACTGGATGAAGCTCGGATTGCCGGCGTGGAACGCCCTGCTGCCTGTCCATTCATTCCAGGCGTTGTTGTAGCCGGAATCGTTGCGGACACCGGCGCAAGGGTGAGCCGCTTCAAGGCTGGCGACGAGGTATTCGGTCTGAAGTCCGCCGGTGAGAGCGGAGGTTACGCAGAATATACGTTGGCCAAGGAGGATGAGCTTGCGCTTAAGCCCCCGGGGTTATCCTTCGCAGCAGCCGGGGTGTTACCCGCTGCCGGTCTTGCCGCCTGGCAGGCGCTGGCTGCCGCCAAGGTCTCCAGCCGGGACCGCGTGCTGGTG
Organism: Paenibacillus rhizoplanae; assembly: GCF_042684125.1. NCBI lineage: Bacteria > Bacillati > Bacillota > Bacilli > Caryophanales > Paenibacillaceae > Paenibacillus > Paenibacillus rhizoplanae. The sequence continues at coordinate 203,712 of NZ_JBHUKY010000011.1, read as the reverse complement.
CAGGACGGTACAGGCGGAACGGGCAGCTTCGCGGTACAGCTGGCCAAGCTCCGGGGCGCCACGGTGATTACTACCGTCAACGGCGATGATGAGCTGGATGTTGCCTGGGGCCTCGGGGCCGATCAGGCGATTAACAGCGGCGGGCAGGATTTTGCCGCGATTCTGGGCCAGAGCATCGATGTGGTGATCGATACCGCAGGAGGCAGTGTGTTAAGCAGAAGCTTCGCGGTACTGGCTCCGGGCGGAAGGCTGATCTCCACTGCTGAACAGCCCGATCCGGCCCTGGCAGCACAGCAAGGAGTTACAGCAGCTTATCTGACTCCGGCCGCTGATCCTTACCAGTTGACCGAGCTGGCCCGGCTGACGGCTGGGCGGAAGCTGCAGCCGCTGATCGGGGGTGCTTTTCCGCTGAGTGGAGAAGGGCTGCGCACTGCCCATGCGCTTAGCGTAAGCGGGAAGGCGCGGGGTGTTATTGCTATTACGATAATTGAAAAGCAACAATTCAGTTAAAAGTTATGTACCAGCACGACCAGCAGCACAGCCACCAGGATACCGGGCAGCAGGTTGGCTACCTTGATCTTGGTGATCCCGAGCAGGTTCAGCCCGATTCCGATAATCATCACCCCGCCTGTAGCAGTCATCTCTGCAATACAGTCGTTCAGCAGTGCATCAGGCACAAACCGGGTAATCTGTGTAGCCAGTAAAGCGATGGCCCCTTGATACAGAACAACCGGAATGGCCGAGAACATCACACCAATACCCAGCGTTGAAGTCAGAATCATGGCAATGAAGCCGTCCATGATGGATTTGGCGTAGAGGATCTCATGATTGCCTTTGATGCCGCTGTCCAGCGCGCCTAGAATAGCCATGGCCCCTACAACAAACACCAGGCTTGCCGTGACAAAGCCCAGCGAGATGCTTCCCCGCCCGCCTGCGCCTACTCTGCGCTCCAGCCAATCGCCCGCGCGGGTGAATTTGTCTTCAATGTTGATCCACTCCCCGGCTACAGCGCCGATCACTAGACCTAGGATGACGATGAGGAAATTCCCGCTTTTCAGGCCCATCTGCACCCCGAGCAGCATAAGCGCCAGCCCAATCGCTTGCATCACGGTGTTCTTCATACTCTCAGGTATCCGCTCCAGCAGCTTGCCCAGCAGAGTTCCGGCAATAATTGCTATCCCATTCACGATTGCTCCGAGCAGTACCATTCCTCAGCAACTCTCCCGTCGATTCATTTCTCTCTTAATCTGCATTATAAGGGCAGCCGTCACTGTGGAGTCAAGACTATTCTCTACTGGCAGGAATGACAGGTTCTGAGGCGCACCGGCGAAAAATTGACAAATTTCGGTTAGCGATGGTACGCTCACTAATATCGTTCTTTTAATAGAACAAATCAGGCAAGGAGCGTCTCTATGACTGACCGGAAGATCCTTAATCAGGCAAGCTTAACCAAGGAAGTAACCCTTATTCTTGCACTTCTGAATTCCGGAAATCCAGATGAGACGGCGCGGAAGCATCCGCAGTTGTTCACAGAGGTGAACTGGGACTTATTCGTGGAGCTGAACCGGCAGCATAGGGTCTATCCCTACCTCTATTCCAGGCTCAGCAAGATGGAAGAGAAGGTGGTCCCTTCTGAGGTTCTGGAGCAGCTAAAATGGCAATACCGCAGGAATACGGTTCAGATGCTCCAGCTTAGCGGTGAAATGAGCAATATCGCGGGCCAGCTGGCCGAGCTGAATATCCGCTGCCTGTTCCTCAAAGGGCCGGTGCTTGGGCAGGAGCTGTACGGAGACTTGTCGCAGCGCACCTCCCGGGATCTCGACTTCCTGGTGCCGATGGAACAGCTGGAGGATGCCGAAACCTTGCTGATCCGGCTGGGTTATGTGAAGGAAGACAAATTCGAGAGCCTGCTTGGCGATTGGAAATGGCGGGAGCATCATTCGACGTTCGTGCATCCTGTCAGTAATGTCAACCTGGAGCTGCACTGGCGGCTGGGACCGGGGCCTGCCAAAGAGCCTGCGTTCGACGAGCTATGGCGTCAATCGCGGACCAGCAGCACCTTCGGCCAGAATGTCCGCTATCTGGGGCCGGAGGATCTGTTCATGTTCCTGGCTGTACACGGCGCCAGACATGCCTGGTCCCGGCTGAGATGGCTGCAGGACATCAAGATGCTGCTGCTGGGACAGCAGCAGCCCGACTCTGTCAAGCTGGTCCGCTTACTACAGCGCTATAATCACAACGCCATAGGAGGACAGACGCTGATTCTGGCCAGCGAGCTGCTGGAGACGCCGGTCGATTCCAGCCTTGCCCCTCTGATGGACAGCCCCAAGGCCCGCAGGCTGGCGCAGGACATTCTGTTCTATCTCCCGCGGATCGTGAATTTGAATACCCCACCGCTGGAGCCGGAGGTGGAGCAGCATTTCAAGCGGTATCTGCCCAGCATTCTATCCACCCGAAGCCGGATGCTCCGCTCCGCCAGCTTCCTGTACCCTTATGCTGCGGATGCCAAGACGCTTCCGCTGCCGAGGATGCTGCATTTCTTGTATTTCCCGCTGCGGCCTTTGCTGTGGAGCTGGCGGAAGGTTACTGGGGCGGAGAAGGGGATTTAGCGGGGACTCACCATTGCACACAGAAAGGCACGTGCTGCTAGTAAATGCAGCACGTGCCTTTTTACTTACTTTCAAGCTGGATATAGCTTGAACTATGAATGGCAACATAAGGCGGAAGTAACGAAGGGGAATTTTGGAACTGGAGGAGCGGCAGCGACCGCCTTTGTCACCGGATTTCAACCGCTAGTAGCGGTACAAATCATGAAATATGGTGACAACAGCGGCCGGAAGTCCAAATATTCACCGTAGTTACGCTTGAGTCCTTATGTCTCCATTTGTGTATCTTGCTTCTTCCTGCCCCTTCAATAGCCGGCTAAACATGCCGCCCTTCTCCGAAGCCAGTCCGCTGTAGACTCCCTGCTGGATGACCCGGCCCTGGTCGATGACCAGAATCTGATCGGCTCCACGGATCGTGGACAGGCGGTGGGCAATGACAATGACGGTCACGGAAGCCTTAATCCGCTCCAGCGCCTCTTGAATCCGCTGCTCGTTCTCGGTGTCGAGCGCACTTGTCGCTTCATCGAGCACCAGAATCGACGGCTTGCGGATAATGGCGCGCGCCAGCACCAGACGCTGCCGCTCCCCGCCTGACAGGCGAACGCCCCGGTCACCCAGCAGTGTATCCAATCCGTCCGGCAGCTTGCGGACGAAGTCCGCCGAGGAAGCAAACTCCAGCGCCTCCCACAGCTCCGCTTCCTCTGCATCCGGCTTGATCATCAATAGATTATCGCGGATGGTCGCGTTATACAGGAAAGGGTCCTGTGCCACATACCCGATGGATCTCCGGTAGGACAGCAGCCGCTCCCCCGTGACCGGCTGATCGTCCGCCAGAATCTCCCCGTTCTCCGGCTGCATCAGTCCCATGAGCAGATCGACGAGCGTGCTTTTGCCGGCGCCTGAACGTCCGACTATCGCCGTCATCTGCCGGGCGGGAATCCGCACATTCACGTTCTGGAGCGAATATTGCGGCTCGTCCGCATGATAACGGAAATCGACATTCCGGGCCTCCAGGCCGTGCTCCAGCGTCATAGGCGACACCTGTTCTACGCCTTGATCCGGTTCATGCTCAACAGCAGCCAGACATTCTTCCTGCAGCGATTGCAGCTGTTTGAAGGATGGCACTACCGAGGCCAGCTGCTCCAGCAGCGACTGTAGCGTCGAGAAGGTCGGCCACAACCGGGTGAAGACGAGAATAACCAGCAGCAGATTCGGCCCCTCCACTTGCATGAACCGGAAGGACACAAAGATAAATACCGCAATCAGCAGCGTGGAGGACAGCTTATACAGGAGCTGCGAGTTGGAGCGCAGGCGCGTGTAGTCGAGCTGCTCCTGCTTGACCTCGCCGGTGAAGGCATGCAGCCATTCCAGGCGGGACTGCTCCAGATTATTGCTTTTGATATCCTTGATTCCGTTCAACTGATCAGTGATGCCGCCCAAATACGTCTTGCCCAGCTCCGTGCTGCGGCTGCCCAGCCTCTTCGCCTTACGGATGAACCGCCGGGAGAAGATGGACAGCAGCGCCGCGCAGACGAGAACCGCCAGTGTCATCTTGGGGGACAGCCAGAAGGCAAAGGCAATCTGCACCAGAGTGAACAACAGCGAAGTGAGCAACTGCAGGAAGCCGCTGATACCCGCCAGGACTCTGGCCAGCTCGGTGGTCATCATATTGATCAGATCGGAGGTGCGCTTCCTCAGAAAAAAAGACCACTGCGCCCGCAGCAATGCGCTATAGACCTCATACCGCAGCTGCCTGCCATAGGTCTGCTGAATCTCAACATTGCGGATCGCCACGAACCTTGCGATCAGATTCTGGCAGAGCACAATTAGAACATAACTGCCCAGCACCAGCAGCAGCGCTGTGGACTGCGGCAGTTCACTGATGAATCCGAGCATAGGAAGATGATAGCCCGCCGCCGCGCCGCCCAGCTGAATACCGGCCATGCCAAGCATGGGAACCAGCAGCAGAATGGCGGAGCTCTCGAGCAGACCGCTGATCACCATGCCCAACAGATTAAGATACAGCTTCACGCCCGACAACCGCTGAAGCTGCCGGACGTAGTAAATTATAACTTGCATGGACCCACCTCGATTACTCGGCTTGTAACACCTTCGCGAACTTCTCCACCACCACGAAGCCCTGCATAACATCATCCCCGGAGACATAATGGGCTCCGCAGCGCAGCCAGGCGTGGGCAATCATTTGTCCCTGCTTATCGCGGGCCACCCCCATATAGAGGGTACTCTCAATGCCCCGCTTCTCCAGCATCTTCAGGGCGGCTACCGCCCGGACCATACAGGTGCTTTTCCAGGGAGTATAGCGGCTCATCACCCGGATCGCCTTGGTAATCTGCTGGATGCGGCGAATATCGGAAGCTTTGGATACTGCGGGAGTCTCCAGGGATTTCACCCCAAGCTGCGGGGCTGTCCTGGCAAAGGGAAACAACAGCTGGATTCGGACCAGCATCAGCCGCCATAACGCCTCGGGAATCAGTGCAAGCACGGCCTTGTCATGCACCAGCAGAAGACGGAGCCGCCGGAGGGTCATCATGGTCCGCTAACGATGGAGACCAGATCCTCATTCAGCAGATTCTGTACAAAATCAATGACATCCTGCTGCGCCAGCTCTGCGGGCACCTCGAAGATCTCCTGCATCTTCCCGGCAATCTGCCGAATCGATACCGGTGAAGCCAGTGCTTCCCAGATCTCACCGCCGACTTCGCCGAGGTTGTAGTATTTGCCGTTCTTCACATTCAGCATGACCTTCTCGCCGTCCATGTCACTTGCGATATTGCCTTCCCGTTGAACCAGTACCGAATCCAGCGACAGCACTTCTGTAGTATTCATATTCATAGGTTCATCTCCTTCACCTTGGGCATAATCGTCTCCATAATCATTTCTGTCTGCTGCGGTGCACTGAAGCCCTGCTCAGGGCGGGTCAGCCGGTACATCGGCAGCCGGTTCACGAACGAGGCCAGCAGCCCGAAGTGCCATTCTCTGACACCCATAGGGTCAACCAGCGCTTTTTGATAAGTATGATTGTATAAGGTATGAAGCCGGTCCAAGCCGCTGATCGCCTCTACGGCCACCGGCCCGTCCTGCACCACAGACAGTTCAAATATGCCGGCCAGCGGCAGCGGCTCACTCTGGAACCGGTCATGCACCGGTACGGCGAACTTGGTCTCCCGCTGGAACAACGGACGGTACGCAGACGAATTCATTCCCAAATAGTCCAGGCTCTGCTGCCACAGCTTCTGCTGCGGATAACCTGGAACAGCTAATGGATGTCCATTATGCACCAACACGGGAATAACGTCGTCACTGACCAGGAGATGTCCCTGATCCATCAGATAGGAGGCAAGCGTGGATTTACCCGCACCTGAACGCCCCACCAGCGCATAGGCCTTATTGTCCAGCACAAGCGAGCTGCCATGCAGGGCCAGTATGCCTTTTTGCATCAATACTACACCCATACAGCTGCCCAGAATGAACAAGCGGATACTATCCTGATCTGCGCCTGCTGCTGGAGAGACTGTAATGGTACTGCCGTTCTGTATGGAAAAAATAGCGGTACCCTTCACCATGAACATCACTTCATGCGCTGCGATGCCCAGATTCGGCGTAATCTTCGGTATATCTTCCCAGCGCTCCGTTAGATGACCTTCAACTACCGACAGGCTCCCTATCCTTCCGGGGTGATCCGTACGGGGAAGTTCCGGCAACGGGAACTCACTGAGGATCTGCAGGCCAAAAGCCTTATAACCGAGGCATTGCACTGTGCCAGCCATACTGCTCACTCCATCTCAGTCAATTTCACCCGTTGTCTTGCGGATGACAAGTGGAAACGGCATTGCAATGTATAGCGTGAAACCTATACATTCTTATATTTCAAGTCGGAACGTTACATCGGATAAAGGGATAGCCCTGATCCCCCTCCAGCAAGCTAAGAGGGATTAGGGCTGAGCGGTAATGCAGAAGACTAGGAGTGACTAACGATTTCATCTGGATCGGCTTGGAACGCATCGGCAATGGATACCCCTGGGCCAGCCATAGTCATTTTCACATCCAACACTTCCAATGCAGGCTTGCTGTATTCCTTTTTCATCTTGTCACCCCCTTTCAAGAAACGTCCTTCAGGAGAGCCGCTTCAAAAAGCGGTAGAACACCAGTCCTCGTGTAAGAAGGCGGAAATCCGTGTTAAAGATTAATAATGGTTCGGGCTCACTACCCAGCCGGTCCAAACATCCGGCGAGCCCGGGACGATTCAGATAAGACGAAGTACGGGGGTCTTGCAGCATCTCCCTCAGCTCCTGCTGGAACCTCTGCCACTCGGGCAGCATTCGTGTAATGCCGTCCGCCCCCTGGATACCGCGCCGGGTCTGGTTAAGCCTGACCTTATCCGGTAGCCGCCCTTCCATCGCCCGGCGGATAAGCGAGCGGTCCATACCGTTCTGGACGTATTGCTCCTCAGGCACCGACATACAGAAGTTGATGACACGCAGGTCATTCGTCGCATCCCGGTCCCATACCCTGTACTTCAGCGACAGCTTGGTAGCCGCCGTTCCGTTCACATTCCAGACATGCGGCTGGCGGAAATGCTCTCTGCGGATATCGTACACGGTCTGGGAAGCAGGCGACTGGTCCAGCTCCTTCAGCCGCTCCTGCACCCCTGTCCTCCGGGCGAATTCAGGATGGATCAGCTCCGGCGCAGCCTCCTGCTTCCCGACCATCAGCTGGCCCAGGGCGGGGAATACCTTGCGCCCGGCAATCTTCAGCATTCTTTTGCGGCTTACGCCCATCGAATGGCTGTACAGCTTATTCTCCCGGTAAAAGCGGAACCAGCGGAATTCACGCAGCAGCTTCGCCTGGTAATCAAGCGCCGGTCCCCAGGAGATACTCCAGTTGCCCCGCTGTCCGCTGAGCAGCACACCGGCATTCTTCAGTCCGGCTTGTTCATATATACCTTTGAGCCAATAGGAATTCTCTATGAATTTGTAGGGCATCTCCATAATATCGAGCCATTCGTCGATTTCGCCATAAGAGCTGCGGTCAGGAAAATTGTAAAAGCTAGGCTCAATGTTCCCGACATAGTCGATGGTCTCCTGAATATATGGACGCTCATCGGTCACCCGCTGGCCCAGCTTGAACCCTGTAAAGTGATCCAGGGGATACGAGCTAAAGGTGTAGAGTGGCTTGCCGGTGCGGCGTAGCTCCTCCGCTGCAAAGCTCACCACCGCCCCTGAGTCCAGCCCGCCGCTTAAGTTCGCACCAGCTTCAAGATGGGTACGCAACCGGTCCCGGACGGCCCGTCCGAATACCTCACGGAATGCTTCCTCATACTCGCCATTGCTGCGCAGCCGGAGTGGAGACGGCGTCTGGAAGGTGTAATATCTGGAGAAGGTAATCCCCTTCGGGCTGACTGTCATCGAATGTGCCGGGGGCAGCTGCTCCACGCCCTGATAGACCGTGGAGAACATATCCGCGACATCCATCCGGCCCTGGCCCGCCAGATATTCCGAGATCCAGCCTTCATGCAGCGCGTGTTCTCCATCCATTAGCGTGAGCAAAGGATGAATCACGGTGCAGAAGGAGAACTGTCTGCCTGAGCGGTGAAAGTACAGCGTCCGGCTCCCCGAGAAATCCCTCGCTCCAAACAGCGTCTGCCTGCCGGCATCCCAGATCATGAAGGCAAAATCTCCGACCAGATGCACCGGAGCCTGATCTCCCCATTTCTCATAGGCCAGAAGAATCAGCAGGCTGTCCGGCATCGACTCCTGATCTTCCCGGACAACCTGAAGTTGTCCGAAGAGCTCGCTGCGGTTATCAAGGATGGCGTCAGCTACAATCGCCAGCTTCCGCTGCGGATCATAATAGGGAAGGACCTCGCCCCGGGACTGTGGAGTAATCCACTGTGCGTGGCACCCGAGGAACAATCCTTCCGTTTTCCAGCCCCGGGCATCATCCGCCGGATAACGCTGCAGCTCCTGCATCAGGCGCGGGCCAAGCTCCGGGTCCAGCGGTCCATGCTGCATAGAATAGATCCCGGCGATTGCACTCATGGGTTAACCTCCAGCTGTCTATAAATTCGTTACAGTGAACACTTCTTATTACCTACGATAACGTTCTTGCCATTAAATGTGAATAGTACCAGAGAGTACTTTTAGGTATCCTTTAGCGTATTGACTATAGTTATAATCTATGGTATTAAAACCCTGAAATATGACCTATGGTATATAATGGCTTATACTGATATTGACTGATTCACCAAATACCTTTAATAGGAGCTAGATTCATGGACAATTACTCAATGGACCCCATCCTGATTCCCGTACCGGAAAGCTTCGAAAGCAGCCGCCTGCAAATCCGCTCAGTATTATGGGGAGACGGTGCCGCTGTACATGAAGCCGTTCGGCAAAGTGCCGCTGAATTAAGCCCTTGGATGCCCTGGGCCCAGCGTATCCCTTCTGTCGAAGAATCAGAGGTATCCATCCGGAAATCACGGCTGCAGTTCCTGGAACGCAGCGATATCCGGCTGCTGCTCTTCCATAAGAAGACAGGGCAGCTTATCGGGAGCAGCGGACTGCACCGGATCGACTGGCAGGTGCGTAAATTTGAAATCGGATATTGGGTTCGCACCTCATTCGGGGGTCAAGGTTACATCACGGAAGCGGTGAATGCCATTGCGGATTTCGCCATACAGGAGCTACAAGCTAACCGGCTGGAGATCCGCTGCGATTCCCGCAATACACAGAGCGCTCGCGTAGCCGAACGTACTGGCTTTACTTTGGAAGGTATCCTGCGCAATGACAAGACCGATGTACAGGGTGACCTAAGAGACACGATGGTCTACTCAAAGGTTCGCGGGGTTGAATATTAAACGAGTGAATGAGGACAAATATACTATATGGAGTGATAGACCATGCAAGAATTGAAGTTTGTTAGGGATTACAAAGATATAGAGCCGCTGCGGAATAGCTTTTTCGAGCTGGCAAAAGACACGTTCGAGCTAGAGCTGGAGCGCTGGTATGAGGGGGGCTGCTGGACGGATAAGTATGTTCCTTATTCTTATGCGGAGGGAGACCGGATCGTGGCCAATGTCTCGGTGAATCTCATAGAGCTAATTATTAATGGGGTGAAGTCCCCTGCTGTGCAGATCGGAACGGTGATGACTCATCCTGACTATAGAGGACGCGGCCTGTCTGCCCGGTTGATGGACAAGGTGCTGGAGGATTACGGACAAGCGTGTGAATTCATGTATCTTTTCGCCAATGAGTCAGTCTTGGAGTTCTATCCTAAATTCGGCTTCCTCCCGGTGGAAGAGCAGATCTTCTCCATGAGCTGCCCTGGAGGCGCTGCCGGTTCTGCGGCAATCCGCAAGCTGAATCTCGCCGACCCGCATGATCTGAGCCTGGCCTCTACCCTTGGAGCGCAGCGGGTACCGGTATCTGAGCGTCTTGGCGTCAGCGGCGCCCATGGACTCCTGATGTTCTACTGCCTGAATGTGTTCAGCGATCAGCTCTACTACCTGGAGGACGAGAATCTCATTGCCATCTGCCAGCAGGAGAATGGGCAGCTTGAGCTCTTCGATCTGATCAGCACACAGCCCTTCTCCTGCCGCGAAATCGCCCTAAAGCTTGCGGACAGCGACACGGAGACAATCGTTTTCCACTTCACCCCGGATGACCCTGGCCTGGAATTGTCAGGCAGCAGCCATTCTGAGGGCCTATTCGTCCGGACTCAGGGCGGACTGCAGTATCCTGCGAACATCAAGCATCCGGCTACTTCCATCGCCTAGGCGTACGCTACACTTTTAACCTGTAAAATGTTCACAGTGTCATAAACTGCCCCTGCCGGGCCAGGTACGCTTCCTTCTCCTTATAGTCCGGCATTATGCTTCCCAGGCGCCGCCAGAAGGAACGGTCATGATTCATATGCAGCAGATGACACAGCTCATGAATGATGACATAGTCGATCACTTCAGGCGGCGCCATGGCCAGGCGGTAGTTGAACGTCAGCTTGCCGTCAAAGCTGCAGCTCCCCCATTTGGTCCGTGATTCCACAATCTCAATACTCTTCGGCTTCACTCTGAGCTGCGTCTGGTAGGGCTTGATGCGCTCTGCGATGATTTTTTTCAGACTGGCCGTATAGAACTTCTTCAGCGCAAGCTTCAGCTCCCCGGCATCCGCCTGCCGGTCCCCAATTAACTCATATAGCGCATGCTCCTTCCCCAAGTACAAAAAGGTTTCTTCGTCGCCCTCATATGCCTTAACCTTCGGCACCTGCCGGGCCGCCGCATTGCTGCGCAACTTCTCCAGAATCTTCGGGCCTAGACTTGCTACCGCACCTAGAATCGTCTCTTCACTCGTTCCCTTCGGCGCCTTAACGGTAATGAGATCCGAGCCGTCTACCGTTACGGAAAGCTTCTTACGCTTGGCATACTGGACATGTAACGTCACCATCTGATCTTCTAGTTGAATCTGCATAGCCACCATCGTTTCTGTAATTTCTAGTACACACTAATATACCGGATAACCGGATACAAACACCGCCAGATACAGGAGACCCCCCGCAATAAATAGCGTGGTAAGCAGGATATCCTTCCATCTCTTATCCTCCGTCAACAGCACAGCCGCGAAGGCCAGCGGAAAAGCTACGGCAAAATAACGCGGGGCAGACAGCAGCCAAGTCGGGGCCACCACATAGACGAAATAGGCGATCATGTACGCCATGTATGCGGGATTAAGCTTCTTCGCACTGCGGAGCATCATGAAGAGGACCAGGAAGATCGCGCTCAAATTCGGCAGCCACAGCCCCAGGAACGACCGGTAATCGGCATCCTTGAAGGTATTCACCGCATACTCTATCTGATATCTCACGGTATCGAAAAAGAAGTAGAAGCGCTGCGACCAGTGCTCCCGCTGATAAATACTGAACTGGAACGCGTTGCCCGTCACATTGTAGTTGATGTAGAGATAAGCCAGCAGACCGAAGGAGACGCTCACCAGGGAGACCATGGCCAAGATCAGCTTATTCGTAAAAGCCTTCCGGTCCATAGACCTGTAACCAGCGGCCAGCTCCCGGGCAAATTCCACGGCAATCGGCACGGCCAGCAGAATCCCCGGGGAACGGGTGAATCCGGCCAGCGCCGCACAGAGGCAGCCCAGCAGCCAGCGCTTTTTGCGCACAAAATACAGCGCCATCAGGGAGAGCAGCAGGAACAAAGCCTCAGTCATGGGCAAGAAGAAAAAGAAGGCTGACGGAAAGATGAAGATGTACTTCACTACCCGCAGGGCGTGCCTGCGTCCCATATCCAGCCGGGCCAGTTCATAAGCGAACAACGCCGCTGCAAGCGTGCAAAGATTGGCTACGGCGAACCCGGCAGCCATATAATTGCCTGTGAAGAACTGCGCCAGCTTGATCATAACGGGGAAGAACGGCAGAAATACAATATGAAATCTGGGGTCCCCTTCCGTCACATACCACCGCTCGGCAATGCCCAGATAAGACATCGCATCAATTCCGCGGATATGCCACATCTCGATGAAGCGGGAGAACAGACTGCCGGAGCCGCCCTCCCGAAGCACCCAGAATACATAAGCCGCAAGGATCAGCAGCACCCGGCTGAATATCACCCACAGCACAATCTTCCACCAGATCCGCTGCCGTTCCTCCGGCGAGTCGTCCGTATTCAACGTCCTTAGTGCGCCGGGGCTCATGATGTACCCGGTTATAGCGGGAATGGCCCGCAAGCCCGTCCAGATAAACAGGGCCAGACAAAGCAGGGATGCCAAGGTCCCCGCCAGGGTCCAGGTATGTACTGACACTGCCCATACCCAGACGGCTATGATCATAACTAGTATAAAGAGCGCTGAAATTGCTGTACTGACCTTTTTCACCCTAACCTCCGGTTCCGCAACCTTTGCGGTATTGATTAGTCTTTTTCTCATTTTCTTATAGAAATGCCTTTAACACAATGATTAGTTTAGGACGGTACGACAAGCAAAGAGGAACACCGCGTAAGATTCAGCAGCGTTCCTCTTCGGCACAGCATAGGGTAATCCTCGTTCAGGATTTCGGAAGCAACGGGAAATGACAGGCTACCGGACGGCCCGGCAGGACCTCTTCCAGCAGCGGCTCCACCGATCGGCATTTGTCCTGGACGAACGGGCAGCGGGTATGGAACCGGCAGCCGGAGGGCGGATTGGCCGGGGAGGGCACATCTCCCTCCAGCATAATGCGCTCCTGCTTGCGCCTTGGTGTCGGCTTCGGAATAGCCGAGAGCAGGGCGGCAGTATACGGATGCAGCGGAGCAGCGAACAGTTCCTCCGTCTCTCCCACCTCCACCAGCTTGCCCAGGTACATAACCCCAACGCGGTCAGAGATATGCCGGACTACGTTAAGACCATGCGCGATGAACAGGAAGGTTAGACCCAGCTCCTTCTGCAGCTTCATCAGCAGGTTAATGACCTGGGATTGCACCGATACGTCCAGCGCGGACACGGCCTCATCGGCCACAATAAACTGCGGATTCAGCGCAATCGCCCGGGCGATGCCAATCCGCTGGCGTTGTCCGCCGGAGAATTCATGCGGATAGCGGTTCCGGCGGCTGGCATCCAGACCCACCAGCTCCATCAGCTCGACCACCCGGGCATCGATAGCCTTGGCGGACATATTCAAGTGAATACGCAGCGGCTCGCCGATAATATCCTTGACGAGGAAGCGCGGATTGAGTGACCCGAACGGGTCCTGGAAAATAATCTGCATCTCTTCCCGCAGCTTCCGCATGTCACGTGAACGCAGCGAATGAATGTCCTGGCCCTTGAATAACACCTGCCCCCCGGTCGCACTTTGCAGCCGGAGGAGCACTCGCCCTAAGGTGGATTTGCCGCAGCCGGATTCCCCGACCAGCCCGAACGTCTCACCTTGGCGGATCGACAGACTGACCCCATCCACGGCCTTCACCTGTCCAACGGTCCGGTTAAGCAGGCCCTTGGTGATCGGAAAATATTTCTTAACATCCTTAACTTCCACCAGCACTTCAGAAGAAGCTGGTAGCTTACGGTCTGGTACGGTTGCTGCCCTGTTCATCATGCGCGCTTCGCCTCCCTGCTGGTATCCGCTGAACCCGGCTTATCCTTGAACAGCCAGCAGGCGGTCCGGTGATCACCTGTAATCATGAAATCCGGCGGCTCCTCACTTCTGCAGATATCCATAGCATGCGGACAGCGCGGGTGGAAGCGGCAGCCCGCAGGCAGCTGCCCTATCGGCGGAATCGTTCCGCTGATCGTATAGAGCTCTCCTCCCCGTCCGCCTTCAAACCCCGGAATCGACTGGAGCAGCCCTACCGTATACGGATGGCTGGGATGGTCGAAGATCTCTTCCACACCACCCTCTTCCACGATAGCGCCCGCATACATGACTGCAATGCGGTCAGCCATCTCAGCGGCAACTCCCATGTCGTGGGTAATCAGCAGGATGGACATGCCAAGCTCCGACTGAAGCTTGCGCAGCAGATCCAGAATCTGCGCTTGGACCGTAACATCAAGTGCGGTGGTCGGCTCATCGGCAATCAGCAGCTCGGGGTTACAGGCCAGCGCAATCGCAATGACTACGCGCTGGCACATCCCGCCGGACAGCTCATGCGGGTATTGCTTCGCACGGATCTCCGGTGCGGGAATCCCCACTAATCTAATCAGATCGACCGCCAGCTTCAGCGCTTCTGCATCCTTCTTATTCTGATGCAGCCGCAGACTCTCAGCGATCTGTTCGCCTATCGTGAAGACCGGATTCAGCGAAGACATCGGGTCCTGGAAGATCATGGCGATCTGGTTGCCGCGGATTCCGCGCATCTCCTCCTGCGTCTTCTTCCCCAGATCCTGTCCATGGAAGTCAATACTTCCCTCCAGAATCATCCCGCCCGCGTAATCAATCAGGCGCATGATCGCCAGCGAGGTCACACTTTTGCCGCTGCCGGATTCGCCCACAATACAGACCGTCTGCCCTTTATTCACCGTGAGGGAGATGCCATCGGTTGCTTTGAGCAGTCCCTTCTCGGTCGCAAAGCCGGCGGTTAGTTTCCGGATTTCGAGTAGTTTTTGCGCCATTGTTCCAGCCTCCTCCGGGATTTGGTCACTTGCTGTCTGGGATCAAGGGCATCGCGGATGCCGTCGCCGATAAAGTTAACCGCCAGCACGACGAGCAGGATACACAGACCCGGATATACGGCCTGCATCGGATCAATCAGCATGAATTCCTGTGCACTGCTTAGCATCAGCCCCCAGCTCGTAGCCGGAGCCTGGATACCAAGGCCCAGGTAGGACAACGCGGATTCACTGAGAATCGCGCCGCCGACCATCAATGTGGCATTGACAATGATCGGGAAGCTCGCATTACGGAGCAGATGCCGGAAGATGATGCCCCAGCTGGATACCCCGATTGCTCTGGCCGCCTCCACATACTGCATTTCCCGCAGCTGCAGGAAGGTTCCCCGGACCAGCCGGGCAATACTCATCCAGCTCGTGAACGCCAGAATCAGAATCATGAATTTGATCTGTGTGCCGAACAGCGCCATCACCAGAATATTCAGGAACAGAGACGGCACGGAGTTCATAACGTCAACAATACGCATGAATACCGTATCTACGAAGCCGCCGAAGTAACCCGAAATGGCTCCGACCACCGATCCGACCAGTACGGATACAGCCGCAACCGAGAAACCTATAAGCAGCGAGATCCGGGCGCTGTACAGCAGCCTGCTGAGAATGTCACGGCCCAGCTCATCGGTGCCGAGGGGATGACCCTCTGCTCCCGGTTTCAAGTTAGCGAACATCAGATCAATCTTCTCAGGGCCATATGAGGTCAGATACGGTGCAAAGACCGCCAACAGTACAAAGATAAGCAGAACAATCAACCCGCCCATAGCAAAAGGATTGCGCGAGAACTTCTTCCACAGCACTCTCCACGGGCCGGGAGGTCTGTCCATATCCACCACCGGAATTTCCGGGTCGGTCCCGCCCGGCATCGGACTCATATCCGGCGTCCCCAGCGGCTTGGATACCTTCCCTTTGATAAGCTCTGTATTGTCTGTACTCATGCTGCCTTCCCCCCTTGCTTGCCGAGCTTCACCCGGGGATCAACTACGACATACAGTATATCTGCCAGCAGATTGCCAATGACGACCATCACAGCCGTTACGATAGTCACAGCCATCAGTGCCGAATATTCGCGCGCAGTGGCCATCTCCACGAACCAACGGCCCATTCCCGGCCAGTTGAATACATTCTCTGTTAGTGCGGCCCCTCCCACCAGGATCGGAAGATCAAGGCCGAGTATCGTAATAATTGGAATAAGCGCATTGCGCAGGGCATGGCGGAAGACGACCTTCCGTTCCTTGACGCCTTTGGCCCGTGCCGTCCGGATATAATCCTGATCCAGCACCTCCAGCATACTGGCCCGCGCATACTTCATATAAGAAGCCAGGAAACCAAGTGCCAGCACTGTTACCGGCAGCACCAGATGCATGAATAAATCAGCGATACTGTCTTCCTTGCCTCTTGTATGCATATCCGACAATGGGAACCAGTCCAGCTTGAGCGACAGCCACTGCTGCAGCAGAATCCCGAACCAGAAGGTCGGCATGGCGAAGCCCAGATATGAAATGAAGGAAGCCGTCTGATCCGATAAACCATAGACTTTGGTACTATTGTAGATTCCCCAGGGGATTGCGATCAGCAGGGATACCAGCCAAGCCGCACCCATCAGGATTATGGTGTTGCCGATACGCGGCCAGAGCAGGTCCGAGATCGCAATATGGTTCTTGAAGGTATACCCCAGGTCCCCTTGCAGCAGGTCGCCGATCCAGTGAAAATACTGTACGGGAATGGGCTGATCCAAACCCAGGTTCTTGGCCTGCTGCTCGAAGATTTCGGGAGTCAAGCCCGGGGCCAGCATCACTTGTGTGGGTCCGCCCGGAGCCGCATGGATGAGAAGAAAGGTTAGTATGGTAATCAGAAAGATGACCAGTACCGATTGAAGCACTCGACGTATCAGGTATTCTGTCATTGGCTATCCTCCTAGAGATGGTAAGGCGATAGATTACGGAAGGCCCCCTATTTATACAAAAGGGGGAGGTGAAAGAGAATTCTCTTTCACCTCCCGCAAGTCTATTCACTTAGTCGGTACGTTACTCGGTTACCCACCATTTGATAGCGTGGAAGAATTGTCCGTAGCCCAGTGACGGCTCTGGAGCATCCTCCTCTGCCCAGTGCACTCTAGGTCCTGTTCCGATTGCCTGACCGTACTGATACAGGAATACGTAAGGAAGGTCGGTTGAGATTTCCTTACCTACTTCTTTGTAGATTTCTTTGCGCTTATCCTGATCTACCGTGGAATATCCGTCTACCCACAGCTTATCCAGCTTCTCGTTCTTATACCAGCCGCTGTTCTGTCCGGCAGGCGGGAAGTACTTGGAGGAGAAAATGCTCTCCGCATCCGGGTCCGGAGTATTCAGCGACCATGCCAGCAGCAGGGCCTGATATTTACCCGGCGTTACGTTCTGGTCAATCCATGCAGCGAAGTCGATCGCCTTAGGCTTCACCTCAATGCCGACATCCTTCAGGTTCTGCTGGATAACAGCGGCTACCTGTTCACGGCGGCTGTTACCGGCATTATACTGCAGCTCGAAGGAGAAGCGGTGGCCGTCTTTGACCAGAATGCCGTCCTTGGCATCCGCAACCCAGCCGTCTTCAGCCAGGAGCTTCTTGGCCGTTTCAGCATTGTAATCATAGTTCACAGCAGCATCACCCGGGTCAGCCCACGTATCCGGCAGGAACGGCGCATTCATCAGCGCGCCTACGCCCTTCAGGATATTATCCACCATTCCTTGACGGTTCAAGGCATGGGCAATCGCCTGTCTGGTCTTCTGTCCCTGGAACAGGCCGTAGCCATCCGGGAAGTTCTTGCCGTCAAAGTTGAAGTTAACATATTCGTACTGCGCGCCCGGCTTCTGGATGATATCGATTTTCCCGTCAGCCTTAACCGCTTCAACCTGAGTTACCGGAATCGCACTGATATGGTCTGTGTCACCCTTCATAATCGCCTGAACCTCAGTGTTCTGGTCGGCATAGATTTTGTAGACAATCTGAGCGATATGAGGCTTCACCGTTCCCCAGTAGTTCGGATCAGCATCCAAGGTATGGCTCTCGCCCTGCTTCCAGGCTGTCCACTTCCACGGTCCGCTTGTGACGGTCTTGGCCGGATCAGTACCATAGGGATTCTTCTGCATTTCGGTCGGCTTCACATCCTTCAGGACATGGGCTGGAACAATCTCCTGAACGAGGGCGTACAGGAATGGGGCGTAAATCTGGGACATCGTGAATTTCACCGTGTGGTCATCGACCTTCTCCACGGTCTTCACCTTGTCAAAGGCACTGATCAGGGGCGAGCCTGTCTCCTTATTCTTGGCCATTTCAACGGTGTAGACTACATCATCTGCAACGACGGGCTGGCCGTCACTCCATTTGGCGGTATCCTTCAGCTTCACAGTATAGGTCAAGCCATCTTCAGAGATCTCCGGCAGTGCGGCAGCCAGCGACCAATCCTCTGCCTGCACATTGCCTTCGCGGTCCAGGTTATACAGCTTGGCAAAGACGAATTGGGCCACATCACCTGAAGAGGTGTCATTAACTAAGAGGGGATTAATATTAACAATATCGGAGAATGAGCTTGTAACTAGTGTTCCGCCGTCAACAGGCGCGTCAGCAGCAGGTGCTTCAGTAGCATCAGGCGCCGCGCTCTCTGCTGGAGCTGTAGTCGCTGCAGGCGCACTTGTTGAAGAACCCGCAGTGTTATTCGTACTGCAACCTGTGAATAGAACCCCTACCAACGATAAGACTAGTAAACCTGACCACCATTTTCTCTTTTTCGCCATTCCTTTACTCCTCCTTAGTTAAGTGCTTGTACCTGCTCTTCAAAGCTTCTTGGGAGACTGGGATGCTCTGGAAGGTTATGCGCCTGAGACTGCTAATGACCGCCTTCGCAATACATGTGATATAACATCACACATAATATATATTGTAGAAATGCGAGGAATAGACCGCGGGTCAATTAGGGTCAGGGACAACTTTTCCGGCGGGAAGCCTCACAACTTCCCTGATAAATTATGGTTTATATTACATGTTAATATATCTTACGTCAATATATTTATTTATCGCTGGAGAATCTTACTTTTTTGCTCTTGAAACATTTACTTCCAATGTATCTTGGAATAAATGTAAAAACTCCTTTGCTCATTATTTAAATGAGTTTAGTCGGGTTAGTTTTAATGACACTTTATTATCATTTTCGTGTTTTTTCGACACTGTTCGTCCTATTTCCGCATGTTCCAGCGCTATTTTCCTTGCTATCCAACCCTTTTCAGGCACAAAAAAAGAAGGATAACGGCTCCGGGCTCCCTCTGCCCCCGGCCATTATCCTTCCTTAATATGCTGATGCTTTTTTTATCTTTTTTGACAAAATCGTGACTGAACTACTCTACTGATTTCAGCGCTTCAATCATATGAATCCGCTTGAGCTTGATGTGCATGAATGCCATTACGATACCTGAGAATAGTATGGTCAGCAAGGCTGCATAGATGTAGCTCTGCCACTTGATCAGCGGAGCGAACATGGTGGCATCCAGCTCGGCGGTCGACAGGACGAACCGGTGCAGGATCACCCCCAAGGCACTGCCAGACAGGATGCCGAGCAGGGTTAACAGAATATTTTCCCGGTAAATATACAGAGTGACTTCCTTATCATAGAAGCCGAGCACCTTAATCGTAGACAATTCGCGGACCCGCTCGGACACGTTAATATTGGTCAGGTTATAGAGAACCACGAAGGCCAGCGCGGCAGCAGAGACAATCAGCACCACAATGACGATATCCATACTGTCCATGGTTCCCTCGAAGGCCTCTCCCACTCCGCTGGAAAAGCTGACCAAGGCCACCTGTCCATTCGCAGTCAGCTTCTCCCCGAAGGCGCTCTCCCACCCTGTATCCTTGCCGCTGTAATTCAATAATTGAGTATTATAGAACGGCTCCTTGCCGAACACCTCTGTGTAGTAAGCCGGAGTCATGTATACATAATGCAGCACATAGTTCTCAGTGACAGCCGCTACCTTGACCTGGAATGGCTCATTGTTGCTATCCAGAAGCGTCAACGTATCTCCGGGGGCAACATCATACAGCTTAGCCAGCTTCTCTGTAATGACCGCGCCCTCGTCACTCAGTACACGCGGCTTACCGGTGCTGCGGTCCTTAAGATTAACGAAAGACGCCAGCTCAGCTGTATCCGAGGGAACAAAGATCCGCACTTCCTGGTCGTTCACGCCTTTGGCCCGGGCCGTCACAGCCTCCTGCAGCACATTCAGCGTGCCTGTAACTGCAGTCTCCTGTTCAATCAGTTCCTTATAGGAAGCTTGATCTGCAGGAGTTGCATTATCATGCAGGGCTACCAGGGCGCTATATTTCATAATGCCGCCGAACTGCCGCTCGGCGATGCTGCCGATGGAATCCTTCAGTCCAAAGCCGGTCAGAATCAGTGCGGTACAGCCTGCCACCCCGATAACGGTCATGAACATCCGCTGCTTGTAGCGGAACAGATTGCGGGCTGTCACCTTTTGCACGAAGCTGAGCCGGGTCCACAGGAACTTGAAGCGCTCCAGCATAATCCGCTGCCCGCTCTTGGGCGCCTTGGGCCGCATCAGCACAGACGCGTTGCTCCGCAGCTCCACCCGTGAAGCGATCATGGCCGTCATCGTTGTACAGACCAGCGCCACGATGATGGAAATAACGGCGTAAGATGGATAGAAGCTCTTGATCACATCCGGCAGGTTATAGAGCGAGCTGTAGGCATTATAGATAATATCCGGGAAGAACGTGAAGCCGACCGCCAGGCCCGCAATGGATGCAGCAAGGCTGGCGAGCGTTCCATACACCAGAAACTTGGTCATAATGTCCATAGCGCCGTATCCGAGTGCCTTCATCGTCCCGATCTGGAGCCGCTGCTCCTCCACCATGCGGGTCATCGTCGTTAAGCTGACAAGCGCTGCAATCAGGAAAAAGAATACCGGAAAAGCCGACGCAATCGCGGACAGACGGTCCGCATTATCCTTGTATTCGGCGTATCCCGGGTTAATTGTGCGGTCAGCCACATATACCTTGGGCAGCTCCGGCTGGCTCTGTGCGGCATATGCTGCCTGTTGTTGTTGCGGCTGCGGCTGTTGCGTCCCCTGCTGAGCCGCAGCCTGCTTGGCCGCCGCTACCGCCTCCGTCTTCAGCTCCTCCAGGCGCTGCGCCGGGTAATCCTTGAGCGCTTCCTCCACCTCGGGAAGATGCTGCTCAATCAGCTTGTCATAAGCAGGCGTATAGGCTGTTTGTGCAGCCGTATCCTTGAAGCTAAGATAGGCCTCCGTATACACCGGAAGCGTGAAATCCCCTTCCGGGATGACGGCGAACGCATCGGCGGTCCCTTTACCAATCCGGCTAGTTCCGCGGTTCGCAGTCTCAATATATTGCGGACTCTGCGCGAAGCCTACTACGTTATAAGTCTTGGTCCGGAAGCTCTTTTCGGGCGTCTCCCCGGCCTCGCCGCCGAAGGTGATGGAATCTCCGAGCGCGAATTTCTCTTCCTCGCGCAGGTGTTCATCCAGCACAATCTCTCCAGAGGCTGCCGGGAGATGCCCGGCGGTGAGCTTGTAGCCGTTCAGTTCATTATTGTCCGCATATGAATAGACCTTGGCAATCAGCCCGCTGTCGCCAAGAAATACATCGGAGCTGTATACAGGCTGAACCGTCTGCACCCCGGGAATCCCCCGAAGCTGCTCAATCCCTTGCTCCGATAGTCCGTAAGTGGACTGGACCCGCAGATCCATCAGCCGCAGATCCTTATAATACGTTGCTGCAGTATCCAGCATATCCGGCCCGGCCGACTTGATCCCGGAGAAGAAGCTGACCCCCAGCATAATAATTGCAAAGATCGAGAGGAACCTCGCCTTGGTGCGGCCGATCTCCCGAAAAACATCCTTCCATAGTGCCCGTTTCTTCATCATTCCCGGCTCCTTACCATTCGATATCTTCCACGGATACCGGTGCTGGATTCTTCACCATTTTCCGTACCTTGGCGTTGTTGATTTCAATGACCCGGTCGGCCATCGGAGCAATCGCCAGGTTATGCGTGATCACAATCACCGTTGTGCCGGTGTCGCGGCAGGTATCCTGCAGCAGCTTAAGCACCTGCTTGCCGGTATTGTAATCGAGCGCACCGGTCGGCTCATCACAGAGCAGCAGCTTCGGCTGCTTCGCCAGCGCTCTGGCGATAGCCACGCGCTGCTGCTCCCCGCCCGAGAGCTGGGCCGGGAAGTTATTCAGCCGCGCGCCAAGGCCTACATCCTCCAGCACCTTCTGCGCATCCAGCGCCCGTGGCGAGATCTGCGAAGCCAGCTCGACATTCTCCAGGGTGGTCAGATTAGGGACCAGATTATAGAACTGAAACACGAAACCCACGTCATTACGGCGGTAGCCGGTCAACTCCTTGGCGCTGAAACGTGCGATGTCAGTACCGTCCACAATGACCTGGCCTTCGTCGGCGGAATCCATCCCGCCCAGTATGTTAAGCACCGTTGACTTTCCCGCTCCGCTAGGCCCTACTATTACAGCAAATTCACCCTTTTCAATCTCGAACTCAATGCCGTCGTTGGCAACAATTAGGGTCTCCCCCATCTTATAGCGCTTATATTCGCCCTTCACCGTTACGAATGCCATGCCGTCTCCTCCTGTCTTCTCCACAAACCGCTAATGCACCAGAACTGGCAGATACCGATTCAATTACTCAAGTGTAGCACATGAACCCCCTATGATGGCAAAAGTGGAGGGAGTCCGCTCGCTTCGGCTGAATCCAGGTGACGCAGACTGCCTCCAATTATTTCTTTCACAGCAAAAAACCTCCTAACGGAGGTTCCTGCTCAAGCGTGTTTACTACTCAACCTTAATTTATGGGGTCGGCATTCCGCCGTTGGCATTCAGGGTCTCGCCGCTGACATAGCTTGATTCCTGGCTGGCCAGGAATACATAGGCCGGAGCCATTTCAGCTGGTTGGCCGGGACGTCCCAGCGGGGTCTTGGCTCCGAACTCCTTCAGGACTTCCTCCGGCTGTCCGCCGCTTACCTGAAGCGGAGTCCACACCGGTCCCGGGGCGACAACGTTCACGCGGATTCCCTTAGGCGCCACCTGCTGGGCGAACGCTTTGCTGAAGGTGTTGATCGCGCTCTTGGTCGTGGCATAATCCAGCAGGATCTCTGAAGGCTCATAGGCCTGAATCGATGATGTATTAATAATCGTACTGCCAGGCTTCATATGCTTCACCGCTGCCTTGCAGAGCCAGAACAGCGAGTAGACATTCGTCTTGAAGGTAGCATCGAACTGTTCTGTGGTCAAATCGGCGATGTCTTTGACGAACTGCTGCTTACCGGCGATATTAGCCAGGATATCAATTCCGCCCAGCTCCTCTACGGCCTTGGCAATCAGCTGCTCACAGTACTTCTCGTCCTTCAGATCACCCGGCAGGGCCACCGCCTTGCGCCCGGCTTCCTCTACGAGCTTAACCACTTCCTTCGCGTCAGCTTCTTCCTCCGGCAGATAGGCCAGCACCACATCGGCGCCTTCACGGGCAAAAGCAATCGCTACCGCCCGCCCGATTCCGCTATCCGCTCCCGTAATGACGGCCTTCCGTCCGGTGAGCCGCCCGCTGCCCTTGTAGGTGCCCGCCCCGTCATCTGGACGCGGATGCATCTTCGTCTCCAGGCCGGGACTGGGCTGCTGCTGCTCGAATTCAGGCGTAGCCTTTTCATATTGCTGCACAGGATCTTGAATCTTATATTGATTACTCATGATAATATTCCTCCTCTGTTCGCTTCTGAACTTTTGTAGGCTTCTGACTCTTTCTATGTAACCAGCTTCCCTTTTTCTTAAACGAATTATGTATGAGCGCTGTAACAAAAACCCCCTGCCAAAGAGCAAGGGGCCGTATCTCTATAACATCAATGGATCAGAACTCCTCGTACACGGCCGGGTCCTGGTCCCACAGCGGTCCGGTTGTCGGAATCTCCGAAATCACCTTCATCTCTTCCTCTGACAAAGCGAAATCAAAAATATCCAGATTCTCCCGCTGATGCTCCTCCGACTGCGATCTTGGAATCGGAACCGCTCCCAGCTGCACGTGCCAGCGCAGAACAATCTGTGAGACCGATTTGTCATGGGCTGCGGCGATCGCACTCAGCTGTTCATTCTTCAGCAGCTCCGTGCCGCGTCCCAGCGGGCTCCAGGATTCTGTAATGATTCCATGCTTGTTATGGTAAGCACGCTGCTCTGCCTGATTATAATAGGGATGCAGCTCAATCTGATTCATGCTGGGCACGACACCCGTCTCCTTAATCAGGCGATCCAGATGCTCCGGCAAAAAGTTGCTGACTCCGATCGAACGGATCAATCCCTGCTTCCGGGCATCAATCAGCGCCTGCCATGCTTCCACATACAGGTTCACCTTGGGGTTCGGCCAGTGAATCAGATACAGGTCATAATAATCCAGTCCTGCACGGTACAGCGATTCTTGAACAGTCTCGACCGCTTCATCATACTTGTGATGGCGTCCGGGCAGCTTGGATGTGATGAACAGCTGGTCTCTGGGTACCCCGCTCTGCCGTACCGCTTCCCCGACAACGCCTTCATTCTCATAGTTGAATGCAGAATCAATCAGACGATACCCCAAATCCAGGGCCGTCTTCAGATTCTGCACGCCCTTCGTACCTTTGATCCAGGCCGTTCCGTAGCCAATCGCAGGCACCTTCAGTCCATCATTCAGCAGTACTTCCGGAATATGATTCGTCATGTTCATGCAGCCTCCTGTATTTAGATAGTAACAGCCTCTGCCGGAATCTTAACCAGCACCTGATACTGCTTACCCGGTTTCAGCTCCTTCAGAACACCGTCTTCCGCCAAGCCGCCGTCCAGATATACTTCGATTGCCGCTACGCCAGATTCACGCTTCATCTCAATCTGCAGCTCGGCGCCTCTGAAGCTGCGCTTCACGGTTGCCTCCTGCCAGCCGGAAGGAAGCTGCGGCTTCACCTGGAGTCCTTCCCGGCAGCCTTGCAGGCCGAACAGTCCGTCCATCAGGCAACGGTACACCCACGGAACGGTTCCGGTGTTGAACAGATGGCTGGAGCGTCCGGCGGTCTGCGGGAACTGCTTGTAAGCGCCCCGGTAATAGTTAGGGATGAACACTGGCAGCTGGCCCCGCCGGATGATATCCTCGATATCGGGCCCGGGGAGCATTTTGCGCAGCAGACGGTACGCGTCATCCTGCTCACCCACTGCATACAAGCCATAGATATAGAAGGCTGCGGCATGGTTGTAGACTGCGCCGTTCTCGGCTGTCCCCGGATGCTTCTGCGTCACCCGGCCCACATCCTCGCGCATGGCGGTATAGGACGGTGCCAGCTTTTCCACTCCGTATGGGGTCTCCAGCTGCTCCGTGACCGACTTCATCAGCTTCTGCCGCTTCTCTTCATCCGCCGCACCGCTGAGCAGCGCCCAGCCCTGGGGATTAATGAAGATCCGGCCCTCCTTGTCGCTGCTGATTCCGAACACTACATTGTCATCGGTAATTCCCCGCGCATACCACTCGCCATCCCAGAAGTACTGATTGACGAGCGCATTCGTCTCCTCCGCTGCTTGGCGGAAGGTCTTGGCGGTATCCGTGCGGCCGCTCCGCTCAGAAATATCCGCCCAGACCATACAGGCATACGCGGTAGCGATGGTCAGCCAGCCGGACACGCCTTGTCCCCGGTACCCCACCATATTCATCGGGTCACACCAGTCTCCCTGATTGATATAATTCAGGCCGCGCTCATCCCGCTCATGGAGCAGCCACTGCACTGCCCGGTCGATATGCTCATGCACTGGTCCTGTCTCCAAGCCGCCCGCATACGATACTTCCTCATCCAGAATACTGTAATCATCCGTCTCATCCAGATAGGTACTTAGGCATATCGGCAGCCAGACACAATGGTCTGTATGCGGAACCTGATTGATATATTTCAGTTCAGCCGCTTCATGCAAAATAATGCCGTCCGGCATCGCTCCGCTGGCCTCCTGCTGGCTTAAAGCCGTCAGGAACGCCGCTCTTGCCGTCTGCGGCTTAAGATAGCTCATCCCCATATTATCCTGCAGATAATTCCGGGTCTGCGGGTCGGTCGTCAGACGGTTGGTCTGCCCGTGATAATACATCTGCCGGGGCAGCCAGTGGTTGACCAGATTGTCGAGATCCGCATCCGGCGTGGAAATCTCAATGCTTCCTCTGCCTTCCGCGATGTATTGCGCATATTCCCGCTCGGCGCGCACGAATCCGTCTTCGCCCGCCGCGTCGGTGTCCAGGAACAGCTCCCGGCGGATCTCTGCAATCTCCCGCTCACTCCGGGCCGGGCCGAAGACGAAGCGGTATTCACGCTCTTCCCCCGCATCCAGGTCCAGACTGTATTGCATAGCGGCAACCGGGGTCTCATAACGGGCTTCGCCTTGCGCCAGCCGCTTACTCTTAAGCGCTGACGGCGAGCTGATTCCGCCTTCGCCCTCGAAGGCTTCCTGATTCACTTCCCAGGAGGCCGGGGCATGGTCGGCCAGCAGGAAGGTTTTGTCCTTCAGATGTTTGATTTTGGCATAATCCTGATATTTCTGATAAGGTGTGACCGCTGTAGCCACGATTCCCTGCAAGGCTTCCTTATACTCGCCCGACTGATTCATCCATGACATGTAGCCGATGGTGAAGTAGGGGTAGATGCTAATACTCCGCCGCGCCGCAGACAGATTGGTCACCTTCACCCGCCACAGCTCCATCGGCTCATCCTTTGGCAGGCTTAGCGTCATCTCTATCGCAATCCCGTTCTTCTCGATGGTCCATACAATATTATGTTTACCTACTGCAAAAGTGTAATGATCCGGAGGGTTGCGGACAGGCTCATAAGGGGCAGAGAACAGCTCTCCGTTCTCCTCATCCTTGACATAGACGAAGCGGCCGGGGTGGTGGGCATAATAAGGCTGCTCCGGCTGCATGAACGTCTTGGCCTCCAGATTCGGCGCATAGGAGTACTTGGCAGGCTCGGGCTGCATGAACTGGGCTACCGCATATCCCCGGCAGTTCATATGAATCATCATCTGCTCATTCCACAAGAACCCCGAAGCCTTGGGTAGAATGGTCGGACTGGACAGCTCATAATATTCGTTATCTTCAGATGCTCTTATCATTCTCGTGCCTCTCTTTCCGGAATAATTATCCATCCTTCTAGTATACTTTATTCAAGAATACGCTCTCATAGGTTTGGGGGCAAGTCTGCGGGAGGAGATTCAATTTCATCGATTTGGTTTTTATAGTAGAATATACCCAAATTAACTACCACAAGATGAGAGGTGCATCATTTGAAGCAATCGTACATAACCAGACTTGAATTATTCGTCACTAACGCCCAGCAGATTAAACAGGAATTCCCCTGGCAAAATGCCTCCGTGAACCGGCTGGCCGCCGTGCTCTATGCGGTGGAGGACAAGATGGCCAATGTGGAGGCGATCCGCATGTACCATGAGATGGTCAAGGATAACACCCGGGGCTTCTCTCCCTTCCGGGGAACCTCAGCCATCTGTATTGCTGCGCTGCTCTCCCTGTCCCCACAGCCGCAGCAGCAGCTTGCAGCAACGCTGGCTGTATATGACCTGCTCAAGGAACGTAAATTCCGGGCCTCCGACTACCTGGTCATTGCCGCCTATCAGATCGCTGCCCATACCCCGTACGATCGATATACCGCAGCCATAGACCGCACTCAAGCCTTCTATGAAGGGATGCGGTCGAAGCACCGTTTCCTGACCAGACAGGACGACTATATCTTCGCTGCCATGCTCGGCCTCTCCGATATCCCTGTAGAGCAAGGGCTGGAGCAGCTGGAACAGCTCTATGTTACGCTCAAGCCCGAGTTCTTCTCCGGCAACAGTGTCCAGGCGCTAACACAGGTCCTGGTGCTGGGCGGCGAGGATCTCACAAGCCGGGTGCTAAGCCTGCGTGAGGCGTTCCGGGCACGGGATATCCGGCTGGATAAGGAGTACACACTTTCTTCCCTTGGCATCCTGTCCCTGATCCCCTATGAGCAGCAGCAGCTGGTAAGCGATGTCTCGGACACCTATGAGTTCCTGCGCCCGCAGAAGGGCTTCGGCGGCTGGTCGATCAACAAGCAGGAGCTGCTCCTGCTGTCTGCCGCGCTCGTCTCCTATCAATATGTAGATGATGTGAGAAACGGCATTATTCAATCCACGCTGTCTACCAGCCTGACCAACATCATCATTGCCCAGCAGACAGCGATTGCTGTAGCTGCGGCCTCTGCTGCGGCGGCAGCTTCGTCTTAAGGGTTGACATGCAAAAGGCTTCCGGAGCGTAGTTTGCTTCGGAAGCCTTTTTATTAACGATACATTTGGACATACCACATCTTGAAGCCATGCCGCTCATAAAATCCGACACTTCGTTTCCAATCCAAATTAGAAGAACTACACTTCCTCCCCATCCCCAGGCATCCGGCGTTTGCCGATCCCAAACGCATAATACCCCGCCACAACAATAGCCAGGAAGGACGCGCCGACGATCAGCGACAGATGGGTATCCGGGTTGAACCACATGCCGATGATGACCAGCGACAGGAAGATAATAATAATGTAGTTACTGACCGGGAAAAAGCGGGATTTGAACGGATGGGCTGCCATCTCGCCTGCCCACCGCTCTCTGAATCTGAACTGGCTGAAGGCCAGGGCGAACCACGGAATCATTCCCGGAAGCACGCTGGCACTGTAAATATAGAGAAACAGCTTGGAGTCCGGCATCAGATAGTTGAACAGCACGCCGACCAGCAGCAGGGAAATCGTTGTAATAATACTGTTACGCGGCACTCCGCTGGCAGAGACTCTGCCGAAGAACTTCGGAGCCTGTCCGTTCTGGGCCAGCGTGTAGAGCATTCTTCCCGCACTGTAGATTCCGCTGTTGCAGCCCGACATCGCCGCTGTCAGCACCACGAAGTTGATAATGCCGGCCGCAGCGACAATCCCTACCTTGGCGAAGGTCAACACGAACGGACTGCCGATCTCGCCGATCTCATTCCACGGATAAATGGTCACAATGATGAAGATGGCCCCCACGTAGAAAATCAGAATGCGCCAGATGATATTCTTGATCGCTTTTCGCAACGTCTGCTTGGGATTCTCCGCTTCCCCTGCCGTAATCCCCACCAGCTCAATCCCCTGATAGGCCGCCGTGACAATGCAGAGCGCGAACAGGAAGCCCTTCAGCCCTCCGGCAAAAAAACCGCCATGGCTATACAGATTGGACAGTCCGAGCGGCTGCCCGCCATTCCCGAGCCCGAAGAAAATCACCCCGGTGCCGATCACCAGCATCACGACAATAGCGACCACCTTGATCATCGCAAACCAGAATTCAAACTCCCCGTACAGCTTCACCGCCGCCAGATTGGCTGCTGCAATGATGCCCACACCGATCAGCGCCGGAATCCACTGCGGAATATCCGGGAACCAGTACCCGACATAGATTCCAATCGCCGTAACCTCCGCCATCCCGACTGTCACCCACAGGAACCAATAACTCCAGGCGGTCAGGAAGCCAGCCAGCGGGCTGATATATTTGTGGGCAAAAGTGGCGAACGAACCGGTCACCGGCTCCACCACCAGCATCTCCCCCATAATCCGCATCACAAAAAACATAATGATTCCTGCCAAAAGATACGCAAGCAGCACGGAAGGCCCCGCCCACTTAATCGTACTTGCCGAGCCCATGAATAATCCCACGCCAATTGTGCCGCCCAGGGCGATCAGCTCGATATGCCGCGGCTTAAGTCCTCTGGTTAACTGTTTGGATTCCAACGAAATGCTCCCCCTCATATGTATGCTTCGCATGTGAAAAACGTAACTATCATAATCTGTAAGAGTCATTGTAAGCTGTGATCTACATTAACGCAATGCAGAATTACTCCGGCAAAAAGTTTGGTGAGTTGTAACAAAAAATTGCCCGAAAACCTATACATTTTGAACCATAGTGTTATAATCACTGTGTTTATTTATCAAGAACAACAGGAAACAGGTGATCAGATGTTTGAAATCAAATGGCTGTGGCAGAACCTGGAGGGCAACCGGGCGCGGTATATCGTGGCGCTCTGCCTCTCAGTGGTGGGCTCAAGTCTTACGATTGTGAACCCCTACATCAGCCAGCGCATCGTCGATACGTTCATTGCCGGTGACCACGCAGGAGAGAATCTTGCTACAGGACGCGGACTGCTCATTGCACTCTGCCTGGGCATGATCGGCTTCTCTCTGCTCCGTACAGGGCTGGCATACTTCACGACCATGCAGTACGAAATTTCTTCACAGAATATGATGTACAATATCCGGATTTATCTGTACAACAAGATTCAGGGCCAGGACCGGGACTATTATGACCGCAACCGCACCGGGGACCTGATGACCAAAATGACGGGGGATCTGGATATGGTCCGCCACTCGATGGCGTGGATTTTCAAGACGATTATTGAATCGCTGACGATTTTCCTGGCAGCCGTCATTTATTTCCTCACGATTGATGTGAAGCTGACACTGTGGATGCTGATCCTGTCACCGCCGATCTTCGTCGTGGCCTTCATCTTCGCCAAAAAAGTGCGCCCGATGTACATCGACCTGCGTGAACGGCTGTCCCAGCTCAACACGACGACCCAGGAGAATATCTCCGGGAACCGGGTGGTGAAGGCTTTTGCCCGTGAGGAGTTCGAGATTGCCAAGTTCACAGAGAAGAATGTCAACTACGCGGTGGCGAATAAAAAAGCGGCCCTCGTCTGGCTTGACTACTTCCCTTATCTGGAGACCTTCGCTCAAGGCTTCAACGTTGTGCTGATGCTGGCCGGCGGTTACTACGTGATGGAGGGGCGGATTACCTTCGGTGAGTTCACGGCGTTCTCCTCGCTGATCTGGGCGGTCTCGAATCCCATGCGCAATATCGGAATAATTATTAATGATATTCAGCGTTTCTTTGCCAGCTTATCCAAAATTGTAGACATCTATTACGCCCGTCCGGCGATTGCCAATGACCATAACCCGGTGGAGCGCCGCCGCTATGAGGGACGGATTGAATTCGACCATGTCCGGTTCAAATATGATAACGCTACCGTGCTGGATGATGTGAGCTTCACAATTGAGCCCGGAGAGACCATTGCAATTATGGGGGCCACCGGCTCCGGCAAAACCTCACTGATCAACCTCATCCCCCGCTTCTATGATGTGGCTGCAGGGCGTGTGCTGGTAGACGGCAGAGATGTCCGGGAGCTGGAGCTGGATGAGCTGCGGGGGAACATCGGGATGGCTACGCAGGATGTCCTGCTGTTCTCCGATACCATTGACGGCAACATCGCTTACGGCGATCCTGATCTGCCTGAAGAGGATGCGAAGGCTTACGCGGCTCTGGCCGCTGCCCATGATTTCATTGTCAAAATGCCTGAAGGCTACGATACCGTAGTCGGGGAACGCGGTGTCGGGTTGTCCGGGGGCCAGAAGCAGCGGATTGCGCTGGCCCGTGCTCTGGCGGTCCAACGTCCGATTCTGATCCTCGATGATACGACCTCTGCGGTCGATCTGGAGACGGAGGAGCATATTCAGCGCAGCCTGCGTGATCTGGAGTACCCCTGCACGAAGATCATCATTGCGCAGCGGGTATCCACTACCGCCCAGGCTGACCGCATTCTGATCCTGGAGGGCGGCCGGCTGATTGAGGAAGGGACCCATGCCGAGCTGCTGGCGAAGCGGGGTTATTACTATGATGTATTCATGCTTCAGAACGAGGGTATTGGAAGGCAGGTGACCGTGAATGGCCAGGAATAAATTCGATGTTGATGAGAATCTGGAATCGCCGTTCAATATCAAGCATTTCCGGCGGGCCATGGTCTATATCCGACGCAAAAAGAAGCCGATGCTGATCGCATTCGCGCTCAGCGCATTGTCAGCGGCGATCGCCCTGTCGGCTCCGCTGATCATGCAGCATGTGGTGGATGTAACTATTCCGGCCAAAGACATGGGCGCATTGACCGGCTGGTCCCTGCTGATGCTGGCGACCATCGTGGTCAGTGTAATCTTGGCTACGATCCGCTCGCGGATAATGACAAGCGTCGGACAGGATATTATCTTCGATATCCGCACCGACCTGTTCAAGCATCTGCAGGAGCTGCCCTTCAAATATTATGACGACCGTCCGCAGGGCAAAATCCTGATCCGGGTCGTGAACTACGTCAACGGGGTCTCCGATGTGTTATCCAACGGGATTATCAACTTCATCCTGGAAATCGTGAACCTGATCTTCATCGCGGTGTTCATGTTCGCCGTGGATGTGCGGCTCTCCTTCATCATTCTGGCCGGACTCCCGGTATTCCTCGGGGTCATGCTGCTGATCAAGACCCGCCAGCGCCGGGCCTGGCAGGCGGTATCGAACAAAAGCTCCAACCTGAATGCTTATCTCCAGGAGAGCATCAGCGGCATCGGCGTCACCCAGATGTTCTCGCGGGAGACACGCAATGAGGGCATCTTCACCCGTCTGGCCGGCAACTTCCGCACGGCCTGGATGAAGGCGCTGCGTTACAACATTCTGATTCCGTTCAGTGTCGATAATCTGTCTACCATTGTTACGGCTATGATCTTCCTGGTCGGCCTGTTGACTCTGGACCCACAGAATATGACGCTGGGCGTCATTCTGGCCATGAGCAGCTATGCGGCCCGCTTCTGGCAGCCGATCCTGAATCTGTCGAACCTGTACAATAACTTCATTAATGCGGTGGCTTATCTGGAGCGGATCTTCGAGACGCTGGATGAGCCGGTAACGGTCAGCGATATCCCCAGTGCGAAGGCGCTCCCGCCGGTTCAGGGCCGGGTGACCTTCGATGATGTCACCTTCGCCTACGATCCGGGCCTGAATATTCTGGAGAATATCTCCTTCGATGTCGCTGCGGGTGAGAGCATTGCTCTGGTCGGTCCGACCGGAGCGGGCAAGACCACCGTCGTCAACCTGATCTCGCGCTTCTATAACCTGACCGGCGGACGCATTCTGATCGACGGACAGGATATCTCGCAGATTACGCTCAAATCGCTGCGCAGCCAGATGGGGATTATGCTGCAGGACAGCTTCATCTTCTCGGGAACCATTCTGGATAATATCCGCTATGGCAGACCGGATGCGACCGAGCAGGAGATCATCGCCGCCGCGAAGGCGGTCTGCGCGGACGACTTCATCCGCGAATTCGATCAGGGCTACCAGACCGAGGTGAACGAACGCGGCTCCAAGCTCTCCCAGGGACAGCGGCAGCTGATCTCGTTCGCCAGAACGCTGCTGGCCAACCCGCGGATTCTCATCCTGGATGAGGCCACCTCCTCCATCGATGCACAGACCGAGCGTCTGCTCCAGAAGGGGCTGAACGAGCTGCTGAAGGGACGCACCTCGTTCATCATCGCGCACCGGCTGTCTACGGTGAAGAACTGCGACCGGATTATGTACGTTTCGAACAAGGGCATTGCCGAGAGCGGCTCCCATGACGAGCTGATCGCCCTGCGCGGCCTGTACCACCGGCTGTATACGGCGCAGAAGATGGAAGCCTGATGGGCAACGCAGGATAAGGCTTGGACACGAATAGGCGTACACGAAAAACCGCAGCAGGGGTTCTCCCCTGTCTGCGGTTTTTGGCGTGCTTGGATGGACCATACAGCACATATTCTGTGAAGAATGTGTGCTGTATGCACGACCCGTTACTAACCAAGTCTGCTGGTTGCTGGCTTTCTCTATTTTGTGCAATTAAGCACTACTCCGGCTGCGATCCATGCGGACTGGAGAGCCGCTATTCCTGTAAATCGCACCATTTTACGGGCCAGGCGGACTCACATGCACTTAACTAGCCGCTCTTACCTCATTTTTACCACCAACTGGCCCTATAACGGCCCCTCAGTCCGCAGGCGAGCAGTAAAACTGTCTTTTTCAAAAGATAAGGGCCTCATGGTCCGCTTGTAAAACCTTCAAGCGGCAACCCCGATACCCATGAGCTATTCAGGTATACTCTTCCCTCAGCATGCTGTAGATCTCCAGATCGACCACTCCCTTGCCGGACCAGAGGGCCGCTTGCCGCAGCATTCCTTCCTTGACATATCCGTTCTTCAGCAGCACCTTCTTAGAAGGCTCATTATTCAGCATCACTTCCGCCTGAATTCTGTTCACCTGAGCCTGCTGGAACAGGAATGCTGTCAACAGCTCAACGGCTTTGGAGGCGAGGCCCCTCCCCCACTGGGCTTCCGCGAGGAAGTAGCCAATGGTCACCATATTGACCTTCTGATTGAAGTCGCAGGCTTCAATGATCCCGAGGAGGTGCGTATCGTCCGCTGGGGCGAAGATGCCCCACTTGATCCGCGATCTTTTGCCATAATCCCGTTCATAATGACCGATCATGCTCTTGACTGTAGTCTTATTGTGCTTGGGGATAATCCCGCAATATTCGAACACCTGGTCATTGCTGTAAATCTCGAACAGCCCGTCCAGATGCTGCTCCTCAATCTTGCCCAGTACCAGCTCCTCTGACCTTAAGACAGGGAACTGGTCAAACACAATCTCCATCTTCACCCGGGACACTCCCTTCTCTGATCCTTAAGCGCTTGGCCTAATGGGGACGTACAGATCAACCCTGCACTTGCCTTGCGGGTCCTGCGCAGGATTATTCAGACAGAATTCCAGACACGGCCGGTCATCGGCTTCATAGCCGCTGCGGGGTAACCATACGCTGAACATAGTATCGTACGCAAGGACAAATCTATCTACCGTATCATAGTAGGAATATACCGCATACAGCCCGCCGGATAGGTTCTTATATTCTACCTCCTCCCGGCGGGCCTCCTGCTCAAAATCTCCGGGGAGCGTCACACAGGCGTCGTACCGGCAAACGGACTCTTGAACAAGATTTCCGTCATCCAGTGAGATTCCGATAAACTGCTGATTCGCCGGATGGAATCCTTGCTGAGCAGCCCAGCCAGTTAGCTCGTCCCATGCGTTATGCGTGTCCAGGTAACTTCCAATATGCCTGACGTAAGCGACTTCAACTTCTGCAATTTCTCTGAGTTCCACCATACTGTCCCATGCCCTCCTTAACAGCGGATTACCTTCTGCTTTATTGTAATCCGCCAGGGCCGCTGGCTCTGCCTGCTTATTGCTGAGGACTGACGGGAAATTGCTATGTTTGCGGTTCCTGCTTCTGAAGGTGCCCGGCGGGCAGCCGTAGTGCCGCTTGAAATGAACGCCCAGCGCAGATACGGATTCGAACCCACAATTCCCCGAGATCTCCAGAATCGTCAGGTTCGTCTCAGTCAGCATTACCAATGCCCGCTCGATACGCTTCCTGGTTACGAAGGCCATGGGCGTCATGCCGGTGAAGGCTGTAAATATTCTGGTGAAATGAAATTTGGAGAAATGGGAGATATCCGCCAGCTGGTCCAGCCGCAGCGGCTGGCTGCTGTGATTTTCTATGTAGGCAATGACCTGCTCGATCCTCTCCCCATACTGCTCCTTCATCACTGAATCCCCCGTCTCCTTCGTGTTACAATACTGTACAAATATTAATAGATGAGGCGATAGTCAATGGTTACCACTCTGTACTTCGTACGGCATGCCCACTCTACTTATTCTACCGACGAATTGAATAGACCTTTATCCGAGGATGGACGGGCAGACGCACGGAGAGTTACCCGTCTACTCCTCCATGAGAATATTAACATTCTGATCTCAAGTCCCTATACACGGGCTATACAGACCATCGAGGGGTTGGAGAAACCGCTTAGGACTACGATTGTAATCGAAGATGATTTTAAAGAAAGAATCTTGTCTTCAGAACCTGTACCCGACTTCGGGCAGGCAATCTCCAGGGTATGGGAGGACTTTTCCTTCGCCTGGCCGGGAGGAGAATCCAATCTGGTTGCCCAAAAGAGAGGCGTACAAGCACTCCATAACGTTTTGCAGCAATATAAAGGTAATTCGATCGCTATCGGAACGCACGGTAACATTATGGTCCTGATCATGAATGCTCTGGATAAGCGTTATGATTATAGCTTCTGGAAGCAGTTAGAAATGCCCGACATTTATAAGCTAAGCTTCCATGAGGACAAGCTTGTGGGGGTACAGCAAATTTGGTGCTAGACTCCCTTTGGCCACACATATAGTTTCGATGCGCCCGGTTAAACTGGACAGACTGTTGTCACAACCCTGTGGTATAACCAGAAGAAAGGAGTGATTGTTATGGCAAGCTATGAATACTCGTCCCGGCAGGAGCTGGTAGACACGATCCATAATCTGTACCTGCTCTTGGATGCAGAATATGACGGAATTAACAATACATATAAGGATACGCGAATTCCCGAGGTGGACAAAACCCCTGCCGAGATCATCGCTTATCAGCTGGGCTGGCTGGAGCTGGTGCGGAGCTGGGACCGGAGTGAGCTGGAAGGACAGACCTTCTCCATGCCTGCTACGGATTACAAGTGGAATCAGCTCGGCGGGTTGTATCAGTCCTTCTATAGCAAATATGCGGAGTATTCTCTATCCGAGCTGCGTGAGCTCTTCCGGCAATCCGAGCAGCAGTGGCTGGACTGGATCGGCACATTGACGGAAGAGGAACTGTTCATCCAGGGCGCACGTCAATGGACCGGAACCAAGGAGAACTGGCCGATGGCCCGGTGGATTCACATTAACTCGGCGGCCCCGTTCAAGACCTTTCGGGGAAAGATCCGGAAGTGGAAAAAGCATTGTCCTGAGGGGCTGGTTTAATCACGCTTATCGCCTGATTCATTGACGTTGTTCATGTCCAGTTGAAAGAGTTTAGGGTATAATTATTTCAAACAAAATAACTACAAGGATGTGATCTATATGCAATGGCAAGAGGTTCGCTCCATATATCCCAATCAATATGTGTTGCTTGAAATATTAGATTCTCATACGAGACATAACATTGAGTATATTGATGATGTTGCCCTAATCCGTGCCATTCAAGACCCTGACGAAGCTACCCAACTCCTACTAAACTGCAAAAATAATAATATTGTTTATCATACCGGGCAAGAAAATATCACAGTCGAGCTTAGAAATTATCCTCTATATAGGAGTAGATAAGATGCAGATTGAATTCATGTTTGGCTTACTTCAGACATCGATGACCATTAATTATAGAGGTCGTTCCTTAATCGTCAACGATCTTGTCATTGATACAGGGGCTGCTCACTCCCTACTGTCTTCTGACATTGTTTCTGAACTAGGCATCAAATTTGAGAACGGCGATAGACTTGTCCGTAGCTTTGGAATCGGCGGTGATGAATATACGTTTCAGAAGACTGTGGATGAAGTAAGAATCGGTGAACTGATTATGAAGGATGTGCCCATCGATTTTGGTGTTTTTCATGAAGGTATTAATTACATCAACGGTCTTATTGGACTGGATGTTCTAAAAAGAGGAAATATGATTATCGATCTGCATAGAATGCAAATGTACCCTGCTAAGTCTAGCCCCAGATAGATCAAGAGAATTAAAAATACATTTGATCAAGATCATTTTTCAAAATATTTCCGAGGTGCTCTATCTTCTTACAAACAACCCAATATGCATCTAGCTTTCTGGTTATTCCTTCTAATTCTTCAAAAGATATAGGCAAGATCACCTTACCACCAGAAAGCTGATGCTTAATTTCTTTCATGGCTAACGGGGAAAAGCCTGTTCTACTGAAAATCATTGCACCATGTATACCCTTCGCCTCCATAGTTGGAACCAAATTTCTTATATCTGATACCGACACTTTATTCTTTCTATTTTTACATTCTATTAATATTAGAGCGCCTAACTTCCATAGAAGGGCATCAAAAGAAACATTACAGCAATAAATATCCACTTCCGCTCTTCCTCTTTTTTCTCTAATCCCAGTAATTTTTATACCAGGTATAGTGCGAATAAAATATTGGACTAATTCTTCAAATTCTACCCCCTTTTCATATGCAGTGGGAACTGATGCCAGTTGATAAAGATTTTCTTTCCAGTAGTTATAGTCTAAAGGAATTGATGGTTGAGGTATGGGAACAACTAAATTTGAATTTTTTCTAATAAACTGGGTAACAATCGGTAAATAAGCATTACGGCTTCTCATCATCAGTAAAATATTTTTTGATATTCCTGTATCCTCTTCACCTTTCAAATACTCTCTTATACTACATAGAGTTAACACCAGTACTTCTAAAGCTTCCTCCTCTTCGATTATCTTTTGCTTAATTACTTCGTAAGGACATATGTTTTTACCGATATACTCTAAGAATTTTCCATATAGCAATCGGACATTCATAGGATCTAATTCCTTATCATCGATAGTAGCCATCGCATAAAGAAAGACGTAAAACCATTCACTAAATAATTCAATATTATCAAAATAAACACCAAAACCGTAAGTAGGGTTAAGCGCTATCTCCTCTATTTCTCCGACAGTCCATTTTCCAACATGCGTGCTATTTATTTTGCTCATTCCTGATTCAAAATCATCTGCTAGAGGTAAAAACACACCACCTTCTAACAACATTCCCCAGTTACCATACACGTCTGGAATAGTGGCCAATACTTTACGACCAACCATGTTACGTAATATAAAAGAGTAAATGACACACTGCATTCCTTTTAAAAAGGGCCGTTCACGCTCCAGCCAGAATAATATTGTATGATTTAACTCTTCTTTCGAATCATATTTTGGGTTATTGGTCCAATAAAAAACCAATACTTCTAAATCTCCACCCTCAGTTCCATACGTCATTCCCCTTGGATATTTAATATGATCATTTTCAATTATGTCATATAAATATAGCCAATGCATCATTTCCAGCGAGCAGTATTCTATTTTCTGAATTTCTTGCTCGATAATCTTTAATATATTTTTCTGACGTAAAATTCTATTAATAGCTTGCCTCGTTTTTTCATTCCAAACATTCTTTATTCGAGAAATCTTATCTTTATGACCAGCAATAATATAAATCTTTGGGACATTTGTAACCTCATCAACTTTATTTCTTACCAAATTATTAGTTTGGCTGTTTTTTATAAAATCCTTGAAAGGATAATGATAATTATCGATAGATTGAATAATTATTTCTTCATCCTTGATAAGACCGCTTACTGTAAGCAATATACCCGCACTATCAGGGAATTTCATAACTTCTTCTCCTCCTGATCACTCTTCTCTATAAAATATACGTACCTGCGGAGCTTGCATATATGAGTCAAGTCGGTAATTATAATCGGTTTCTACTGCCTGCTGTATCATACCCTGAACTTGCTGATAAGTATTCCACAAAAAATCGCATACACCTAGAGCATTGAGTATTTCCAGCATTTCAGGATTAGCACTATATTCAGCTAAGTCAATATCATATTCATTTTCCCCATAACTTTCAGAACCATTCTTTAGAATAAATTGGCGTAGATCCATTAGTGCACCTTCATTAACTCCTTCTTTAGATGAATCCATTAGAAATTCAATATCCAGTAAATCATGACCAATAAACTCAAATATCGAAGCTTCGAAACTATTACAAGATGAACCAGAGTTCTCAGAAAACGCTGTATCTATAGGAACATTAAAATTCAATTTGAGATCAAGATATCTAAATGTGGAGGAAGTGACTGTTTTAGGGTTCATTGAATCTATGGCTGTTAAGTAGTAGTTAAAAGCAGGAACTAAAAAATTCTGATTAAACCCTTTTAGATCTATTTCAGAACACAGCAACCAGACATCATGTTTAAAATCCCAGAAGTCATTTTGTAAATCCAGAAACTCTGCATATAACTTTGATTTTCCATTGCCAGAGAGGAATTTCTTTAGTGCTAAGTAGCTTTGAAATACCAATGTTTTAAACATGTACCATTTCCCTTTCTGAACAATGAAAGGAAAAGATAATAGTGTTAAAAGGTCAACACGACCGGTTTCTAGCATTTTTTTGAATGCCTTATGAGTTTCAATAATTTCTGTTGAGAAGATACTTCTACCTTCAGTCATCATATCGAAAGCGAATTCCGAAAACATATCTTCAAGATTAACCTCATGATTTTCAGACTCGCTATCTTTGATTAGAAAAGCGGCTAACTTTTCAAAAAACAAAAAGCTTGATGCAGATATTTGTTTCTCATTATGATAAAAATCTATTAAGAGCGATAATCTGTCCCAACTTCCAAAGAAAGGATAAATAAACCATGGTTCTTCATTCTCATAAAGTGATATTATATCTTGTGCTTCTGACGCAGTTCGCGAATACTTAATTATAAAGTCATTGATCTCTTGATCTTTTAAGAACTCAGTTTCACTACCTAATAGTGCTCTTTTTTCCTCAGTTATAATTTCTTTTATTTTCTCTTCAAATTCTCTTTTTTCTATTATTCTCATATTTTTTTCTGTCTGGTATTGGGTGCTTGCTTGTGGCTTATCACCATAGCCCATAATCCTACTAAATTCTTTCCAAAAATACTTACTATCACGCAACTTATATGTTTCTAAAATTCGGGGATAAATTATATCGATAAGAAAATCAATTCGGTCATGCTCCACGTCAGATGCAAAAAATTCAATATCCTCAAGCAACAAATACTTAATTTCTGCTTTTATCTTTTTATAGTTCTTTTTCTTGAAGCTGGCATATGCCTTAGGGAAAATCCCTTCAAATTCTGTGAGAGTTAGCCAATGTTCAGCAAATCGAGAACGTCTATAATAGTCTTGCAATACTAGCGTTTCATTTATATTAATATTTAAAAAAAGTGCTTTTTTAATTAAATTAGGAAATTCATTCATGTCATCATAACTAAATGGATATTCTTCATCATGCAGTCTTTCACATAAATATTGAATCTTGCCCTCAATAAACTTTTTCATTCTAAAATTTTTATCAACCTCAAAATTAAACATAATATCATTTAATTTTCTTACAATACAGTCATCCGGCTTTGTGTATACAGATGATTTATTCTGAAAGGGGTCATTCTCAAAATAAGAATACTTTAAAATATCAAAATCTATAATAATTTTATCTATTAGCACACTTTCTAGTTTAGGTGTTAATTTTATTTTCTCTTGAATAAAGATATCATCATCCGAGTCATCCTCAATGCCACGCCCCAAGACCGTAGCTTTAAACATAAAAAGAAGTTGATTCAAAAATGGACATCCTTTAATCAATATTTGACCAAAAAACTCTACAGTATCAGCCAGATATACATATAAGAAATCCTTAATCGATGGATTCTGGAATTTCACCAAGATAATTGCTGTTTCATTTTCCCGATAGGTTATAATCATTGTTTTTTCTAGTTGAGCAATGATACTTTCGAACTCCAAATTTTTAATGGATGAATTGCTCTCATTCATGGCATGTACACAAGAGTAATAAGAGGACTTTAAATCACAGAGCCTCATAGGTTGTGAAGATACAAATAAAATAAGCACCGCTAACTGTGCTCCTGAGGTTTGCTGCATAAAGATATTCTTCCAGAAAGATAACGGCTCATCTAAGTATTGTTTAAAGATGCTATAGAACACCCTAGGGGAATTTTCGTGAATAAGATTTATTCCATGGCCTAGAAAATCTTTTATGATTCTAGGACTATAATTATTATGTTTAATGATTTTTTCATAATTATCAGCAATAACTTTGACATAATCCCATTCAAGATGGGAGAAATAAAGATGGTTAAATAAAATCTTTGCTTTAGTTACCTCAGAGTAGTCTTCCATCTGAAGGATACACTTTCCGATATCAAACGTTCTATTGAGCTCTTCATCATGATACTCTGTTAAACCTTGCTGAAGTACATACTCACGAGATGTCAAAATCAAAATCTTATTCTTTGTTTTAGAAACAAGATCAATGAACTTCATCATATGCTTTTCTTCGTTATGCGGGAGTTTCTCATCTTTAAACACACTTCCCCAAAAGTCATCAAAAAAGAAAACTTGCTTTTCTTTCTCTTTGAACATTTCAAGCGCATTCCTTACCGTGTCCGCATAAATGAAATCACTATAACCCATATGTTGTAAGTAGTACGCCGCTAAACATCGAGCCAGTGTAGTTTTCCCAATACCGGGTTCTCCAGCAATCAAAATATACCTGAGCCCCTCTAACAAGCTTAGGGCTCGTCCAAAACTAGGATTTTGAACAAAAACCTTAACCGTTTCTTTTATTTGATCAAGTTCAAATTTTGAATGAACTAAGTTAGCACGATGAACAATCCCTTCGATGATTGAGCTTAAAACACTAGAACTACTAATCCATAACTTATAATGGCTTTGTTCAACATTGTGATACTCTTCTTTGCCAAGCAGTTGGTTCAAATCATTTCTATCAATAATATCATTCTCTGTTTTTATTAAACCTTCGAAGAGACTAATGATCTCACTTCTCTGCTCATTGCTAAGCTCAATTGAAACTACAAGAATATAGCGAGATGGACAGAGGAGTTTGGCTTTTTGTTTCTCTTGATATTTTAAGACACTTCGCAGTTGTTTATAGTTGTTTTGGTAGCACTTCACTTGAACAATTATTTCTTTTTTCCCTTCACGATGTATAAGGTCAATCCCTCCATCTTTTCCTCGACTAGAGATTTTAAAAGCAACCTTCTCTTTTATTTCTAATATATCCCTAGCTAATTCCTCAAACTCCCGTGGTGATAAGCAATTATGAAAATCATAATTCGGCATGTATTTAACCTCCCCCTATATATTAAAAGCTCTCAATTCAGAGTCTTCTTTCCTTAGAGTACACTAGATTTCACCATGTTAAAATATGTATAATAAAATGATTTTCATACTTAATCTGATCAAAATAATAATTATCATTCTACACTTTACTATTAATATGAAGATCCTCCAGCATGATTGAAGAAGGGATATTCTTTTAGTGGAAGGTTAGTTGTGATATTTATACAATTACGGCGTTAATATTGGGAAATTCAGCCTCCCCCAACAACAAGATCCCCTTCAAGGCTCTCCATTCCTCTCATCCTTAGATGAAACAGACCAGAAAGCTTGCTCGAAGGGGTGCTCATAGTTTTCAATTACTGCTTAGTGCTGGAGACTTGGGATCCAGATAGTCTGCCCACAACCTATTTACTATTGCGAACCACACGAAAGCCCTGGTCATTCCCCCGGCTGCTCGGTTCGAATTTGCCGCGGAAGGATACCTCTGTATTGTTCACCCCGCCGATCCAGCCGCCTC
Organism: Paenibacillus rhizoplanae; assembly: GCF_042684125.1. NCBI lineage: Bacteria > Bacillati > Bacillota > Bacilli > Caryophanales > Paenibacillaceae > Paenibacillus > Paenibacillus rhizoplanae. Next base: position 160,684 of record NZ_JBHUKY010000011.1, on the reverse strand, counting down.
CCTTCACCAGCCGGACCGAGCCGGCCTTGCTATTCGAATCCCCTTCTCCGTACCAGTTCCAGCACCATTCCCTTACGTTGCCTGACATATCGTACAGTCCCAGCTCATTGGCCTGCTTGAGGCCGGTATTTCTCGGCTGGCTATGGTTGTTCTCAATTGCAGGCCAGTTCCAGTCCCCGGTCAGGAATTGATCGCCGGAGTTCCTCCAGTACCAGGCTACCTCCTCCGGGTTGCCGCTTCCGCTATACGGGTTGCTTTTGCTCATCTGACCTCCGCCTGCTGCATATTCCCACTCGGCTTCTGTCGGCAGACGGTAACCGTCCGCCCCTTCATTGGCCGTTACAGTCCATTTCATGAAATCCCGCTCACTTGTATTATTCGGATCGACCGTATTCTTGTCTATATTATAATAGGGGGCCAGGCCTTCCTTCACACTCCGCTCATTGCAGTACTCCACGGCATCATACCAGGTTACGCTCTCTACTGGCAGCTTGTCCCCCTGGAACTGCGAGGGGTTATTCTTCATCACTTCCAGCCATTCTTGCTGGGTGATCTCATATTTACCGATGTAAAAATCCGGGAGGGTCATCTCTGTCCCGTAGTAATTGGATTTCGTATCTTTAAAGGTACCGCCTTCTACCCGCACTAAACGCTCATCCGCGGCAGGCTTCTCCTGCGCGCAGGCACTGGCTATAACCGCGATTGCCATGCATAGAATCAGAATCATTAATGGTTTTCTCATGAATACCTCTCCTTTGAGCAGATGGGCAAGGTACAGGACCTAAGCGCAGTTCGGTGCGCGAAAATGATAAGGCCGGCAGCTTGTACACCCGGCCGGCCTTAGCCTGTCAACGGTTAGCTGAACTTACGCCCCTGCCGGAACGGCAAGGTGCCGGTCAGCTTGTCCATTACCACACGGTTACGTTGGAGCTGCCGCTGCTCTGGTATCCTTCGGTAGCCAGTACCTGGTAAGACCAGTTGCTTCCCAGATTCATGCCTTTGCTCTGCCAGGCGTTCACGTGGTTGCTGAACGTGATCTGAACATTGCTGCCGATTGGCCGTTTAGATTGTCTTACACTCCAGTACTGCGGGAACGTAGCATTTCCGTCAATGGAAGGAGCGTCGTAACGCATGGTACGATAGATATCATAAGTGCCGCCATCACTGTTCACCGTGCCTTTGTAATCGCCGGTAGGTCTGTAAGTCCCCCAGCTGTCTACCACGTAATATTCAATAAGGGCATTTCGGGTCCATCCGTAGAAGGTCAAATAACCGTTACCAGAAGGTGAAAAGACACCCGCGTTATAATTCACGACCCGGTTCGCCGTGCCGTAGGTCCAGCCTTTACCGACTACGAAGTTCCCGGTGTTATACCAGTTCACACTGTAATTCCCGCCACTTCCGTTCACCGCATTCACGGTTCCGCCGCCATCGGTCCAGTTCTGCCAATAATCTGTTGCGCCTGCAGTGGCTGCGAACGCGCTGAAACTCAGTGCCGCTGTCATTAATACCGTAAGAAGTTTCTTTTTCATTGCAAATTAATACCTCCCGATTATAATGTGTTTGCTTGCAGCTTGCTGCTCCCAGCAGAATATAACTTATCCTGATGGTTATCCCATATATTTACTTGTCCTCCTTTCGAGAAAATTATATCTAGTAAGCGTTTACATTACTCTCTGCAAACTAAAGATTAACCCCCAATTTTTATTGATATTATGGAATTATTGGGTCTAATCGACGGGGATTTTGCTCTCGCGGGAAGCAAGTGGAGGAAATTCGAGAAATTTCGGCAGCGGTGGACTAACTTTTGCTTCTTCAGCCTGCTTTTGCTGAAATCAGGTGCACTAATGCTCCTCATTGGCTCATCCAGCCTGCGTTTGCTGAAATCAGGTGCACTAATGCTCTTCATTGGCTCATCCAGCCTACTTTTGCCGAAAATCAAGTGCACTAATGCTCTTCATTGGCTCATCCAGCCTACTTTTGCTGGAATCAAGTGCACTAATGCCCTTCATTGGCTCATCCGGCCTTCATAGCCGCCCCCGAAAGGGGCAGCTCTGCACTGTTCATCTATACTCACTTGTCACTATTCATCCATAGCTAATCTATTCACCCAACTATCGTCCCTCTAGCCCATCCGAATAACCGCCTTAACCACATTCTCCTTATTGTCGATCACGTAATCGAAGGCCTTCTGCGTCTCCTCAAAGCCAAATTCGTGGGTGACGATGCCCTTGACATCGATTTTGCCGTCTGAGATGGCGCCAATGGCTGCCGGATACAGGTTGCGGTATCGGAATACCGACTTAATGTCGGCTTCCTTGAACATAATCTGCATGAAATTGAAGTCGATGATATCCTTGGCTGCGAGGCCTACGAGGACGATGGTTCCGCCTCTTTTGACCAGATAAGGGGTCTGCTTCACCGTATGCTCGCTGCCTGCCGTCTCGATGACCTTATCCACGCCCGCGCCATCTGTCCAAGCAGCGATTACCTCCAGCACATTCTCCTCCTTGGCGTTGATGACACGCGTAGCCCCTAGCTTCATCGCTGCTTCCAGCCGCTTCTCGATGATGTCCACCACCACAATCTCCGTAGCCCCATAAGCCTTACAGGCCAGTAGTGTAACCAGTCCGATACAGCCCGCTCCCAGAATCACAACCCGGTCTCCCAGCTTAATGCCGCCCTGCGCCGCAGCATGGAGTCCCACCGCCAGCGGCTCTACCAACGCGCCCTCTTCTGACGAGACATTATCCGGCAGCTTGAACGCCATGTTCTCGGGGTAAGCGATATAGTCCATCAGGCAGCCATGGTAAGGCGGAGTCGCTAGAAACTGTACATCCGGGCACAGATTATATTTGCCGCTTTTGCAGAATTCACACTGTCCGCAGGTCACACCAGGCTCCAGCGCCACCCGGTCCCCCACCTTCAGATGCTTCACACCAGGGCCAAGCTCCACCACTTCCCCGGCGCACTCATGCCCCAGAATGAAATCTCCGTCCACCACGAAATCACCGATCCGGCCATGCTCCAGGTAATGCACATCCGAGCCGCAGATGCCGACAACCTCCAGCTTCACAATCACCTCGCCCTCCCGGGTGATAGGCATCTCTGTGTCCTTCATTTGCATCTTTTTCAAATCCGTCATATAAAAAGCTCTGTTCTTCATCCGTTTCTCCTCCTCAGGAACATTAGGTACTCTTATAAAAACTACTGTTACTTCAAGACTTCTGCCTTCTTCAACTATTCAATAATATACTTTTATAAAACTATTTAAATAAGATTATAATCCGAATTAGGATGAAGTCAACAAAAACTCCCCCGGAGAAGGACAGGGCCGCAGTTGCAGCAATGTCCCTCTTCTGGAGGAGCGGGGAAAAGCAGGTATTCTATTAGGGTAAAAGTAACCACAGATCTAGATACTGTATATAAATTCAGTTACCAGCTCCAGGGCAGCGCCCACAGCGGTAGCCTCTAGCTTATATTTGCAGACCCGAAGGTAAGAGCCATCCTGCTCAAAGGTGTTCTTACGTGCTGCCAGCGCCTGAAGATCATCGATGTATTCCTCCATGTAAGCTCCGGCATAGCCGCCGAGAATCACATCGCAGTCGTACAGCATTCGCAGGTTGTTCACCGTGATCACCAGATAGCTCAGATATTCCTGCCAGATGGCCTGCTGCTGCTCCTTGCCCTCTCCCAGCAGCCGGAAGAATTCCGGAATGCTGCCCCCCGTGCTATCCGAGAGAATTCCCGCTGAGCAATAGGCATCTACACAGCCCTTCTGTCCGCAATAACAGGCACGCCCTTCAGGCACAAGCGTCATATGCCCGAACTCTCCGCTGCGGTGGTTCTGTCCCGCATAGATCTCGTTATTAACGATAATGGAACCGCCCACACTATTGTTAAGGGACAGATAGACCACACTATGCATGTCCTGCTCTCCCCACAGTTCAGTGAGTCCCGCCGCATTCGCATCATTGCTCAGAACACAGGGGTAAGGAATGTATTCGGCAAACCGCCGGACGCTCCCTCCCTTGAAATCAATGACCGTAGCATAGCTCACCGTCTGCCGGTCACCGGAGAGTATCGCAGGCAACGCAATGCCTACTCCCAGAATCCGGCCGCGGTCCAGCTGACATTCATCTACGAAATCCTCCACCAGCTTGCCGACCCCCTGGAAGTAGGTGTCTTCATTCGCAAACGGAAAATGATTTCTGACATTCTTGATGATTCTGCCGCTCAGGTCAATGATGACAATCCCCACATGATTCAGGGTGACATCCAGCCCGACGGCATATCGCGCTGTACTGTTGCAGGCCATCGACTTGGCCTTACGCCCTCCGGTGGATTCATACAGCCCGCTCTCCGCAATCAGCCCGCGTTCCTGCAGCTCCTTAAGATTCTGTGTCACGGTGGGAAGACTTAGACTTAGCGCCTGCGCGATCTCCTGAATGGAAGTGGCCTCACGGTGAAACAGGTATCGGTAAATGGCGTTTCGGTTCATCTTTTTAACTTCCATACTGTTCAAGCGATGTGTCGCCATTTGCTTTCCTCCGACTTTTACAAATGTACTTTATAATCTGTATACATATAATATGTAATCACACCCGTTTTGGCAATCATCTGGCTGTTTTACTTGTGAATATTTTCACTATGATGATTCTATTGTACCAATGATTGGGAGTTTCGTCATTATTCTTTTCGGATTCCTGGTTCCAAGAACGGCGGACCCCGGCGAAGAGCAGTTGTCTTCTCCTCCGATTGCCGTATGCTATAATCACCCCGCAGGATTGAAGACCTGCGTCCCCTAGTCCAGCAAGGAATCGCAGAGATCCAGCATCTGCTCGTATATACCGATCCCGAGGGGCAGCCGTTCGGCTTCATCGGCATTCAGGATCAGAAGATTGAAATGCTGTTCGTAGACCCGGCTGCCCGGGGACAGGGGATAGGCAAAAGTCTGGTGAACTATGTCATACACGCTCTGAATGTGCATGCTGTGGATGTGAACGAAGACAATCCCCAGGCTACCGGCTTCTATGAACATTTAGGCTTCCGGGTCTACGCCCGCTCCAAACAGGATGAGCAAGGCAAGCCTTGGCCCATCCTGCATATGCGGTTATAGCATGAACAGCCGGGACTCCCTCACCGTCCAAATATTCAGCGCCTGCGAGCGGACTGCGGGATTCGCATGATTCCTGTAGTCCCGCAGACGCTCTGACGGTTCCGGGCTCCAGCGCAGCGCGCTTCCCGCTGCTTCCAGTAAGGACAGTCCGAGATACGGAGCTTCATAAGACGGTTCTGCCCGCAGCACATCCACAATCTCAAGCAGTGTCTCCGGTGTCCAGTATCCGGCACTGTTCTCCAGGCTGACGGCAAGCCCGTGGTACAACTCGCTCAAGAGCTGCGGCTGACGGATTACCTCCTGCGCGATCCGCTTCACATACACGGACGCTTCCTCAACGTCACTCCAGTCGATCACTGCAATATATAAGGTCAGGACCAGCTGTTGTAATGTCTCATCGGCGGCCAGAATATCGATCAGCTCCAGGTACAACGGGGTAAGCTGCACCCTTGTACTCTTGGGCAGACCTGTAAGCTGGTTGATGAGCACCTGCAAGCGTTGCCGGTGGGGCAGATCTCTGTCCGCTGCTGCATTCCATTCCTTCCTCATGGCGGTAGCCGCCAGCTGCCGGCAGATACCAGCCACAACCTCATTCACCTTGCCGTCCCGGGCGGCTTCAATCAGTGTCATCATCGCGAACTCCCAGCTGGAGCTGTCCTTCAGACCCGCAACCGCCTGAGCCGCAGCCGCCGCAACGGTACCTTCATAACCGCTTGTCCACCACTTCATGGAACTATAAGCCTGGCTGCTGACGGATACATCCGGGTGACCGGCAATGGCTATGATTAAGTCCAGATAGCGCGGTCTGTAGGCAAGCGGAAGTGCATCAGGCTGCTGGGACAACAAGCTCACTGCGATATCACGCTCTGGAGATGCCGCGATGGCGCGCAGCACCTCCCAGCTCCGTTCATCGTCCAGCAGCCTTCTGGCAGCATGCCCAATGGCGATGATGACATCCTTATGCGCCTTAGGCTTTGCGAATTCATTCAATAGCAGCGGAAGACTATCCTCACTTCTATACGCACCGAGCAGGCGGACGGCTTCCTTGCGGACGGTGATCTTCAGCTTCTCCCGGCTCAGCAGCGACTTCAGTGCCTGAGACAGCTGCTGCGGACTGACCCGGCGGATGCACCTTGGGATGGAGTACATCGCTACACGAGCCCGATCACCATCAAGATGCTCCAGCAGCACAGGCAGGGATTTCTCCGGCTCCTCCAGCAGGGACAAGGCATGAAGCGCTGCCTCCGCTACCGCCACCTCTTTGTCCTGTACCAGCTTATACAGCCGCTCCGGGTTCCAATCCGGCATACTTGCCATAATTCTGATCGCCCGCGAACGTTCAAACAAGCTGTACTTGGGGCCGAAGGCAATGATGCTCAACAGGGAGCCATACGCCTCCTGCTGGCGCGGCAGCCAGCGGTGGAATCCGTCCGCAGCCGGAACAGGATATACCGTTTTGCCCGAGAGGAACTTGCCCTTGATCGCAGCCCCCGAAATATAAGGGTCCAGCCATTCCTGACGCTTCAGATGCAGATGCACGAACACCTCGTGGATGGTAATATACGATGAATCTGCGTCCAGCAGTTCCTTCACCCGTTCATCGCGCGTCTGCAGCGGCTTCAGCCAGAGCCGGGTTGCCCGGATCGCGGTTGCCTCTGTTTTGGCTCGGGCAGCTTCCCGTAAGAGCTGCTGTAGCTTAACGATCCCGTACCCCCTTTTGCCAAAAGAGTTCGCCAGGCTCAGCACCAAATCATAGTTTTCTCTCTTGCCCGCCTGTGCAGCATAAGCGTAGATTCCGCTGAAAATGATCTCTTCCACGCCCCGCGGCATATTCTTCGCAAGGGGTGGCAGCGAGAGCTGCCCGTCCTGCTTCGCCAGCTTCTGGAGCGTGTTTAGCGCGAACTTGAACAGCTCCCCGCCCGGCTCCGCCGCCTGATGGCGCAGAATCGAGAAGGCCAATTGCTGCACAGAGTACCTAGTACCGTAGGAGGTGTCTCTGGCATCAATTACACTGTCCACCAGCACAGTAAGCGCAGGGACATGAGCAGCCTCGTACACAGACGCCGGACTCTCCGACAGCTCCTTGAACACCGCGCTCCGCACAGGGTCCTGATCATTACGGATACGACTTAAGGTCAGCAGTGTAGCATCCATGCCCTGCCTTGCCAGAACCGTGCTGCGGATCAGCTGCATCAGCGCCGTAGCGCGTTCGTCGGCATTCGATACCCGGGTTGCCTGCTCAAGCTGCTCACGGACCTGAAGAATTGAGCGGGCGGCGGTGATGCGCAGGGAGCGCTCCCGGTTCTCCCTGATCTCACGCAGACCCAACATCCGGGCAGCCTCCCGATCACGCAGCGCATGTGGCAATACATACAGTAACCTCTCCGGAAAAATCCACTCCCGGCGCTTCTCCTCCTCATACACAGCATCGAAAATCTCCTGGCGCCAGGACGGCGCAAGATGCTCCAGCAGCCGCGCCACATGCTGGGGCTGGTCCGCCAGCAGCTTGGCAAGCTGCGACCATTGGTCCATGGTGAGGAGCTTCGCCCGCTTAAGCACAGCTTCAGGCAGACCATAAGTCATAAGCTCACCACGCGTCTGCGTCCGGATCAGCAGCTCATACACCGCGCCTGGTCTCAGGCGCATCAGTATGCCGAGATTCGCCTTAAGCGAAGGCGGCAGCATGTCTGCCGGTCCATGGTTCACTGCATAGGCCAGCACCAGGTCAGGCTTGTGATTGGACAGCTGCTCCATCGCGGAGGAGAAGCGCGACCAGACCATCCCCTTGGCCCTAAGCGGGGCTGCTTCCAGCTCTCTGGTGAAGCACTCAGCGACCACCTCCAGATGGCGGCTGGCCAGCTTTTTCCAATCCTTAATGGCGTACCCCAGCTCGACAAGCCGCGCGCGGACGGTTGCCGCAGAGCAGGCCTGCAGCACAATCGCCGCTTCCTCCGGGCCCCACCGGGCCTGTACCACAGGCAATAGCCGTTCCGCCAGCTCCTGGCGGTTCATCAGGGCAACCGTACGCAGCAGCTTGCGGCGGCAGTCCTGTGACAGCTGCGGAAGCTCGCGTTCGATCTCTTCGGCTGAGGCGACTTTGGGCAGCAGGCCCGCAGCCATATTCCTGATGCTCGCCATAGGATGATGGAGCGCAGAGCCGATCACAGAAGCATCCAGCGTGGCGATCGCCCCCATCAGGGCCAGACGCGACTCATAAGCCCCGCCCTCCAGTAAGGAGGTAAGTAACTGTGAGTATTCCCGGGACCCCAGGTGATCGCGGCCTAATCCTGTGATTGCTCTGATTCTATCGGAATACCCCAGTGCATCCAGTTCCCCCAGTAAGTGCTCTTTATTCAATAGGCCTCGGCTCCTAATCATAAGTCCTCCTCCTGAATCTGTTCTAAGTTATTCCTTATTTTACAAAAAGCGAGCTTTCGCCCGCAACAAGCAAAAGGGTAACCCCGAATCCGGTGCTTCCACCATCTGTAGGATTACCCTCTATACTGCTCACTCTATCAGTCTACTCTTTGTCTTGTTTGGCCTGGATGAACACATAGGTGCTCTCATTCGACAAGGCCGCCTCATACCGGAAATCAAACCCGCTGAAGCCCTGAATCTCCTCGACGCTGGTAATCTGCTGCTCCGCCATGAACCGGACCATCTCGCCTCTGGCCATTTTGACCAGCGTCGCCCGCTCCACCACCTTGCCGCCGATCTCCTGCCCGAATACAACGCTAACCATCCGGACATGGCTCCTCAAGTACGGAGAGATGCACTTGCTGTATTCCTTGGAGGCTAGATTCACTATAGTGTCACTCTCCGCGAACAGCTGGTCCGCTAATCTTCTGTTCCAGAACTCATAGAGGGTACTGAAGCCCGGCCCGCCCAGCTTGGCCTGCATCTCCAGCCTGTAAGGGACCACCCCGTCGAACGGCCGGACGATCCCATAGAACCCGGACAGTATCCGCAAGTGCTGCTGCAGGTAGTCCAGCTCCTCCGTCTGAAAAATCCCCGGCGCCATGTACTGGTACTGGATGCCCTCATAGGCGAAGATCGCCGGGGTCAGATTCCGGGTGAGGTCCATCTCTTCAATCCGCTGCATATTCAGCGCAGCAATAGCATCATTGCATTTCCACAGCGCCTTGGCTTCTGCGTAACTGAGCTTACGGAGCAGGGCCAGGAGCGTCTGTGACTCACTTAAGAACTGCGGAGCCTGGCGGGATTCCAGGAAATCCGTGTCCGTCTTCATCTTTTTGGCAGGTGAAATGATGATTCTCATGATACGCTCTTTTCTACCCCTACGGGAAAATAAATGTACCTCTATACTATCATATTATCCCTCCGCCGGCCCCCGGCCAAGTTATTCAGCAGCAAGCGGGATGAAGACAGAGGCGCAGTTCGCCTGGCGGAACCGGGCAATCACATGCCTGCTCCAGTCGCGCGTATACTCAGGGTGGGTGCTCAGGTACAGCTCCTCCAGATGATTGAACGCGGCATCGTACGGGATGCCCGGATTATCGCCGTTCACCTCAAGCTGGGTAATATGCAGATAGATGCCCCCGGGTACAGTTACCTTCTCCACACTATCAGGAAGGCCATCGAAGCTGCTGACTCTTGTGCCGAAGCAGGAATGCACCTTCCCCTCCTCCCCGCTGTTCACCGGAAACCCGTAATAGTCATGCAGATAATACCGGGCTGCCCCGGTGGCGAATACCTGATCCTGTACGCCAAAATATTTGGTAATCACAAACTCTTCATCCTCCGGCAGCGTCATGCTGCAGGCAATCTTCATCTCCGGCAGCGTCACCGGCTTGAAGCGCAGGGAGCTGAACTGTTCGGCCGTATTCCCCGGCAGGATCACCGGTTCGTATTTGGTAAGAATATCACCGGACGGGTCATATGTATTGAAGCTGAGGCCGGCGGGATTATAGACATAACCCGTATCCTTGCGAAATTCACCCACGAAATATTCATCAGCGTGCATCCGTTCCTCATAGCCGATCCGCCCGGTACTCTTCGATTCATTGATCAGAACCTTGGCATACCGGCAAGCGGGTACTATCAGCGTCTCCGTATACTCCGGCAAATGCGCAGGCAGCCCCTCGAAGCTGCTCACCTCCATGCCCACAATCACTTTGTAGTTGCCATCTCCTTGAACCTCGGTGCGCACCGTGACAATCTCCCGGCCCCTAATCTGGCGCTCCATCAGACTGGAGAGCAGTGCGATCTCTCCTTCTGCCGCCAGCTTTTTCGTATAAAAGTAATCATTAACCGTACCGCCCGCCTGCCCGGAATCATAATACCCCCCATAGCCCCGGCTCTCATACGATATCGGCAGCGCAATCCCCACGACCTTCATTTCCGGCCTGTCCACAATGCTGCACAGCTCCGTAACCTGCTCTACATGAACCTCACTCGACATCTCCATCTGCTTCAGCTCCTCCACCATTCTCAGGATTGCCGGCTTCACACGGGGACTATAGCCTTCAGCTGCTTGCTTACTCAGATTCATAGGTCAGCTCCTCTCCTGGTTAAGCTCAAGTATAGTAGCTTGCGGTTCGTAAATATTATCACTTCTTAACATCTTTCAGCTTCATCCACACGCTCATGGTTATGGCATCCGGGCGGCCCGGGGCTACTGTCTCATAGATCGTAAACGCAAGCGCCCCCTCCCTGCTCCACCCGTTCTCCCGTACCCAGCGCTCCAAAAGCGCGATAAACATTCCCCGGTCCCCATAGCTGCTGCTCTCAAGCACCGCATACCTGCCGGCGGGAGCCTGCAGAATCTGAAGGCCGCTATCTTCGGCCAGCGCTATCGCTTGCCCCCGTTCCAGCCGGACTCCGCAGGTATAGCGGCCGCCGTGCTGGATGACGCAGAACATGCTTGCCGTTCTTAGTACCTCAGGATGATACCTTGAGCAATAATTCATCACGGCTGCTGCTGCCGCCTCTTCCGCCTGCTCCCCTTCCCTGGACGCAGCCAGAAATTCAAGACCTTCACTCCAGCTCATACTGATCTTGTCATAATCCGTCCGCTTCCTGACCGGCACATACAGAATCAGCTTCTTCACCTCGCAGCCCTTGCGGATATACTCTTCCCCATAGCACTCCTCATCCTGCTCGAACATGCTGGTCCTCAGCCACTTCAGAACCAGATAGTCCCAGGCCAGTCCGATCTCAGCCTCATCGCTTCGGACCGCCAACTTGGCACAGGTTAAGCTGCGTTCCGGGACAACCTCCAGCTCCCGGAAGATACTTCCGGTTAAGCTGTGCATCAAGGCTGGATCATGCTCCACCGCAAGCTCATAACAGAACAAGCCGCCCTGCGGCTGCCCGTCTCTCCCGAAGAGTCTGCTCTGGTAGGCTGGGAGAAGAGCGTATAGCGATTCCAGCGCTTGCTGTTCAATGCCGCCGTGCCTGGTTGAATAGAATTTCATATGTATGGTTGCAGGAAGGATCTCTGTGCTGACGGTTACCTGCCTGACGGCTTCACTGTCGAATCTGGGGAAGAAATAGCAGGCAGTACTTTTTTGATAGGCTAGCGGGGTTAATCTTGTGGCTGATTTCACATACTTGCATAAGGCTTGCTGGGAGCTGTAGCCGCAGGCGTATGCAATCTCGGTAAGCGGACGCTGCGTGCTCCTGATCATCCCGAGCGCCACCGAGAGCCTGCGCTTGCGGATGTACTCTTTGACCGAGTGGCCGGTATAGGAATAGAAGTCACGATACAGCTGCATCAGCGAGGTGTATCCAGCCTGCGCAGCTTGTTCAAGCGGAATTTCCTCGTGCAGATGCTCCTCAATGAAGGCGATGGATTGTCTGAAGCGGGCGGACCCTGGCATAGGCATTCCTCCGGGAAGTACAGCATGCATTTCAACATAAGTCGTAGCGGCTGCAGTTGCCAAAAAAATCCCGCCTTGGTACGCATTATAAAGAGGCGTGGCGGGAGCGGTTACCATAATTATACATACTTAACTCTAAAGGTTCAACGGATCTTAGCCATTCGATTCCCCAATCACCCGAATCACCGTATCAAAAGCTTCCAGCTCCACAACCTGCGGACCATAGTCCGTCTCGATGGTGGTCTGCTGCGGCTGGCCGCTATTGTTAATCACAACCAGGCGCTTACTCTGCGGATAATACGCACACTCAGTATAAAGATTATCCGGGAGGTAGCGGGTCTCCTCCAGCTCATTGCCGGCATAGCGGATCAGATTCAGCAGCAGGCGGGTGTTCTCCCAGCTGAAGGCAAAGGACGGCAGGTAGATGCCCTTCCCTTTCCCGAAGCTATTCACAGTCAAGGACAGCTTGCCCTCTGCCTCATGGACCACCGCAGCAGCCCCGTCGGTCAGATAGACCCCGTTCTTCGGCGTGAGGCTGACGCCATCCGGCACCAGACCCTGCACCGGCTGAACCTCATAGGCCCACTTGCCATGCGCTACCCGCGCGCCGGTGTCCTCATCCACCCCGAGAACATGCGCCAGCCGGAAGTAGTGATCATAGCCGTCCACGGCGGAAGGCTGATTCACTCCGATCAACGCACCGCCCTTATATACCCATTCCGTCAAGGCATCCACTGCCTGGCTGTCCTTCCAGTGGTCCCCGCCGCTCCATGCTGAACCGGCACTGCCTGCATTGATCACCACATCCACTTCCTGCAAGGCACCCTGGCGGACATCCCCGAAGTCGATGAAGCGCACCTCCACCGGTAAGCCGGACAAGGCCTCATTGATATGAATCAGGTCATTCATATACGTCTCATGGAAGTGGCCCGACAGGGTCCACGACCGCAGCTTGCCCCACGAGTGCAGAACAGCTACCTTAGTCTTGATGTGATAAGGCTGCCCCTGCCGGTGCAGCTCCTTGATCTCCCTGAATTCATCCGCAATCTTCTCAATGTACGCACAGAAATCCGGGTAAGGCTCGACCAGATGCAGATAGCCGCCCAGGCCAATCCGGTCGACCGGCTCACGCAGGAGGGCACGCCGGATGTTAATCCAGTATTGCTTCGCATCGAGTGTGGGATTGCCCCCTTCCATGAAGGTAGGTGCACCACCCAGGCCAACCGGGAACAGATACGGATGCAGCCGGATCTCATGCGTCTCCACCTTCACCCCTGAACAGAGTCTGGCTTCATAACCCGAGAACACGCATTTAATCATCCCGTCGAAGCCGAACTCCCCGAAGCGGTCATTATATGGCTCTGCGCCCACCCAGCTGTCATCGTAGAAGACATACGCCAGCTTGCCGTGCTTATGGACAATGTCAATTAACTGCTTGCCGAACCCGATGACAAAATCATTGATAAAAGCCATATAGTCGAGCTTACGCTGCTCTGCCGGAATATGACTGACACGGTATTTGCCGCCGTTCACGAAATCCTCTGCGGTCAGCGAATAGCCGTATTGCTCCGCGAACAGATCCAGGCCCCGCGCACTCACCGTGAAGTCGTAGGACCCCCAGTCCGAAAACAGATGGCGGTTCTGCCCGCTGCTGCCCCAGATCCAGGCAAAATTGTAGAACAGGGAGGTGAACCGGACCACTGTCGTCGCCTGATGCTCCCCGCACCAGTCCTCCATCCAGTCCAGCAGGTACTGCCGGGTCCCCTTATACATCGGATCGATCTGCATCAGATGCTCTTTGTCCCAGTGATTCGTCGTGTGGTTGTACATGGAGATCTCTTCCCAGATCCGGTAGGCCATGAAGCTGACGGTATATTTATGCCAAGGCGTAATGCCGGTCAGCACCACATTGCCGGATTCCCGGTCATAATTCCACTGCTCCTTCGGCACCTCCGCCCCGGTCGTCCGGTCGTACACCTGCCAGTACTTGAACGCTTCACGGGAATCATTCACCCTGAATTGCTCTGCGAAGAAATCCTCCAGCAGGTAGATGGATATGTAATCCTGTACAGCCACCTTCGGACTTGTAATCAGGAAGGTCTGCTGCAGCTTGTCCGGGTTCTTCGACGCCCAGCCGTTATGGTCGCGGATGATGCATAGGGTCGAATAGATGCCGTAACCGGCATTGATAATCTCTTCCGACAACTGTGTGCCGTCACTGTCACGAATGACATCGGCCCCCCAGCGTTCGGCAAGCTTCAGCGTCAGTGCTTCATAACCGGCTTCCCCCGGCAGGGTAAAAGCTCCTGTGGAGCCTGTAGATGGTGTCGGCAAAGTAGATTCCTCCTATTTGAGCAGATCTGACAGGAACGCAAGCGCGAGGCCCTGGCCCCAGCCCTGAGTCCAGTCCTTGGGAATATGGCGGTACCCTTCACGGTCCTTCATGACGGCGGTGCCGCCCGATACGTTCAATACGCGTCCGTCTTCAGTGATGTTCTCCAGAATACCCTTCAGAGCCTTTTGCACATATTTGGTATGCAGCGGATTGCCGTTATTCACCATGGCCGCCGCGATCCCGCAGGATGCCGATACCTCTTCATAGGACTCCTCATCGTCCAGCAGCGTACGCCACAGGCCGTTCTCCGTCTGTACCAGCTTCAACGCCGCCAGCTGATCCCGGAGCGAGCACTCCACATCCATACACTGCGGGTACAGGTACCACTCCTTAAGCAGCGGCTTCACCTGCGACATCGTATAGGCTCCCCAGGCGTTCGCCCGGCCCCAGTACAGCCCGGACATATGGTCCTGCTTCACATGGTTATAACCGTGGAACCAGAGGCCGGTGCCCGGGTCTTGTAAGTATTTGATATGCCAGTAATACTGGTTAAGCGCGTCCTGGATCAGCTCCTGATCCTCCAGCTTGCTGCCCACACGCAGCAGGAAGAACGCCGCCATGAACAGCGTATCCGCCCAGGCCTGCTCCGGGAAGTCATTGGACACCGAGACTGTATGCTGCAGCACCTGATCCCCGAACCGCAGCGCGCTCCCCCGGATATAGCCGATTTTACTCATCACAATATCCCAGTACTTCTGGTCTCCGGTCTCTTCGTACAAGGTGATCAGCATATGGCCCATTGCACAGGTGTTGACCGTCCAGTCGGGCAGCCCCAGTTCGATATATTCATCCACCCACTTCACCAGCTGGTCCAGGTATTCCTGGTTCCCCGTGGTCTGGTAGGCTCTGGACACCCCGTAATAGGCAACGCCGCAAGGCCACTCCCACGTTAAATCCATCGCCAGTGTCTTCCTTGCAACCTTATCGATTACACTTAAGATTTCATCCCGGTTATATTTAACTTGAAGCATGTGTATTCCCCTCTCCTGTTCCCTGTGTCTCTTGAAGGCAGCTACCATCCGTCCATCCGCGTGCAAGCGCTTTACAGAATCTATTGTAAGCAGTAAAATGTTCTACATCTAAGCACATTCACATCAAAACTGCGCAGTTTCGACCCTTTATTCTTCATTCCTATTCTAACGCAAGAAGAACAGGAGCTGCTGAAGATGCCCAGAAAAAAGAAACCCGTCATCGAATACCGCCACTACAGCCTGCCGATCCATTTCCCTGTCCTGCTGCTCAGCGGCGAACGCTGGAAGATCTCTGACATCAAGAGCGAGCACCTGCATTTCCACAACCATCTGGAGATCGGGATCTGCTATTCAGATAGCGGGATTATGGAGATTAAGGGCGAGAGCGTCCCTTTTGCTGCCGGGGATGTGACCTTCCTGCCGCGGTATCTGCCCCATACGACGTACAGTTCGCCGGGTGAGGCCAGTCTGTGGTCCTATCTGTTTTTCTCGCCGGAGGATCTGTTTCAGCATTCCTTCAAGAGCGCCTACAGCAACTTCGAGCCGAATCTTTGGGCGGTGCAGGGCAGCAATTGTATCCTAAGCAGGGAAAAGCACCCTCTAGTCTATACGCTGGCTACCTCCATCGTCCTCGAATTGCAGCAGCAGAAGCCTTACTATCAGGAGAGTGCGTACGGCTTACTGCTGTCCCTGTACATAGAGCTGCTCCGCATTCATTCTACGAACGAAGCCTTGAGCGGCCAGGAGGCCGGGCATAGCCTGAAGGGCGATTTCGTGATCTCCCCTGCGCTGGAGTATATCACCAGGAATTATATGACGCCGATGACCATTAATGATCTAGCCGAGCTGTGCCACTTAAGCACCACCCACTTCCGCCGCAAATTCCACGACATCATGGGCACCGCCCCCCTGGATTTCCTGAGCAGCACCCGGATTGAAGAAGCCTGCAAGCAGCTTAAGAGCACGGAGGATTCGGTTCTGGAGATCTCGGAGAAGGTCGGCTTCCACTCCATCTCCAGCTTCAACCGCTGCTTCTCCAAGCTGATGGGCGTCCCGCCCAAGGAATGGCGCAAGGGTGCACAGTCGGAGGCGCAATCGGCGAAGGCGAGTATTCTGGAGTTCACGGGGTGGGTGTGAGTATCCATACTGAACGCAAAAGTAACGTAACGAGGAGGTCCTTCCCATGAAGCACGCAGATCAAAGGCAGGATTCGACAGAGCCGGTGTCAGCAAATGAAGAGGAGCTTGCCCGCCTGCAAAAGAGTCTGCCTGAGCACCCGCTGTCCAAGTCCCTGCGGTTCCAGTTCATCGAAGACCACCGCTCCGAGTTCCCTGTAGAGAAGATGTGCAAGGTGCTTGAAGTCTCACGAAGCGGATTCTACAAATGGAGAAACGCCGAGGTCAGCAACCAGGCGAAGCGCAAGGCCCTGCTGCTGACGCGGATCACCGAACTTTTCGAAGCTAACCATGGCCAATTCGGCAGTCCCAGAATCACCCTCCTCTTAAGAGAAGAAGGCTACATTATCAGCGAACGGACCGTAGGCAAGTTCATGAAGGAGCTTGGTTTACGCTCGTCCTACTCCCTGCGTACGAATAAACCTATGAAAGACTGACGGTGAGGAAGGATTAAAGCTCTAATGGAGGGTAGGTCTGCCGCACAGCCTAAATGTTATTTTCTTGCCAGTGCTACTCTTCTTATACTTTCTTTGGTCCAGGGAGGGGTCAGGGGATGATCCATGATTTCATCGTGGGTCATCCAATGGACGGCTTCGACTTCATCAGGACTCCGGTTAGTGGCTGTACCACTCTCATATTCACATAGGAACACCATATTGATGACATGGCGCCCATCCTCGGTTACGAAGGAGGAGCTATACACAAAAGTAACCGCATCCTTGATCACGATGCCAACCTCCTCATCGCATTCGCGCTTTACCGTCCGTTCGAGGATTTCGAGCGTATTGCCTTCAACGTCCACTTTTCCCCCTACAAGAGCCAGAGTCCCTCCGGCATGTTCTTCTTTGGTACTTCTAGTAATCACAAGCCATTTACCATCCTTATAGATTGCACCTTCTACGTTAACAATGAACATACCTCCATGCCCCTCTCCTGAAAATTCTGTTGAAGCCAATTATAGCAAATACCAGACCTCATATAGCAAATACAAGGCTTCCAATCGCCCGGGTATTCAGCAAGTGTATAAAACGTCAAAAAAGCGAATTCAGCTTATGCCTGAATCCGCTTTTTTGGCGTTTGTACCGTTTAGTTTATACCATTAATCAATCAGCTCTGACTTCTGAAGCAGACGCTGGATCAGCACCGCCACTTCTGCGCGGGTGACGTTAGCCTGCGCCTCCAGCTTATTGCCGCCGCGGCCGGTGATTAAGCCGGCGGATGCTGCGAGCGCCAGGCTGTCCTTCGCCCAGGCGCCAACGCGACCTGCATCTGTGAAGGCTGCAAGCACACCAGCGGTGTCCACTGTGCCGGTCTGTTCTGCGAGACCGGTCAGCTTCATCGCCTTAGCGATGATGTTCATGGCCTGCTCGCGTGTGATCCGGTCTCCGGGACGGAAGGTTCCGTCCTCGAAGCCGGTGATCAGACCCGCTTCGGAGGCTGTCCCGACTGCTGCTGCATACCAGCTATCCGCCGGAACATCTGCAAACTTCGCGGTCTCTTCGCCCAGCTTCAGGCCCAGACCGCGTACGATAATCGCTGCGAACTCTGCCCGGGTGATGTCGGCGTTCGGGTTGAACGCGGATTCGTTCACCCCGTTAATGACCAGACGGGAGCCCATGTCATTCACAGCATTCTTCGCCCAATGCTTCTCCACATCCGCGAACGTCAGCGGATGCCAGACCACCGAATAGGTGCTGTTGGTCAGACTGTTGATCTCTGCGTAATAATTACCATCCTTCAGGATGATTCTGGTGGGTACATGACGAACCGTTCCATCCGGATCGACAACGATACCTGTTGTAAGCCGGTTCGGGTTAATCCCCTGCGGAAGCGCCACTGTCCGCGATACATAAGCATTGAACCGGTTCAACTCTACTGTCGAGGTCCCGGAAGAAGCGGTAACTATGAAATCCAGGGCTGGCGCTGCAAGGGTGAGGCCGCCCCTGCTTGCCGCAGCGGTGACCAACTGATTCATGGCAGCCGAAGCATCACCAATGGTAATTCTCAGCGTAATATCCTCCAGCTTAGTCCCGTTACCTAATCTTGCGGCCAATGCGCCGATGTTAATCTCGGATGCAGGTAACGTATAGCTTCCCTTGCTGGTCTGAAGCACCAGGGTTGCCGCCACATTCTCCATATTCTTGATCATCTGGCCGCTCAATTCGCCGACAATCACATTCGAATCCAGCATCATCGGAATAGTTACTACAGCCCCATTCCCTTCCGCATCCAGCTTCGCCTGCAATCTGACCGGATCTACGGCGATGGTCGTTGTTCTAAGGTTACCGGAGGTCGTGGTCGTTGCTTTGCCCGCGTTCTCCTCTTTGCCGTTCACCAGGACAATCACATCGGTGACCGTACTGGACGGATTCCCGGAAGGGGTCCCGGGACTTGGGTTATTTCCGCTTCCCGGGCTGACTGGCTCGGGAGTTGGCGTTACCGGAGTAGTCATCGTAACTACTGCAATTACGCTGCCGTATTTTACCACCCTACCTTCTGCATCTACCTCAGCAATGCCAAGCGTATCTCCATCGGCTGCCGGAATCAGCCCTTCACTGCCTACAAGCGTGTATCCGCTCAGGAGATCTCCCACATTCGGCACGATGATGCTGCCAGCACCAAAATTCTTATACAGCAGCTTATGTCCATCAGCCGGTGCAGGCGTAACCTTGATTTGTGTATAGCCGTTACTCTCTGCACCACTCGGATCACTGGCACTCACAGCCAAGTCCCCGGCAGGGACCAAGACATTCGTTGTAAAAGTCAGCGTAGTTGCCGGTCCCGCCGGAAGCGATCCGCTGGCCGCCACCCGTACCTTCACGGTATGCTCACCGCTAAGATCCGGCAGGTTCGTTCCGTCATAACGTACGAAAGGTCCGTCATCCACGGAGAATTCCATGCTGGTGTTCAGACCTATAATCGTATTGTTCAGATCATCCGCCACCACTTCTGGAGCCGCCGGGATCACGGCATCCGAGTCATGCACAGTCACCTGAGCAATAGCAGAAGCAAAGTCCGTTGACGTAGCCTTCACCCGCACATAATACGTGCCCGGTGCAAGGCCGGTAATCGAAGTGTCTGTAACTTCTGTCCAAGCCTCTGTGTCCCCAATCTGGTATTCCATCTGGACGGTCAGATTCTGCAGTGTTCCGTCATTGGCTCCGTTATAGGTGACATCCGTTACACTCACTCCGACTGGAGCGGCCTGACGCGCGGGAATACTCAACACTTGCGTTTCACTATCGGTGGTGGTCACCCCGTCGCCCGTCTTCACGATAATTAGGGTGGTACCCAGCCAGCTGCTGTCTAGCAGCAACGTTCCATCTGTGGCGGCCGTTACAGCCATACCATTTACGGTGTATACCCCTTCTGGAATCAGACCTGTCAATCGCTCAGCGGCGTAATCAATCACCGCCGCAGGCGTCACTTCCGCCTCAGATGCAAAGGAGGTCACTGTCACTTCCACCGCAGCTGAGCTGAACGCCGTTGCTGTCGCCTTCGTGCGGACATCATAAATGCCTGGTGCAAGGCCTGTAACGGTGGTGCCTGGAACATCTGTCCATGCGCTTGCTGTACCTTTTTTATATTCCATGGCTGTAGTCACATTCGTGAGCGTGCCATCCTTCGCATGAATCGCCGTTTCGTCCGTTGAAGCTACACCCGCAGGTGCTGCCGGACGGGCAGGAATAGTCACGGTCTGCGCCGCACTATCTATGGTCGTTGACGCATTCCCCTGCTTCACTAGGCTCAGAGAGCTGCCCAGCCAAGAGTTATCCAGTGCCAGCTTACCGTCAACATCCGCTGTTACTGTCAACGAACCATTCACTGTATACGTACCGTTCGCCGTCAGACCGCTCAGCTGTTCAGCTTCGTAGTCAATGACCGCTGTTGGCGTGGCTTCCAGAATGGGCACGTAGGCATTCACTGTTACAGCTTGTGCTTCCGAGGCAAAAGCAGTCACCGTACCCTTCGTACGGACATAGTACGTATCCGGGACTAACCCGCTTACGCTAGTGCCTGTGACATCTGTCCAAGCGCCTGCTGAACCTTTTTTATACTCCATGGCTGTTGTCACATTCGTGATCGTACCGTTCTTCGCGTTAATCGCCGTCTCATCCGTTGCCGCCATTCCGGCAGGTGCTGCCGGGCGGGCAGGAATGGTCAGGGTCTGCGCCGCACTGTCGATGGTCGTTGACGCATTCCCCTGCTTCACAAGACTAAGGGAACTGCCCAGCCAGCCGTTATCCAGTGCCAGCTTACCGTCTGCATCCACTGTTACTGTCAACGTACCATTCAGTGTATACATACCGTTCGCCGTCAGACCGCTCAGCTGTTCAGCTTCGTAGTCAATGACCGCTGCCGGAATGGCTTCCGGTATCGCTACATATGCTACCACATTCACGCTTTGTGCTTCCGAAGCAAAAGCCGTCAAAGTCGCCTTGGTCTGGACGTAGTACGTACCCGGAGCAAGCCCCGTCACCGTTGTACCCGTCACATCCATCCATACGCCTGCGGCACCTTGCTTGTACTCCATGGCCGCAGTCACATTCGTAAGCGTACCGTTCTTCGCATTAATCGCCGTCTCATCCGTTGCTGCAACTCCGGCAGGTGCTGCCGGACGAACAGGAATGCTCACGGTTTGCGCTGCACTATCAATGGTCGTGGACGCATTTCCCTGCTTCACAAGGCTCAGAGAAGTTCCGAGCCAAGAGCTATCCAGTGCCAGCTTGCCCGCCGCATCCGCGTATATCGATAACGTGCCATTCACCGTATAGAGACCATTCGCCATCAGACCGCTCAGTTGCTCGGCCCCATAGTCAATCACCGCTGCTGGGATCGTCTCTACCATTGGCACGTAGGCATTTACCGTTACACTATGTGCTTCCGAGGCAAAAGACGACGCCGTCCGTTTCACACGGACCTCGTACGTACCCGGAGCAAGCCCCGTCACCGTTGTATCCGTCACATCCGTCCATGTTCCCAATGCGCCTTGCTTATACTCCATCGCAGCAGTCACATTCGTAAGTGTACCGTTGTTCGCCTCTATTCCCATTTCATCCGTTGCCGTCACACCTGTTGGTGTCGCCGGACGGGATGGAATGCTCAGCATCTGCGCCGCACTGTCTACGGTTGTCGTAGCATTCCCCTGCTTCACAATACTCAGGGACTCTCCCAGCCAGCTCTGCTCCAGCGCCAGCGTGCCAGCCGCAGTCGCCGTTACCGCTGTACCGTTCACGGTATACTTGCCATTCGCCGTCAGGCCGCCCAGTTGCTCGGCCCCATAGTCAATCACCGCTGCCGGGGTTGTCTCTGCCGTTGGCACATATGCATTCACCGTTACGCTATGTGCTTCCGAGGCAAAAGACGACGCCGTCCGTTTCACACGGACCTCGTACGTACCCGGAGCAAGCCCCGTCACCGTTGTACCGGTCACATCCGTCCATGTTCCCAATGCGCCTTGCTTATACTCCATCGCAGCAGTCACATTCGTAAGTGTACCGTTGTTCGCCTCTATTCCCATTTCATCCGTTGCCGTCACACCTGTTGGTGTCGCCGGACGGGATGGAATGCTCAGCACCTGCGCCGCACTGTCTACGGTTGTCGAAGCATTCCCCTGCTTCACAATACTCAGGGACTCTCCCAGCCAGCTCTGCTCCAGCACCAGTGTGCCAGCCGCAGTCGCCGTTACCGCTGTACCGTTCACGGTATACTTGCCATTCGCCGTCAGACCGCTTAGTTGCTCGGCTGTGTAGTCGATCACCGCTGCCGGAGTCGGCTCCGGCGCTGGCTTGAACAGCGATACGGTTGCCGTCAGCGGCGAACCGCTGACTGTGTATCCGCTTGGCGAATTCACAGCCACGGATACATCGCCCTCGCCGGTCACTGAAGTAAGCGCAAGGCTCCAGGCGGTTCCTGACCCGCTCAAGGAACCTTTTACCGCAGAGCCTGTACCAGCTGTAATGGTGATATCGTCTGCCGTCAGTCCGGTAAGCGCAGCATCGAAGGTCAGGTCAATCTTCGTTGAAGTGGTTGTTCCCGGCACACCGTCCGCTACAGCCGATTGCAGCACGACCGGAGTTAAGACCTCTCTGTTGAACAGCTTGCCGGTGATTCTGAAATGAGTGGCATCTGTATTATCCGTTGTGATGAAAACAATCTTGTCGCCGAAGGCCGGATATACAGCGAACTTCGGAGAATATTCCACATCGAACATCCAGCTGTCTTCATTGTATCCCTGAAATACGGCCGGAGCGGAATCCACAGGCTGGTCGGTTGTATACAGCAGGGTCCCGTCATTGTCATAGTAATTCAGGTAAGCGTACTGGGTTCCCGCCCACTCTGTACCGTAGTTATAGGCATCATTAATAGCCTGATTCGATGCAGCGTCGGTGCTTACTGTAACGAATCCCGGCAGTGCGCCTTTCTTATAGACAGCGGCAGATGCTACGCCCAGAGAACCATTTACGGTAAATCCGCCTTGGCTTACACCCGCGTTGTCATATAGGGAGACACTGGTGATTCCGGTTTGCCAGCTGTATTGACTGAACATGAAATTCCCGTTGCTCAGCGTTGACAGATACAACTGCTTCTCATTCGTTCTCGCTCCAATATTAATAGTGGTTATGGAGGTTCCGCTGTTATTAAATAACTGGAGAAAGATATTATCGTTCGAGGGTCCTGAATTGTAAGCCGCCATATACACGCCGTCACCAGCAGCTACGTAGGACATGCTCGCATTAGCATCTACCAGCAGGGTTTCGCTTGACACCGGTACGCCCGCAGCAGTGAACACACGGGTAACCGTGCTTTTATTGTCATTTCGTTGCCAGGAAAAAGCGATATCGCCGTTAGATAACTCCGCCGCAGATACAAAGCGCGTTAGCTGCGGCAGACTGGCCGCACTGAAGGTATTCAGCCGGGTCTGGCCGGTCACCTTCTGGCCGTTCTTATCCAGCACCATGAAATAGGCATTTGGCGTACTCTCAGTAACTGTGCCTAGCTGCAGGTTGTTCTGGCCAGAGTCGCTTTTACTGTACATAATCAGCAGATTGCCGTTATTGAGAGC
Organism: Paenibacillus rhizoplanae; assembly: GCF_042684125.1. Classification (NCBI taxonomy): domain Bacteria; kingdom Bacillati; phylum Bacillota; class Bacilli; order Caryophanales; family Paenibacillaceae; genus Paenibacillus; species Paenibacillus rhizoplanae. The sequence goes on along the minus strand of NZ_JBHUKY010000011.1, from coordinate 137,116 downwards.
AAGCATACTCACATACGTCATTTTGTAATAGGTGTCCATCAGGTTGCCCAGGTTAACGTCCGTTATAAGCGTTCCTGCGCTGTTAAAAACCCTTAAGAAATTAGAGGCCGTGTAAGAATTCCCCTGATAAACGAATGAATTCAGCAGAACCGCCGTACTTCCATCCTGCAGGCCCTGCGCATCCGCCAGATTCTTGCCTGCCGAATACGTAACCGGAGGCTCAATGACAAAATCAGCCGCTTCATTGAACGACGGCACCGCCGCATAGGCACGGAGTGACATCATGGGCAGCAGCCCGATCACCAATACCACAGCCAGCCCGATCTTCCCCAATTTCTTAAACATCGCTTTCCTCCTTGTCGAATGACCATTTCCATAATATTGATAACGCTTCCGTAAAACTCTGAACATGCTGCACACACTCTGCACATGCCCGGCATTAGCAAGCATTAGTTTTCCATACTGGTTTATCGACATTTTTCGCGTTAAAGTTAACTAATTCGACAAATAAATTTAGGCATTTCGTTAATAAGTATGCTTTAGGCCCTTGCGGGATGTGAAAAGACGAAAATGCGCGCAAAAAAGCCCGCTCTGTCGATTGAACAGAACGGGCTGATAAATATCCTCTACATTTCTTCCACATACCGTTTGGCTTCCTTCACGGATATATCCGTATGCCGACGTCTACCCGCTTGATGGAGGAAATGAGCTGTCCATCCTTTTTTAGCTGACGGACATACTCCTGGACCTCACCTTCATTCTCCTTTCCTGCCTCCTATCCTATATTTACCCAGAATGAAGTCATTTGAGGTTATTCTGTTTATAGTACAATTATAGCTGTCAGCCAACACGTTATAATATGCAGCCTATTATCAACCCAGGTGAAGGAGGATTTACTTACTATGAATGAATTATTAAATATGAAGGAATTGTTCACGCAGATCATCAAGCAGGACGTCAAACCTTTTTTCTCCGAACGGGGTTATCGCACAAAGGATCTGAATTTCTACAAAACAGAAGGCCAACTCAGCTATAAAATCAATATCCAGAAATTCAAGTACAATACACACAAGGAACTCAGCTTCTATGTGAATTACAGCCTTAATTCCGAAGAGCTTGCGCAATATAGGCCTGCTTCGTCTCTGGGCTTGCCTCACTTCTATGTCCGGATCAGGAACATCGTCCCCGCCGCCCCTGAACGCTACTTCCTGACTCCGGAGGTAGATGTGGACAAGTTCACGGCAGACCTGCTGCTCCACTTGGATCAGGGGCTCCAATTCATGTATACCCTAACCGATGCCAGGGCCATTATTGAATACTATATGCCGAAGATAGCACTGCATTTAAGTGAGGAGACCTTCGGGTTCCTGCTGGATACAGGGGATACAGAGACTGCGGAGCAATACCTGAAGCAGCTCCAAGCGAAATACGGCGCCGAGAAGCGCTGGGCGATCTTGGAGAAGAAGTATGCAGCGGTCTGGGAGAAATACGGAAGCTCTTCCTAGCGCACCCACCCTCCACAAATAAAAGGGCTTCCCGCTCTCGTAAGGAGACATCGGGATAGCCCTTTTCAATATACATGTGTACAGGTTAGGATAAGTTCTCTGTCAGCAGCGTAAATCCTTCAATCACCGCATCTTCATCAATCTCAATCATGATGCAGCGCTTGCCCTGGTAATTCACCTGCCGCACATATCTCAGGTCCTGCGGGCTGATCGTGATGGATGCAACCTTCGTGTCGATCTTGATCGACTTGGAGGTGAACTTCGGGATGACACTGCTGGCCTTCAGCTCATAGTGCTTATTGTCCACAATGGTCTCGAACGCACGCTCTACCTTCTCCGCCGTCACATCCTCCACGCCGCTGGCCTTCAGCACACGCTCAACATCGCGGTAATCGAGTCTCGGCGGTTCTTCCTCTTCCGCGTTGTCTTCAATCACCTGATGAATCTCCTCGTACACCTGGGCAATGGTCGCCACATCGATCTGTTCGCCCGCCACTTCCTTCACAATATCTTCAAAAATAGACCGTTCCTCCAGCGCCGTCACCGACCGCTCCGCATTCAGCACCTGCTCGATAAACTGCGGGTTCGGATTATTCGCGCTTCCCGTGCAGTACAGCACACGGTTAATATCCGAATAGTTGTCGGTCACACTCGGGTAGAAAAAGCCTTGCTCTGGTGTGCTGAGCTTGATGATCGGATCAACCATGATATTATATTTGAACTCCCGCTCCACATAATCGAACAAAAGCGTCTTACGCTGCTGCTCCGTCGAATTCACGCTGCACAAAATGAACGGATGCGCGAATACCTCGTCCTTCCCGGTCTGCTCGGCTTCGTCATTACGCGCCTTAGTCGGCCGGAAGTATTGCCCCCGCACGAAGGTGATGACCGCATCCTTCTCATACTTGGCATCCACCAGCATTTTGTCCACCAGCATGAGCATCAGGTCCTGCCACTCCTCCGGGTCACCGGTTATCAGCCCCTGGTGCAGCATCACTTGGGACGGCTCCTCCGCCTCCTCCAGGAACTTCAGCTCGAACAGCTTTTGATCCAGCTCGCCCGTCAGCAGCTTCCGGAAGTTGCTCATATACAGCTCCTGCTTCTCGCGTTCCAGCATGGCGAACGGCTGGCGTTCGAAGTGGTAGATTTCATTCGTTTCTTTCATAATATAGACATTCAGAATATCGTACAGATTCAGCTGATCATGGTCCATCTTGAACTGCTTGCGTATATGTGCGGCTTCTTTCTTAATCATGGCTTGGAACACAGCTCCTATGAAATGAATTGGTTGTATCAGTATAAACGATAGCATAAGCCTTCGCTAGAAGGGTTGGACTATCCAATGATTCATCTATCCCCGCCGCTCGATCATCCCAAGATAGCGGTCCAACTGCTGCTCCTCCAGTAAGGCTATCATATCCGCAAAGGGCTTCAAATCCCGGCGTACAGCGTAGGCCTCGAGGGCATTGAAATATTCCAGCCGCGTTTCTTTGGCAATAGAGATAGGAAGATAGCCATTTGCCAGCAACTGATAATTCATAATCAGACGCGAGGTTCTGCCATTTCCATCGGCGAATGGATGGATACGGACGAATTCAGCATGAGTCCAGGCTGCAAGCTCTATAATATCTATGTTATTCTTTTCAGCCAAATCGGCATAAAAGTTTTTCACTTGCTGGTACATTTCATTGGGTACTGGAGGTGTATGCGCTGCTCCGGATATATAAACCTCTACATTCCGGTATACGCCACCTACCATAATATTCTCAGTTAACAGAGCATGAATATCCTTAATGATCCCTTCATTCAATGGTTTTTCATCATTAATGCAGGACTTAATATACTGGTATGCTTTATTATGATTAATAACCTCATATATTTCCCGCAGCATTTTCCCGCCTACGGATATCCCGTCCTCCAGTACCACTTTGGTTTCCAGAAGGGTTAATGTATTGCCCTCTATAGCCGTTGAGTTATGCGTATACTCAAGTTCAAAAGCCTTCACATAGCTTTGGACAGTAAGGTCCGGGATTTGATCTTTAGCCTGATCATATAAGGCCTTTTTGCGCAGAATTTCAGGGTAGCCCATGCGGCTCACTCCTTTCTTTACCTATCACTAAGTATAGCCCAGGTATTCACTTAATCGACTTCTTAATTTGGAGAAATCATATGGTTACACAACAACCATATCCAAATACCGCCGCAGCCCCGCCTCAGTACCAGGGTCCCTTAGCCACGCCCCCAAGCTCCAAGTCATATAACGCAGGCCGAGATACTGCGAAGCAGCTCTATACCTCTGTTCGAACGTATCCGCAGGAAGCTCCCATCCAAGCGAAGCCAGCACTTCACGGTATTCTCCAGCTTGAGACCGGTCAACCCGCATCGGGATGTCCAGGAACAGGGAGCCGTACCGCGCTTCTTCCCAGTCAATGAACATAACATCGTCATTATTGTGTACCAATACATTTCCGGGATTCAGGTCATTATGTATAAGCGTGTGTGTGGTCTCATCCTTCCAGACAGCTTCAAGCTCGTCCACTATTTTCCCCGATACAGCATCGATCTCAGACATATACGTCCCGAAGGTCTCCACGAACCGTTCATTGTGCTTGGCCTCTTCCCATGCGGGTCTCCAAAGTCCATCAATTATAGTCTCTATGTATGCATGGCTAACCCGGGGGAGCCAGGATAACTCCTCCTGCAATCCCCGATTACGGTTATGAATATAAGCCAGAGCCTGCATTTCCTTGTGCTGAAGTCTCCCGATATCCAGATTCTGATAATTCGTCTTATAATCTACGTCCTGAATACACAGGAGCGCCCCATGGCCCAAATCCAGATTACCCGCTCTGCCAAAAGGGACGTTAGCCCCCTGATCCAATAACCGCTTCATTACCCGGCGTTCAATTCCATTCGCCATTTTGGTAATCACAGAGCTGTACTCTTGTCTGCCTTCAATCTCCACGAGAATCCTGTGCCGGAATAAGTCCACCGCCTGATAGCCCGAATGCAATGGGGTGCTTTCTATATCAAGGACCTTTGCCTTATCAGACAGGAATTTCCGCACAGTCTCCTCAATTAAATCCATCCTCCCGCCAATCTCAAATCTCATGATTACCCTCCGCCTCTCCCCGCTTGATCGCATACATCCGCTTGTCGGCTTGGCGCAAAAGAGCATCCGGAGCCGTTCCGTCCTGCGGATACAAGCTGATGCCGATGCTCATATCGATCTTCAGCTCTTCGCCTTCATAATCCAGCGTGGCCTGTGCAGCCGCCGCCAGCAGCCGGTGCTCCAGCTCTACGGCGGTCAGCCCGTCCCCGCCCACGGGGCAGAACAGCACGAATTCGTCGCCGCCGAAGCGGGCCGCCAGCCCGGCCGGCTGAACCAGCTGATGGATCATGGCCGCTACCTTGCATAACATCTGGTCTCCGGCCTCATGACCCCAGCGGTCGTTCACCTGCTTGAACCGGTCGAGATCAAGCAGCAGGATGGCTACTTCCCCGCCGCTGCGCTCTGCTTCGGCAAGAGCCTCCCCCAGCTTATCATAGAACTGTCTGCGGTTCGGCAGTCCTGTAAGCGGATCATGATAGGCCATGAAGGCAATTTGCCGCACATGCTGATTGCGCAGCCGGATGTCCCGGATGAGCAGCACAGCCTGAATCTCATGATCCACGGTCACGTAATCCCCGTTAATCATCACCTCGACCGGACTATCCCCGTTATGCAGAACCATTTCCAGCTCACCGATATCGTCCTGTGCCTTAAGCTTCGCCACGATCTCTGCACCGCCCAGTTCGGTAAGGTTAGCCTTCCCCAGAGTCAGACGGCCAAACATCCTACCGGCACTCGGATTCGCTTCCTTAATGCTGCCTGACAATGAGACGAGCAGCGCAGCCTGTGAATTGATCTGGAACATCTTTTTGTAGCGCTGTCCTGCATGATTAAGGAACTCATACCGCTGCATGGACAGCCGCAGCACGAAGCACCAGATCAATCCTCCGTAGATATATGTATAGGGCGGCAGCACTTCATTGAAGCGGAAATAGCCGAACACCGCTACCCAGAGGAATGTCACCCAGGAGCCATACTCCAGCAGCTTGAAGATACCGTCATGCTCCTGGTAGGCAGGATCGGCGGCACTCCACTTGCGCCTACTTCGCAGCATGACGATGGGGACTAAGCTAAGCAGCAGGCTTGCCGTCAAGGTCCCGTAATAGGCTGCATTGGCCACCGGCCATTTCCACACCCCGGATACCGTGAACAGCTGGACGGAGGTATAGGAGCGTTGACCAATGAGTCCCGCCGGAATAGCCAGCGTTAATATGTGGAACAGATAGGGGTACCATGGCCGGGGCATCCGCTTATGTAAGCCGATTAACCGGGCAATCAGATGGAAGCCAAGCCCTGGAATGAGAATACCGGCATTGGCGAACCAGACCGCAGCCAGCAACGGACTATATTCAATCGGCAGCATATACCGGATGTACTCCTCCAGGAACAGCAGGAAATAGCACAGAATTGTAGCGCTTACCAGACGATGTTCAATCTTCCGCGGGTTGCGCAGCAGCACATCCATTCCCATGTAGAAAAAGAAGAGCATCGGCAGCCAATAAACTACGACAGGTATCCACACATGGGTCGGGCTCATTTCTCTTCTCCTCTACAGTCTGTCACGGACATAGTTAATCTTAATTTTAATATATTACCGGCCGGAGACGCCGTCAATGAACAAGTTCTGTCGTATGGCTTAAGGCGGCGTATTGGCTATGGAACAGCAGATCATAGGCTTCATTCCGGCCACGCAGGTTAGCATGGGTGTCGCAGGCTGCCACCTTACCATTGTGCAGAACCAGCACCTTATCACAGTCTTGAATCGTAGAGAGGCGGTGCGCGACCGAGATCATGGTAGTGCCGGCAGACAGACGCTTCAGCTCATTCCTAATGTCGCTCTCATTCTCAGAATCCAGGGCGCTTGTACTTTCATCGAAAATAATAATGTCCCGCTCCTGCAGCAGCGCCCGCGCAATCGACAGCCGCTGCTTCTGGCCCCCGGAGAGCTTCATCCCCTTCTCCCCGATAACCGTATCCAGCCCCTGCTCCAAGGATGCAATATAGTCATAGATATTGGCGCTGCGGCAGCAGGCAATCAGCTCTGCTTCCGTTGCCCCGCCCCTCGCCAGCAGCAGGTTCTCCCGGATCGTCATATTGAACAGAACAGGCTCCTGCACCACGATGCTTACCTTGGCCGCCGCACTCCCGCTGTTCACCGCATGCAGATCCGTGCCGCCGATGCTGACGCTCCCTCCCTGAGGCTTCATCTGTCCGGTCAGCAGCTTGGCAAGGGTAGACTTGCCGCTGCCGCTCTGCCCTACGATGGCTAGATGTTCCCCCTTCCCCACCGAGAACGAAATCCCGTCCAGTGCGAAGGCATCCTTCCCCTCATAGCGGAACCGCAAATTCTGAACCTCAATCTTTTGTCCGCTAATGCGTTTGTAAGGCCGCTGGTCCGCCTCTGCCTGTAACAGTCCGATCACTTTACTGATATTCACCGAATCATTCTTGTAATTCATCAAGCCATTGCTGATCGTCTCGATGAACCCGAAGAACTGCCCGTAGAAGCTGATGAACACCAGCAGCACACCGACCTCCGAATAGCCCTTAATCACGAAGAGTCCGCCGATGAAATAGATGAACAGCTGGGTGATGAAGTTCTTCGTGAAGAACGAATACGTGACGCCCAGATGCTGATAGAGCTGGCTGCGGAACCACACCGGACGGATGGCTGCATAATGCCCGTTCAACTCCTCTAGCTGGGCCGCCTCCAGATTGTTGGTCTTAATATCCTTCCAGTTCTGCAGACTCGCATGTAAAAAGGATTCGTACCCGTTCTGCAGCCTCCATAGCTCCTCCCCCGCCTTCCTCGTCTTCTCGCCCAGGATATTCACCGTCAGCAGGGAGACCGGAACGAAGACGAAGCTAAGGAGGGCGATCCGCCAGTCATAGCTTACAAGGATCACAGCCAGCGCAGCAGCATACAGAACAGCGTAGCTGAAATCTAACAGATGAACCGTGAAGAACCGCCCGGCTGTGGCTGAATCCTGCTCAATCCGGCTTTTTAGATCACCAATGCTGTACCCGCTATACTCCTCATAATCCAGGCTGCTCACTATATTCAACAGCTTGCGCTTAAGCCTCAGGTCATACCTCAGGAGCAGCTGGTTGGAGTAGCGCTTGCTGACCGCAATCCCGGCCGTCGTAAGCAGGAATACCGCCAGATAACCCGCGATAACCGGCCATAGCTCACTCAGATGCTTCTCCACCAGCACGCGATTGACAAGCAGCGAGTACAGGAATAACGGAAGCAGTCCGCAGACCAGATGCCACAGCTTGAACAGCGCGAGCGCCAGCAGCGGCTTACGGACCCCTTCAATTCCCTGTGTCAGCGCCTTATAGGCGGCCCATCTTGTCATGGTCATACCGCTTCGCCTCCTGCGCACTGTTCGCTGAATAGATCGATGTACGTTTTGTTACTTCTGATCAGCACATCGTGAGTATCGTAGCCTGTGACCCGGCCATCCTCCAGCACAGCAATCCTGTCACAGCCTCTAAGCGTGGACAGACGATGGGCGATGATGATCAGCGTCAGGTCTTGCGCAAGCTCACGGGTCATCTGCCGGATCAGTGCTTCATTCTTGCTGTCGAGGGACGAAGTCGCTTCATCGAAGACCAGAATTTTCGGATTCTTGACCAGGATTCGCGCAATAGCCAGACGTTGCTTTTGGCCGCCCGATAATTCCTGCCCGGAAGTCCCCAGCACCGTGTCCAGCCCGTCCGGGAGATTCAGGACCAGCTCATGCAGCGCAGCTCTCTTAAGTGCTTCAATTAGCATACTGTCCTGATCACGGTTATTCGTAAAAGAGAGATTATACCGCAGCGTGTTATCGTACAGAACCGTCTCCTGATGAACCACGCCCACCTGACTCCGCAAGCTGTGCAGGTTATATTCGTTCACGTTGCGGTCATCGATCAGAAGCTCGCCGCCGTCAACAGGATACAGGTTGCAGATCAGGCTTCCGAGCGTTGTTTTCCCGGCTCCGCTCCTTCCGGCAATGCCCACGGTGCTTCCTCCCTCGACACGGAGATTGAACCCGTCCAGTACCCGCCTCTCCTCCGTATATCCGAAGCTGACATTACGAAATTCAATCGTCCCCTCCTTAATCAGTGTAGGCATCCGGGCTTCTCTGTAGTCCTCCTCCTGCTCATTCAGGAGCTCCGCAACACGCTGCAAGGACACCGTCTGCCCCCAAGTATCGGTAATCTTGCTGCCCATCGAGCTGAAGTAAGTCACAGCCATATTGAAATAGCTGGCGGCAGCCACAAAAACACCAAGCTGCATCTGCCCCTTCACAATGAGCCGGGCGCAGATAATGAACAGCAGTAGCTGTGCGGCAAGCATGATAAATGCGTTCACCCGCTCGGTGGTTACTTCGATTCTTCCATTATCCACATTATTGTGATGGATAGAGACTGTCCGCCTAAGATAGGTACGGGTTACCAGCCTCCCGGCATTCAGCAGCTTGATCTCCCGCAGATTTGCCACAATTTCAAATAAGTACGAGGACAGCCTCCCCTGCTCTGCCGCCAGATCCCGGTTGACCCGGAGCGCTCTCCGCTTGAAATATCTGGAGGCCATGAACACGACAGGAACCAGCACCACCGTGAACACGCCCAGCAGGACATGATAATAGAACATGAAGCCCACGGCAAACACGATATGCAGCAGATTCGAATACCCCCACAGTCCGCTCCAGAAGACGAGGTTCATAATGTCCTTGGCATCGCGGTTCATCCGGCTGATCAGATCGCCGCTGTACATCCCGGAGAGATCCTTCCCCTTCTGATGCAGAATCTTGCGGAATAGCGCCCGCCGGATATCAAACACGAATCCGGTCATCAGCTGGGAGGAGATCAGATTATTGAGCGTCGCCACAATGAACTGATTGAACAGGAGTACCCCGGCATAGATCAGGCACAGCTCCAGGAAGGCATTCAGATCCTGGTCATAAAAAGCGATATTAATCAGCCGTCCGCCCAGGAACGGATACATCAGGTTCACCAGGGTCATTAACGTAGTTACCAGGAAACCGCATACAAACACCCACTTATGCATCCGTATGAACTTGATGATCCACTGTCTCGGAGTCACAGCCCCACCGCCTTCCATATATTCACAATGAGTATTGTAGCACGGACGTTCGTATATAGGGAGTGAGTATTTCCATTGTGGATTGGGCTGGGTTGGGCCACGGCCAGTGCAACATGAAATAGTGCAGACCTTACCGCGGAATGGAAAGCGAGCTTTACATTGTCTGGCTAATGCACTACAATCTCGATGTAAAGTTAACTTTCCATGAAGAGAGTGATTCCATGAACAACCGTTTGGAAGAATTACGCAAGCAGCGCGGAATCAGGCAGGAGGAATTAGCAGCGGCGCTTGAGGTGTCCAGGCAGACGATTGGTTCACTGGAGAACGGCCGCTATAATCCGTCCATCCTGCTGGCGTTCAAGATTGCCCGCTATTTCGGACTCAGCATTGAGGAGATTTTTATTTATGAGGAGGAAGAGAATTGATGAAGAAATCCGTCTCGGCTTATCTTCTGGTTATTGCAGGTGTAGTCCTGCTGGCAGGCAGTCTGTACTTCATTAGAACGGTTCATGAGCCTGAGGGGGTGCTGCGGACACTGCCTTATATCTGTATCGGACTGGGCTCCGGCCTGTTCGGCAGCGGGATGGGGGAACTCATCGGACGGCGCGCATTGAAGAATAGCCCCGCCATCGCCAAGCAGATGGAGATCAACAAGCAAGATGAGCGCAATATCGCCATTGCAACCCGGGCGAAGGCGAAGGCCTACGACATGATGATCTTTGTGTTCGGGGCCTTAATGCTGGCTCTCGCCTTAATGGAAACTGAACTCACCGTTGTGCTGTTACTCGTATTCGCCTACCTGTTCACGATTGGATACGGCATCTATCACCGGTTCAAGTATGATCGGGAGATGTAATCGGCAGCCGTTCCGTCTGCCGCTAGTCCGCTCAAGCCAGTAACGCCTGGGCCACCTGATCCAGAATGCAGTTGATGCCTGTAGGTCCATAACAGCCGATCCAGGTAGCAGCATCTACCGGGTATATAAGCTGCCGCTGGTCTGCACCTAGCATGCCCCTCACACTGTGCTCTGTCATCGATATTCCCTCCTGCATCCTCTCATTACTAAGCAAAAAGTAGTAGTTGGCATGCACAGACGGCAGTCTGTCCACGGAAATATGATATGCCGTGTCGGAGGAGGGTTCCGCCACAAATCGCGGAGCAGGCAGACCAAGGTCCCGGTACAACACAGCGCCTGTGCGGTGAGAAGCCGTATGTACCCGGACGATGGACTCCCGCGGACGGATCAGAGCCACACTCTTACCCGCGAGTACCGGAGCCAGCTCTGCGGACAGCAATGCCGTACGGCGCAGGTAATCGGCAATAATGCGTTCCGCCTCCGCCTGCTTGCCTGTCAGCTCGCCGAACAGCCTCAGAATCGTCTGCCAGCTCTCATTACGCTTGAACATGATCGTTGGCGCCACCCGGCTTAAGCGTTCATAGTCCGGAGCATGCACCTCAGTGCAGATGATCAGATCCGGGCGCAGCCGTTCTACAGCCAGCAGGTCCGGGTACTCGTAGGTTCCGAGCATTTCCGTTGTCATTAATCTCTCCCGGAAATAAGCGGGGAAATTCAACGCCCCGCTTCCGAAGCCTACGCTTCCTGCGGGGGATATCCCCAGCGCATGCAAATGGTCAGCATACTGGACGTCAAGCACGGCGATCCGCCGCGGAGCAGCGGTAACTCGATATTCGCCCCGCAGATGGAAGATCACCGGACTCTGTGGTGACCCGTGCGGGTAGGCCACGCTCTCTGACCGTCCCGAAGAAGCGGAGAGCGCAGCTGGAGCTGAAGCGGCAGTACGCCTGTAGAGCTGCGGGGGGACTCCATAATGCTTCTTGAACGCCCTGCTGAAATAATACATGTCGCGGTAGCCTGTCCGCTCAGCGATCTCGCCGATGGAAGCATCCGTATAACGCAGCATCCGCTCTGCGCTCTCCATCCGCAGCCGGATTACATATTCCATCGGCCCGAGCCGCTTCTCCTGCTTGAACCGCCGCTGGAGCTGCCGCACGCCGCAGCCGGCCAGTGCAGCCAGCTCTTTAATTCCCAGCTCTTGCCGATAATGCCCCGCAATATAGGCGGCAACAACCTCCACTATATCCGGCTCTTTGCCGCCCTGACCGCGTTCATGCTCCATAATAAGCTCATAGAGCATGCCTTGCAGCAGCGCATTGGCATGGAACCGTTCCAGCCCTTCTCCCCGGCTCCATTTGGCGGCAATTCTCTCCGCCGCCATATGCAGCTCCGCCGGGGACCCGGAATGGTGCACAAACGAAGTCCGCAGCGGGTGATTGCGCTGCGGAAAGAGCACATGTGCGGCTCCCGCCACAGGAATGGCCTTGTAGCTAATAGCTGTATAATGAATGTTGTCTGATCCCGCACTCAGAGTGTAGGCTGATCCCGTGACGGCATGACAAGCAAAAGAGGCCTGGACATGGCAGCCTTCACCATTCATCACAAGCCCTCCCTGCCCGCCGATGGCCAGCAGCAGCTGATTAGACGCCAGTTCCGTTTCAATCAGCATACCGCCGGGCGGCACAGTACCGCTGCGCACATCAAGCATCTTGACCGCCGTATCACTCCATAGACTTGCCTGTTCTTGTTGCGGCATTTCTCTCATCTCCTGACAACAGTATCCTTTGCTTAACGGATAGACCTGCTGTCATTTTAATTGAGATTCATTCTCATTGTCAATTTTCGGACACTTTCTGCAATATTCCCCGGACATCCGGTAGTAAAAGCAACAGGTAATGCGCTTGCTCTTCGCAACCGGAGCCTCGTCATCCCCTTCTGTGAACCGGGTGAATGGATTGCGTCTTGCGCCGAAGCATTGGCCGGGAGCCGTCCGGGTCAGATACACAAAATCCTCTTGCATCCGTAGACTTTCTTCGCCGGATAGGTCTGCTCCAGGCACATACAACGGGGCCATACGAACCATAATATTCTCCCACAGCACGGCCATGGAGACGGGGCCCACGGTGGCAAGCGTCTGCAGCAGCGGCGCAAGCCGTGCCGCAAAATTCTCCTTAACAACAGCTTCACGCCACACGGCCCTATCCTCCGGTGGGGAGGCTGACCGAAGCCCGTCCAGCGCCAGGAAAGGGAATGTCGTCTCTTCTGTAGAAGCCGGATGATAGAGGAAGCTTCTGTCCAGCGGGAAGAAGACTTCACGATTATGAACGGTCATGGCGGTCAGTATTGGCGCGATCCACAGATAGCCGATCCGCTTGGCCAGCATGGAAGCCGCAACCTGCATATCCGGCGCACCGATATAATCTTTAAGCCAGCTAACATACTCGCGGCACACCGCTTCGTCTTGCAGCTCACTCAGAGCAATGGTGCGGACGCTGCCCGCAGGCGGCTCCCCCAGCCTCATCCGGTAATCCTCCGCCAGTTCCCTCCAGGGGGCCGACGACAGATAGTGGTCCATCTCAGTTAGCTCCAAGCAGCGCTTCCGAGGCCTGATCTACAATAATATTGATCGCAAGGGGACCATAGTACGCGATCCAGAGCGTTGAATTCACGTCGTAGGCACGGTTATTCTTGACTGCATCAAGGGATTTCCAGATCGGACTGCTGGCCAGAGCCTCCGCCTCTTTGGCGAATAGATCATCCGAGAGCAGGAAATAGTGATCTGCCCCGATATCAGAGACAGTCTCCATCGATATTTCAACCGAGGTATCGTCTTTGATCGCCTGAACGAATGCAGGTGCATTTAATCCGAGATCCTCATATAGAATGCTTCCCGTCCGGTGTTCGGGACCATGTACCCGAATCCCTTCCGGTCTCGGACGAATCAGCGCTACCGTCTCGTCGCCCAGCTTCGCTGACAGTTGCTCCCGCAGTCCGGTGATTTTGTCCTCATAGGCCTTCTTCACCACTTCAGCCTCTGCCTGTTTGCCTGATATTGTACCGATGGTAGCCAGCGTATCCCGCCAATCCTCGTAGAAGTCCAGTACGATAGTAGGCGCAATTTTACTCACGCTCTCATAAGCTTCTTCCTGAAAATCAGTCATCAAGATCAGATCCGGGTTCAGCGCCACAATTGCTTCCAGATTGGGCTCATCGCGTGTACCCAGGACCTTCACCCCGTCCATTTGAGCACTCAGATATTCCGGGAACTCGTCCTTTGTTCCAGCAACCACGCTGCCTGCCGGTTTCTCTCCAAGCGCGATCAGCTGATCGGCGAATTTCACGTCAAGCACAGCGATCACCTTCGGCTTCTCGCTCAGCGTATATTCACCCTTGATATGTTTGAAGGTGACCGGGTAGGCTGCTGTAGCCTGTGCCTCCGGTGTTGCCTGCGCCTGTGCTTCAGACGACGGGGACGGCTCCGCTGACGCAGACGGCTGTGCGGCTGTACCGGCATTCGTGCCTCCTCCAGATCCGCAAGCTGTAAGTACCAGTACCAGCGCCAGCATCCATACCATGAATAGTCCTGATTGTCGGGCGGCGAATTTCTTCCTGCCGGCCTCTTGTTTCTGTGTTGCTCTGTTCACGCTGACTCCCCCTGTTATGTATTATGTGATAATGATTTTCATTATCATAATTGTTACAGCGAGTATAGCCGATCTGCAGCCTCTGTTTCCATGTACTTTTGCGACATTGCAGCCGGATAAATGCGACATGGGTTGCTATTAGGGTGTGTTTCCAGCCGCTTCCATAGTCGGATACAGCAGCAAGCCCGCATCCTGTTGCCAGATGCGGGCTTGCTTTTATGAACAGCTGCTACCTATTAATGAAGTTAAGCCCAGTATTGCTGGGCAATCTTTTGCCCCTGTCTGATCTTCGCCCATTGCTCCGCTTCCGTCAATTCGTTGCCGCCGTCGCAGGACGCGAAGCCGCATTGGTGGGAGAGCAGTAATCTCTCCTTCGGAATGATCGTGGACGCTTCATCCAGCATGCGGAGGACACGGGTCTCATCGTCAAGCGTACTGGTTTTGGAAGACAGCAAGCCAAGTACAATTTCCGTCTCCGGTCTATCCTTGAACACAGCAAGTGCCTCCAGCGAGCCAGCGCGTTCGTCGTCCCACTCCAGGAAGAAGCGGTCGTACTTCAGCTGCTTCAGGAACAGGTTGGCAATCTTCACATAAGAGCCGCCGCCCATATTCCGGGAATCATAATTGCCGCGGCAGTTATGGGTCCACATTTTCAGCCCCAGGCTATGTCCGTAGTCAATAATGGTGTTGTTAATATCGATGAATTCTGTGGCAAGACTCTGTACTTCTTCATGGTTGATTTTCTCGCCGGTAAAGGGCGAATTCGGATTATCGTCCGCGAACAGCTCCCAGAGGCAGTCGTCGAATTGCAGAATCTTACCGCCAGCGGCTGCGAATTCCCCTACGAAATCCTTATACGCCGTCACCAGCCCTGCCTTCAGCTCATCACGGTTCTGGTACACTGCACCCTCGCCGCCAAGGTTATCCGACCAGGACAGCTCTCCAAAGATATGGGACGGCGAAGGCACACACAGCTTCGTCTCCCGGTCTCCGGCATGGTCCTGAAGCTGGCGGTACGCCTGAAGGAAGTGGTGATTCTTCCCGCCGAGTTCACCAGTGATGCGCAGACCGATGTCTTTTCGCGTCTCGTATTTGGAGGTGCCGTCAATATCTCTGAAGAAATACCCGTGAGGAGCAATATAGCGTTCAATGCCCTGGAAGCCCCAGACAAAGTCCAGATGCCACATCGACTTGGAATACTCCCCATCCGTCAGAATGCTCAGCCCATTCTCGCTCGCCTGCTCGACTACCGACTGAATCGCCTTCGCCTCACACTGCTCATAGCCCTGGAAATCCCCGTAAAAAGGATACTGAATATCGTCCCGGTGTTCGATTTGCTGCTTATATTCTAATAGCTCCGCCGGACGCAGCAGGCTGCCTACGATCTGAAATCTATCACACATGATTAGCCCTCCTCTAGTTCCACTGTTCTGTCTTTGTGTATAAATTCTAGCATGGAGTGCGGCCTTAGACGTAACACTTATAACTGATATCTGGCTATAGGGAGAAGTTATACGTTCTTTTCGCTGCCGTAATACAATCGTAAGGTTTCGCTTAGAGAATCGTAAGCTCTGCCGCTTATGCTGTTCCATGTAAACCACTAAAAAGATATGGAGCGTGATAAGCATGGGTAACAGCAAAGCAGGCAAACGATTCATGATGGCGGCAGTATTGGTACTTTCTCTGGCGGTGTCCGGCATCTCCGGCGCAGCGGCAGGCATCAAGACGATGAAAAAAGACGGCATGGAGCTAATGAACCTAAGACAGGCCGCCATGATGTACGGCTACAGCATTGAATGGAACAGCAAGGACCGCTCCGTATCGCTGATGTACATGGACAAGATGATGGACGACAGCAAGATGATGGATGACAGCAAGATGATGGACGACAGCAAGATGATGGACGACAGCAAGATGATGGATGACGGCAAGATGATGGATGATGGCAAGATGATGGACGATGGCAAGATGATGGACGACAGCAAGATGATGGACGACGGCAAGATGATGGACGACGGCAAGATGATGGATGACGGCAAGATGATGGACGACGGCAAGATGATGGATGACGGCAAGATGATGGACGACGGCAAGATGATGGACGACGGCATGAAGCCGATGGGTAAGATGATCAAGGTAATGATTGGGTCGAAAAAAATGATGGTCGACGGTAAGACGGTTAATCTGAGCATGGCCCCTGCCCTGTACGATGGAAGCACTTATGTGGCGGATACGGTAGTGACCATGTACATGAAGCCTGCCAAGGCCATGAAATAAGACGGGATGAGCGATACCCTCACCCTGTGATATGATGGAATCAAATGGATTTTTCCGGATATGGGGTGGGTTAGGATGAATGAACGAGTGCTGGTCGCGGATGATGATCCGAATATTACCGATGTGTGCCGCAGATATCTGGAACGGGAAGGGTATCTGGTCACCACCGCCAAGGACGGCTTGGAGGCGCTAGAGCTATGGCGCAGCCAGTCTCCAAGCCTGATTGTGCTCGACCTCATGATGCCGCATAAGAATGGCTGGGAAGTGTGCAGCGAGATCCGGCAGACCGAAGATCTTCCGATCATCATGCTGACGGCGCGCGGCGAGGAACAGGACCGGCTGATGGGGCTGACGATGGGGGCGGATGATTATCTGACCAAGCCCTTCAGTCCAAGGGAGCTCGTACTGCGGGTGCAGGCGATTCTGCGCAGAATGAGATATGTGCAGGTATCGCCGGCTACCGCCGCTGAGCACACGATCAAGTACGAAGGACTGACTATCGATGTCGGGAAGCGTACCGTGGAGATCAGCGGGCAGGCGATTGACTTGACGGTGACCGAATTCGAAATGCTCTATCTGCTGGCGAGCCATCCGGGGCAGGTGTTCTCCCGGACGCAGATGCTGAGCAAGATCTGGGATTTCAGCTATGAAGGAGATACGACTACCGTTACGGTGCATATTAGGAGATTACGCGAGAAGATCGAGCAGACTCCCTCCGACCCGCAATACATCAAGACGGTCTGGGGAATCGGCTATAAGTTTGCGGGTGATGGCATCTAATGAAACTGCGTACGTATCTAATGTTGTCCAGTCTCACGGGGATCGGCGTATTGTTGATCTGTCTGTTCGTCAGTTATTCCAAAATGCTGCTGACCATCGATCAGCTATATTATCTGTCCGGCATCACAGCCGGGATCGGCGTGTTCTCCTTCATCGTTCAGCATCTGCTGACGCGGCCGGTGGAGAAGTCCATTGCCCGGATTACCGAGCAGACGGTACGGATTGCCAAGGGGGATTTCCACACCGAAGTTCCCACGATCGGCCCGCACGAGTTCAAGCTGATGGCCCGGCAATTCAATGAGATGAGCAGTAAGTTAAAAGAGAGCTTCGACCATCTCCACCAGTCCGAGTCCGCCCGGCGGGAGCTGATCGCGAATGTCTCGCACGATCTGCGGACCCCTCTTGCCTCCATTCAGTCATTCGTGGAGGCGCTGGAGGATGATGTGATCAAGGACGAAGAGACCTTCCAGCGGTATCTGAATACGATCCGGCTGGAGACGAAGCGGCTGGCGGGGCTGATCCAGGACCTCTTTGAACTATCCAGCCTGGAGGCCAGCGGCGGAACCTTCGACCCGCAGCCCTGCCATGCAGATGAGCTGCTGATCAGCACGCTGGAGAGCTTCTCCTTCCATCTGGCGGAGAAGCGGCTGAAGGTCGAGATTGAGCTGCCGGATAAGCTGCCCGCGGCCCTGATGATGCCCACGCAGATTAAGCGGGTACTGTCCAATCTTGTGCAGAATGCGATTCAACATTCCCCTGAAGAAGGCCATATCGTGCTGTCCGCCGCTGAGGAAGGGCCGTTCCTGCGGATCGCTGTGAGCGATGAGGGTCAGGGAATCGATGCGGCGGAGACCTCACGGATCTTCGAGCGGTTCTACCGGATAGATAAATCACGCAGTAAGAATAGCGGAGGCGCCGGTCTGGGTCTTGCCATTGCACAATCCATTGTGGAGCTGCATGGCGGCAAGATTGGTGTAGAGAGCACTAAGGGTTCTGGAAGCTGCTTCTGGTTCACGGTCCCCATCTACACCAGCCGGTAAGCCTTAGCGTTAGAGAAGCAGTATTCATATAGGTGGTGACAGAGATGGCTGGTGATTTTGTATTCCTGTTCGGCGTCTTCGGCGCAGGGGTATTATCGTTTTTTGCACCCTGTATTCTGCCGCTGCTTCCGGTCTATGTCTCGTATCTGTCCGGAAGCCTGGCGGGCAATGTGAATCAGGGAGGGGTGGACACAGGCTCCATGCGGTTCCGTTCGGTATTCATGCTGCGGACGTTAATCTTCGTGCTTGGACTGTCTGTGGTCTTCATTACCCTGGGCTTCGGCTCCGGTATTCTTGGCAGTGTCATTTCAAGCTCCAGGTTCATTGCCGTCTGCGGAGCGATTGTCATCTTATTCGGAATCTACCAGACCGGACTGATCAAGATCTCCTGGCTGGAACGGGAAAAAAGGCTGTCCAGTCCCCGCGCAGCACGCGGCGGCTATATCGGGGCCTTCCTGCTCGGCCTGACGTTCAGCTTCGGGTGGACGCCGTGCATCGGCCCGGTACTTGCGGGCATTCTCAGCATCGCCGCCGGGGAAGGCTCCCCTGCCTATGGAGGGTTCCTCATGCTGCTGTACACGCTGGGTCTGGCGATTCCTTTTCTCATACTATCCGTCTTCTCGGAAGTTCTGGTGCAGCGGATTCGCCGCTTGTACCGGTTCATGGGTGGAATTAAGATCGCCTCCGGCTGTATGCTGATCGCCATGGGGCTGCTGCTAATGACAGACCAGCTGAATACGATTGTGAGCTGGATTCAATAACGGGAGGAGGAATCAGGCATGAAAAAGATATGGAAGCGGATGGGATATATGCTGGTGATTGGCGGCCTGCTGTCGATCCTGGCCGCATGCGGCGCGAAGCCCGATACAGCATCCGGCAAGACGGACTCCCCGGCTGCCATGAGCAAGGGGAAGCCAGCACCCGCATTCGCGTTAAATGATCTGAAGGGCGACCCTATGAAGCTCGAGGATCTGAAAGGCAAAAAGGTCTATGTAAAATACTGGGCCTCCTGGTGCTCCATCTGTCTTGCCGGTCTGGAGGACCTGAATACGCTGGCCGGACAGGAGAAGGATTTCCAGGTGGTATCGATTGTAACTCCCGGCTACAAAGGCGAGAAATCTGCCAAGGAGTTCACGGACTGGTTCAGCAAGCAGTCGTATGACAATCTGACTGTGCTGCTCGATGAAGACGGGACATGGGCTAAGGAGTTTCAGGTACGGGCATATCCGAGCTCTTTTTATATCGATGAAGAAGGGCTGCTGGTAAAATCCCTCCCGGGTCATGCCTCCAACGAGCAGATTAAGGATACCTTCGCGGGAATGAGTTCCGCCTCAGCCGCCGCTCCGGTTCCAGCGGTCAAGACCGCAGCTATAGCCGAGAAGGATCTGCGTAGCCTGTACCTGGCGGGCGGTTGCTTCTGGGGCGTGGAAGCGTATATGGCCCGCATTCAAGGAGTTCAGGATGTCACCTCCGGCTATGCCAACGGGACAGGCGAGAATCCGACCTATGAGGATGTTATTCGCGGGGACCGGGGGTTCGCGGAGACTGTGCATGTGAAGTATGATCCGAAGCAGGTCACCCTGAAGCAGCTCCTGGAAGCTTACTTCAAGGTCGTTGACCCGACCAGCCTGAACAAGCAAGGCAATGACCGGGGCATTCAATACCGGACAGGAATCTACTATTCGTCCCCGGAGGATGCGGCTGTTATCCAGCAGGCTGTAGCGCAGGAGCAGACCAAGTATGACAAGAAGATCGTAACGGAAGTCCTTCCTCTGGAGAACTACTATCTGGCGGAGGAATATCATCAGGACTACTTGGCGAAGAACCCGAACGGGTATTGCCACATTGACTTAAGCATCCTGGATGAGCAAGAGCCGGTTATCGATCCGGCCCAGTACCCGCGCCCTTCCGACGCAGAACTGAAGGAGCGATTAACCGCCGACCAATACGCGGTAGCCGTCAATAATGACACCGAGCGTGCCTTCAGCAACGACTATTGGGATAACTACGATCCTGGCTTGTATGTCGATATCGCCACAGGTCAGCCCCTCTTCTCCAGCAAGGATAAATACGACTCCGGCTGCGGCTGGCCGAGCTTCACGAAGCCGATTGCCCCGCAAGTCGTCACCTATGATACGGATACCAGCTTCAGCATGGAACGCACCGAGGTCCGCAGCCAATCCGGCGACATCCACCTGGGCCATGTCTTCGACGACGGTCCCGCAGATCGCGGCGGCAAGCGCTACTGCATCAACAGCGCCTCTATCCGCTTCATCCCTCTGGACCAGATGGAGGGGGAGCATTACGGGTATTTGACGGGGTTGGTGAAGTAGATTAGGTGAAACGTACAGATGTAAGGAGCTTCTCATACAACAAGAATCGCCCTCCACTAGCTCATAAGCTGAGCTGTGTGGAGGGCGATTCTTGTCTATTTACTTGCGCCGATGAGCGAGCTTAACCGCTCCAGCAGATCGCCGCCGCCCGTAACCGAGATAGAACCGATCCGGTCGCATATCTTCTCGAGGAATTCCAGCTCCTTAAGCCGGAACAGCGTCTGATTCTCATCCATCAGCTTCGCCGTATTCAGCAGGCTGCGTGTCGAGGCTGTCTCTTCCCGGCGGGTGAGCAGGTTGGCCTGGGCTTTTTTCTCAGCGAGCAGCACCGTGTTCAGGATGTCTTTCATGTCTCCCGGCAGAATCACATCCTTCACCCCCGCCCCGAGGAAGCGCACCCCGAACTCTTCCTCCTTCTCCTGGATACGGGACAGAATGAAGGTCGCCACATCCTCCTTCTGCTTCAGCAGATCGTCCAATCTCAGCGTCCCGACATACTCCCGCAGCAGGAGCTGAAGCTGGATGTGAATCTGCTCATCGAAATCCTTCAGCTCCAGCACACGGTGCGGACTTACGATCCGGTACTGGCAGACGAAGTTCAGGCGCAGCGTAACCTTATCTTCGGTCATCATCTCCTGGCCGAGCAGGTCCATCTGCTGCTGTCTCAGATCGACCTTCTTGGTCAGCACCGAGACCGGTCCCTTCCAGAAATAATATTTCCCCGGCGTCAGCTCCCGCTGGAGCGTATGATCATAGAACAGGAACCCCAGCTCGTGGCTGGCGATTTCGCAGCTCTGCACATACGGCGTAAGCCGCGCGATGATTGAGCGGTCAATTCCGGCGGGCAGCTCCGGCACACGGATGTCCGTGTGGACGAAGGTGTGCTTCCTCAGCAGATTCCAATACGCATACACCCCCGGCTTCAGCAGCTGCATGAATTGACCATCCTCATAGTGCAGCACATTCTCATGATCCTGTACCCGGACCACCTCAAGCTCCCGCAGGAGTTCATCATCCTGTAAGAACAGTTGCAGGTCCTTTCCGCCAGCGCTAAAAGGCTTAGCAATATCCAGTACCACCACAGTATGCTGCGACCAGGAGAAATAACGGTAGGTTCCCGGCAGCAGACGCTTCACATAACTTCCCTTATGAAAGAGCAGACCGCGCTGGTCCGCTTGAATCGTGATTGGCTTCAACATCATATGTATTACCCCCTTCATGATTGGACCAATGGAAGACAGAATCCCGCTGCGGACCCGGACGGAATCACGCTTGAGACAGCCCGTCTGCCGGGAGATCCGGGAGGACTACTTGAGACCTGAGCTAACCCAACCTTCAGCCAGCCTTCGTTCCCTTCTGTCCTTACCTCAGTCTCCGCAAGCGTCCCTGCTGCCGGTATCCACGGATTACAAAGCCCTGCCACAGTAGCGCTAGACCAGCCGCCAGGGATTCTGTCCATTGGTTTCCTTACTCAGATTGTGCTTCAATTGTGGCTCGATGGAAATCGAGTAGTGTAACCAACGTCGCTGTGAAGGCGATCGGGGAATCGAACCCCTTATCTGCTCTTACCGCAACGGACCGTACAGGATACCGTAACATACATGCCGGCACTGCGGGATCACCAGAGATCCCCGCCTCGTTACGTCCGCCCGATAAGAACCGGTTGTAGGATGAACGCGCTTGGCGTTACCTTACAGGGTCTATCATCGCTGATATCCAGCGGGGCGAACATGGTGGAAGTATTACGATGGGAGAATAAATTTCCAGGGGGGATTGTATGAGGCACAGGAAAAAGCCCAAAAGCAGGTGGGGGGCCTGCTTTTGGGCTTGGTTAGGGGGATTGGGTTTGTATATTCAAAGTTAGTCCAAACTCAAAAAAAATAGACCGCCCTCTCCAAAGGATTCGGTCTATTTCTTAACTGATATTCCGAAAGCCACCGCCCTTAAAAGTGACTATTGCTCCGAAAGTCGTGTTAGCAGCACGGCTCTCTTTTTTCATTATACTTTCTTCTGCCTATTGTACCATTCTCTTAAAATTTCTCATTAGCACGAGTTCACTCTTCCGGCGGAATCCAATGGTTGGGTCTGCGCTGTTCGTATATTCAAAATTTTCCATCCATGGTATAATCGCAAGAGCAATAGAAAGGCTTATATGGGCGGTCGGCTAATCTCCCGGAAGGGAGGTGACGCCAATGGAGGTTTATCAAGCATTGTCCCTGATGTTCATGTTCGGCATGTTCATTATCGCGCTGCTAAATTACCTCAAAAAGAAATAGACCGCCCTGCCCAAGGGATACGGTCTATTCTTTGACGGTCTACCTTTTGAAGCCACCGCCCTTAAAAGCGGCTATTGCTCCGAGAGTCGTGTATCGAGCACGGCTCTCTTTGTATTCTACGTTTTTTCTGCCTTTACTATACCACAAATCATTTCATAAAGTAAAAAAATCTCTGTTCTGTTACAGAAAAAATGCCCAAGCAATCGAAAAGAAGTAACTTACTCCAGTCCCGCAAAATTGTACTGCCTCCATAGGGCATTCTGCCGGTCGGACTCTTCCTCATATGCAGTATGTAAACATTCATGAAAGTATACTAAAATAGTATTATCAATGCAGAATCCATATCTTTCTCATTAAGCTGCATAACCGGAGGGAACTGACTAATGAAAAAACATATCCATGTTGTTGGTGCTGTGATCATTGAAAATGAAAAGATACTTTGTGCACAGCGGGGAGCCAGCAAAGCATTGGCCTACATGTGGGAATTCCCAGGCGGGAAAATTGAGGATGGTGAAACACCACAGTCTGCACTAAAACGAGAAATCGATGAAGAAATGAACTGCACAATCGAAATTGGTGAAGCAATAGAGACCACTGTGTACGAATATGACTTTGGTTTTGTTCATCTCACGACTTTTTATTGTAATCTATTAAAAGGTACACCAACCTTAACTGAACATGTTGCCATACAATGGTTAGCTGCTAATGAATTGATGTCTTTAGAATGGGCGCCTGCCGATATTCCTGCTGTAAAAAAAATTCAAGAAGCACTGGGGAAATGAAATGGACAATCCCCTTCTACATTTAAACAGTTCATTAAGCTGGGCGTTTATTGACCATCAACAGGATTCGCCAGATAAATATAAGCCAAAACTGTTAGTCAATAATAAGGACACTAATGATTATGTTCTTACGCCTTTGTTAGAGGAACTGGACCGTTGTTCCTCTTTCATTATTTCTGTTGCCTTTATTACGGAGAGTGGCTTAGCCACTCTTAAGTCGCATTTAGCTGATCTGAAATCAAGAGGGATTAGTGGTAAAATCCTAACCTCCAATTATCTAAACTTTAACAAACCAAAAATATATAGAGAGTTGTTAAAAATAACGAATGTAGAAGTTCGGTTGACCGATTTAAGTGGTTTTCATGCTAAAGGTTACGTTTTTCAACATGAAGATCATTCAACAATCATTATGGGAAGCTCTAATTTGACTGCCGCTGCATTAAAAGCCAACTATGAATGGAATGTGAAATTAACCTCATTTAAACATGGGGGCCTTCTTGGGCAGTTCCATAGTGAGTTTGAAAAAGTATGGCTTAATGCTGTTCCACTTACCGATAGATGGATCGAATTATATCAAATCCTTTATGAAGAGGTTCAAAAGGTTACTCGTAATGATCGACTAGCAGCGCCCTTAACTCCTGAAATGTTTCCTCAAACTGCATCTGCTTTAGTCTCACCTAATAAAATGCAGGAGAACGCTCTACAAAATCTAAAAGAGTTGCGCTCAACTGGAGCAGTAAAAGGACTTATTATTTCAGCTACTGGGACAGGAAAAACCTATCTCTCTGCATTTGACGTGAAGAACTTTGCTCCAAGTAGAATGCTATTTGTAGTACACCGAGAACAAATTTTGCATAAAGCTTTGGCCGATTATCAGCGAATTCTAGGCGGTACGGACAGTGATTTTGGTATTTTATCTGGAAACAGTAAAGAAACAGAGGCCAAGTACCTCTTTGCTACCATTCAAACCATCTCTCAGGACTCCTCATTAAGTAATTTTAATGCTGAGGCTTTTGATTATATTTTGATTGACGAGGTTCATAAAGCCGGAGCACTTTCCTACCTTAAAGTTATCGAATATTTCAAACCTAAGTTCCTACTGGGCATGACAGCAACTCCAGAACGCACTGATGAATTTAATATATATGAACTATTCGACTACAACATTGCTTACGAAATCCGCCTTCAAGAAGCTTTGGAAGAAGATATGTTGTGTCCATTTCACTATTTTGGCGTTACTGACTTTGAATACAATGGCCAAATCGTTGATGATACCACTCTATTCTCCCAGTTAGTCACAGATGAAAGAGTATCTTATTTAATTGAAAAGATTGAATATTACGGTTACTCAGGGGAAGCCATAAAGGGCTTAATCTTTTGTAGTCGCAGAGAAGAAGCTATCGAGTTGTCTAACATTCTAAATATGAAAGGTTATCGTACAGTAGCTTTGACTGGAAGTGATAGTCAAGAAACACGGGAGCACTGTGTAACTGATCTTGAATCAGGTAACCTAGACTATATTCTAACTGTAGATATTTTTAATGAAGGAATCGATATCCCTTGTATTAACCAAGTTGTGATGCTTCGTCAAACTCAGTCCAGTATAGTGTTTGTTCAGCAGCTAGGACGTGGCTTACGTAAGCATCCTAATAAAGAGTTCGTCACGATTATCGACTTTATTGGTAACTACAAAAATAATTATTTGATTCCTGTAGCCCTGTCTGGAGACAAGACTCAAAACAAGGATAATATTCGTCGTCATATGAAGGACACCAGTTATATTAAGGGCATCTCAACAATTAACTTCGAAGAAATTGCCCTTCAACAAATTTATCGCTCGATTAGTAATAGCAATCTAACAGCACTCAAGATTCTTAAAGAATCTTACTCTCAACTTAAAAATCGCCTTAATCGAATACCCAAACTAATGGATTTCATTGAAGCGAACTCAATTGATCCGCTTATATTCACTGATGAGCATTCAAGCTATTATCACTTTCTACAAAAGATTAAAGAAAATATTCCCATCTTATCAGAGCACGAGAAAAGTTATATAGCGATGCTATCGGAAGAGATTCTAAATGGAAAACGCAGGCATGAAATTATATTAATAAACTTACTTCTCTCTGAAGATAGTGTTACTCCGATCGAGTATATGAATGCCCTTATAGATGATGGATGCCCAGCAGATTCCAGAACTATTGATTCTGTCACTCGTGTACTCAACCTATCTTTTTTCACTGAACCTACAAGAAAAAAATATGGAGAAACAGCTGTAGTGCAATTTGATCCATCTCAAAATTATGTTTTCCACCCAATGTTGGCTAATTCGCTAAAGAATAACATGTATTTTAGAGAAATGGTCATTGATATTATTCAGACTGCATTTCATAAAAATGAACAGTACGATTGTAGCGAACCCTTAACTTTATACAAGAAGTATTCCAGAAAAGATTCTTGTAAACTTTTGAATTGGAGTAATGATGAGGGCTCAACTATTTATGGCTATAAAACAAAACATCAGACTTGCCCAATCTTTGTAACCTATCACAAACAGGATGAAATCGAAGCAAGTACGAAATATCAAGAAAACTTCATAAATGCAGAGGTTCTAACATGGTCAACTAGAAGTAGACGAACACTTGAATCTGAGGAGGTTAAAACGATTCTTGAGGCAGACCGCTTAAAGATCGACCTTCATGTTTTCGTTAAAAAAGATGATGCCGAAGGAACCGAATTCTACTACTTAGGTAAAGCACATCCCGATCAATCGAGCGCTGTACAGGCATCTATGCTGGATAAGAATAATGATTCTATATCGGTTGTGCATATGAATCTGCTATTAGAGAATGCTGTGGAGAGTAAGTTGTACGGGTATTTGACTAAATCTTGAATAGTTAAAAGCTATGATGAAAATTTCCATTTCCCTATTAAGGGTCCTTCCTTCATCACTTTATTTGCTAAGGACGTAGATACAACACGTCCTTAGCTCTCAAAAATGTCCGCTTCTCTGAATCAAATTAACTCTTATATTGTATTATTAATTCAGCGAGAAAATTCAAGTCTGTATACGGGAATACTCCATCTTAATCCGACAGAACAGAAGGAGAAGCGAATGTATTAGCAAGTTGCATTCCATCCTTAAGCCCTTGTAGATATAGACGCTTATAAAGAACGGAGTTCTTTATAGAAAGCTTATCCTCCCAATACTCAAACTCTGGCTTACGCGCAATATCGATGGAGGCAAATAACGCTTGAAAAGCTTTGTGCTCTTCTTCAAAAGCTTGTCTAGGCTCCGATTGACGTTCAATCCTTGCGCACACCTCATCCAATCGACCTTGAATCGTTTCTATAAACCATGCTGGATAACCCACACCACATCTCCCCCAATACATAAGTTCAAAAGAATTTCATATGAAAATAAGTTCTTTTTTGATGCATTTGTATATTACGTATTTTAAGACTACGTTCCTCTATACTTCTGTGTAATCACTCCACCTCGCACTGGTAATAAGCCCTTAAGATAATCAAATTGTATAAGGAAGAATTAATATATTAATGCGAATATTGAACTAAATTAAAACAAAATAATGAACAAATTAAATTCCCCACAAAATCCCATGAAGATGTCCAATGTTTATTTCAACACCAAACCCCAAATTTGTGAAGAAAGGGATAGAACTCTTGTAGTCTGATTATTCCTCTTCACTACTAAGCAAATCTATTTGTGCTAAATATTACATTCTTTTTTGTAGAAACATGTATAATGATGTAAAATAAATGAAGTTCTTTACGTTAACTTTAGTAAAGTTACACAATTGGAGGGGTTAATATGGAAAAAAAACACATTTCAACACTTCTAAATTATTCTCAACCTGGACATTCTAACTTGGAATTCGTAGATATTAATGTCTTAGATGACCAAGCATTATTTATTGACCCTTGCTTGATCGAAATTCAACAAGGAGCTTGGTATAAGAATGCAACTAATTTATTGAATAATTTTTTTAATGAATTCTATAGAGCCTATCGTAATAATGACACACATAGAAAAATCGAGTTACTATCCTATGCCGGAGAAATTAATTATACCAAGTTAGGTTATGGAAACGGTGACAATGGACATGGCAATACAGCAGAAGGTCTATTAGAGACTTTTAAGAATCTTGAACAGCTGACTGTGAATATTCCGACTATAACCAAGCCTATGGACATACCAGTTACTATATCAGGCTTTAGTGAAGATGGCCTTTCTGATATGATGACCAATATTTTACACCTTCAATTAAATGAGTTTACTTTAGCGCAATTAGCTATTGCTAAAGTAGAACCTAACTCTGAAGACACTTTTAACACTTGGGATGCTGCTACTTCTGCTTGGAAAGAAGTAACTCTCCCTTGTTATCGTCATGAAAATAATAAGATTCTTTTAACCCCCAAAAATATTGTTAGAAAAAAATTTTTCTTCGGTGCAAACCAATTTTTAATGCGAGTAATTCTAGAACGTGCTAAAAAAGAAACTGCATATACCACTCCTAAGGGTAAAACTCGTTATAGGACTACTAAGAAAGACCTCAAAAATGCAATTCCAAAAGATGAGCGAAGTTGGAGATATAATTATATTAATGAGAAAACTAAAACTGACCAATCCTTTTTAAAAGATTATCATGATATCATCCCGAACCTTTACTATAATAAAGCAATGAATAATGAAGAATTAGACAATTTTATTTACTGAGTATATTGCCCTTAATTCAAACTCTACAAATGCTTTGTTAATGTTTTATAAATTTTTTTTCAGATAATGAGCAATAGCCCTCAATCGCTTATAAAGAGCGACGGAGGGCTATTTATATTCAAAATCTTTCTATAATTCAACATCAACTTCACTAACCTACCCTAATCCCACCACCGCCCCCTGCATGGCCAACCTTCTCTGCAAGTACGCCTTCAAATGAGGATCAACACAGTAGATATAACACCCCTTCGTTCCCCGGGTCATTAGGGTTCGGTAGGTGTTACGAATAATTTGATCGGACATGCGGAGGGCCTCGTCCTTGTCTTTTTTGTACAAGGTCTTGAAGCCTGACAGGGACTTATCCGTCTTCGCACGCTTGAACGGGTCGGTGATGATCCGGTTGTTCTCATAGCGCATATCTTCGCCAATGATGACTCCGACATAGTCAAACTCCAGTCCTTGTGAGGTGTGGATGCAGCCTACTTGCTCGATGGATTCAGGGTCGATTGCCCAGGTCGTCGTATTGTTCAGGTTCCAGCTCATGAAGAATTGGTACTGCTCTAATTGAATGTCATGAACGCCTGGATTGTTCTTGCCGTCGGTCTTCCAATCCCAGCAGTAGCCGGCGAGCATTCGGGCTTTATTATTGATCTGATTCTTGCTGAAAATTTCGTCCCGCAGCTCGTTAGGGTCATCATAGAGCCGGATGTCATACTCGAAGTCGAAGCCATCTGCATTCGCTGTTTCACGGATTTCCAGCACATCATCCAGCCATGCCAAATACCCGTCAGAGCCATTGCACCGGAATTGGGAGGCCAACGTCAGCTCTGTGATGTCCGCATCCATCTGCTCCGCATAGTGTCTAATCTGCTCCTTGCTGCCTACATCATGCATGGCAATCTTCTGATACTCATCAATGAAGAATACTGAGAACCGGGAAGCGCGGATGATCTCCATCGTCTGATTGATCCCTTTATGTTTGAACAGACCGGACTTCTCATTTAAGCGGTGCGCCTCGTCCACTATCAGGCAATCGAATTCATCTGGTAGTGCATCATAATACACGCCTGAGCCCTTGAACAGGTTATCTATGAACGATTTCTTCACGTTCTGCTGAAGCTTCTTCATGTATACGGAGCGCGGGGCGCTATTCTTGGTTACATATTGGCAGACGAGTTCCCGGGTGGTAAGCTCTACCAATAGATTAATGCCAAGCACCGACTTGCCTGTCCCCGGGCCGCCTTCGACAATCAGGACTTGCTTTTTGCCCGACTGGGCCTGCTTAGCTAATCTTAGCGCTTCTTGATACACAACATCCTGATCGTCGATCATAATGAATTCCTGATTTCCCTGGAGCATACTGAGGAGTGAATCCTGCAGCGATTTGGAGGGTTTAATTTTGCCATGCTCTATAAGGTACAGTGATTTGCTTCTATCGGTCTTTTTAATATAGGTCGTGATAAACGCTCTTAGCTTCAGTGCATCTCCCTTGGAGAAAATCGGCGCTTCCTCAATGTATGAGTCGTAGACAGGATGCAATAAGGGATCATTATCTTTCCGAATATAGTTATGTAGATACGCACAAGGATAGAGCTGGACCGCTTCGTTCTGTACGCTCTCGTTGTAATCATGAATTAGCCTGGCATAGGACCAAGCCTGCTTCGAAGGATGCTGTGTGCTTGTCTTTGTTCTGTTAAAAACGGTTTTAACGAGACCATCCGCATCCTCAATCGCTTCAATGCTGGTCCACTGCTTAAGTTCGATAATGACGACAGAGTATTGATCCTGTTCATTCAAGCCTGTAATCATGAAGTCGACTCTTCTCGGGGTCGCTGGAATTCTATATTCAATCGCAACTCCTACGTCATCTGGAATGTCCGATGTGTTCAGTACTTTATATAAATAGTTCATGGAATTGTTCCAGGCGTTGATTTCGCCCATAGCAACCCTGCCGATTTTTTGGACGTACTGGTTATGGATCTTTACCGCGATCGTATCCTCGGTCACATCATCCATAAATTGCTGCTTGGTCGATTCATAGATAATCATGGAACTCTCCCCTATTCATTCACTGCTGTGTGCTTTTTTGTGAGCTTCCCTTGGAGCTGGATATGGGGTATTTCTTCGCATTTTTGTCTATCTTCTGAAGGATAGCGTCCTTAATATCGATCTGCAGATCATGCGCAAGCGTAAGCGTGTAGATGAGAATATCAGCGATCTCGTCCTGCATGCCGGAATAATGTTGCTCTATTGCTTGCTGGCTGTTCTTCCATTGGAAAAGCTCCAGCAGTTCGCTAGACTCCAACGTGATAGAGAGCGCCAGATCCTTGGGATCATGGAATTGCTTCCAGTCCCTATCGTCACGGAATTGAATGATTCTCTTCATTAATTCGTCCATGTGTACCTCCGCCCAGTTGGTCAAATTCAATTTTCCACAATTTCTCTGTATGTAATGATGATAGCCCAATCCTTAATGTAAATCTATGATATTCCTAAAATTACACAGAAAAGGACTCCTATTGATCAGAAGTCCTTGTAACAATTTTCTGATATTAATTCACGATATTAATAGACCTAAACCTATTTATTAATATTTTACTAATTAACATAATGTTCACTTTTATAGTATAATTTCCTAAAAATAAAAAGGTTATCTAAATTCCACGTCGTATTAGTAATATGTACCAAATATAACACTAGGAGATGATCTACAAATGAAAAAAGTATTCTTAGCTGTATCTATTTCTGCATTAATGCTATCTATGGGAGGT
This sequence comes from Paenibacillus rhizoplanae, assembly GCF_042684125.1. Taxonomy (NCBI): domain Bacteria; kingdom Bacillati; phylum Bacillota; class Bacilli; order Caryophanales; family Paenibacillaceae; genus Paenibacillus; species Paenibacillus rhizoplanae. Next base: position 105,907 of record NZ_JBHUKY010000011.1, on the reverse strand, counting down.
GCCGTTTCTGCTGCACCAGTAACTCCAACGTCAACTGAAGTTTCTTCTAATTTCTCATCAGAAAATGCTAGAATGGAAATCACTTTCGTTCCAGCTGGTATTCACACAATGGATCAAAATGTTCAACTCATTGGTCTGGGTCAGAAATACGCAATGCAAAGTGGGAGTAATTGGTTGATTTGGTCGGGTAGCACAATTGTTAAACTCGATGGTAATAAAATTATTAGTATCGGCTATGGAAGCGCTCAGGTTGGAGCCTATAAAGGTGATGGCACGTTATTGGGTTGGTACTTTGTAGAAGTAGTGAGATAACTTATGAGTATTGGTATCTATAAATAATTTTTTTAATAAAAACAGGCTGAGGAACTATTCTTCAGCCTGTTTTTAAGTTTTGCTGAAATGAACTGCTTTAAATTAAAGATAAGCGATGTTAGGAGTTTTATTTTGTTGTGATTGGTAAGGTGATCTGCAACTCAGGGATGTATTTAACTTTAATATTTCCGTTTTCATCCAATAGGAATTCATTCTTTTTGTTTTCTTTATATAAATATATATATGGTTTAATAATTATACTTTTAGGAGCAGATTTAAATGGTACAAACCGAGTATCTGATATCTGAATATTACTACCTGTGGAACTCCATCCATTACCAGAGATCTTTTGTATTTTTTTCCCGTTTTCATCAAACATATCATACCCAATTGATCTATTTGATTTATACAATTCAGAAATTTTCTTATCCTTTGGAATTTTTATCTGTGTAGTTAAGTTAGTGGTCACTGGTGTGAATTCAATTTTATCAACTTTAAAATCAATGCCATCATATTCTCGGCTAATGTTCGGGGTAAGCACCAAATTGTTTTCCGTGTTTATTTCTACTGGAATGTCTAGCTTGAACCCCTCTTTCATTTCAGGAGTTGTAAAGTTTAAAGTCAATTCAAACTTTTTCGGAAAAACTTTTCCTCCCTGATTTTTTAAATCAACCAATTCCAAAATCATTGCATCTTTATTTTGAACAGGTGACATGAAAATGCTTACGTTATTATCTTCTAAGCCTGCATAGTTCTTGATGGAATCCCCGTTAATATATAATTCTAAATTATCGACTTCTATTAATCCCAGTTGGCTATCATCTAAACTTTCACGTTCGATTCCAATAGATACACGAGTTCCATCAAATGACACTGCCGTTGCCCTCATCGTTAAACCGTGTTGTGTATCGCTCACATCAATTTTAGTAAATAACCCCTTTTCATCTGCGACTTTTAATCCTAAATCATTTGCAAAATTAAAAATGCTATTTAAACCTGGGATCTGCTTAATGGATTCTGCCATTGTAGGTGAAATAAATGCAGTACCTGTTATTATAGTTAAAAAAATAATAGCTGAAGCTATAGATATCCACGTTTTTTTCCATACCCTATAATGACGGCGGTTATCCTTTCTGATTTCCATATTTTTTTCTCCATAACGTTGCATAATTCGGTCGGTTAAATCGATTTCCACTGGCGTTTCTAAAATTAATTTTTTCAGCTTCACAATCTCAAAATCCTGAGAATCAGTATGATTGTTCAAATAAGTTCACTCCTTTTTTTACCTGTATTAATTTTTTACGAATACGTTCATATTTTTTTCTGATATTTACTGATTTTGAATCCATAATAAACGCGATTTCGTCATAACTATATTCTTCAAGAATTCTTAAAAGTAATATTTGCTTCTCCTCTGAATTGAGCTTATCTAAACATTCATAAATAAAGTCCGTATATTTTTGATCTTGTTCCTGATGCTTATCCGCCTTGTAAAGATCTAACACTTTTTTTTCTCTATTTTTCTTTTTAAGCAAATCGGTACAATGATTCCTTGCAATTTTATATAGCCAGGCAGAAAATGAAGCTTTGTAATTAAACTGTTCGATATGCTCTAACGCCTTTATAAAAGTTTCTTGCGTCGCATCTTCAGCCTCCTCCTGATTCCTGAGTATGTAATAGCAATACAGATATATAGGTCTTTGAAACCTATCTACGATTAAAACAAAAGCTTGCGTATCACCCTTCTTAATACTTACCAATGTAGAATCCAAATCCGTCGTATCTATATTCATTAGAAGCCTCCTTTCATATATATAACTTAGAAAAACATGCTTTTGTGACATAGAGAAAATAAATTTTGTAACAGAAAGGGAGTTCAGGTCATAACCGCAGTAAGAACTAACCGCCTGATCCGTCAGTCAGGAGTTACCCTGTCTCTAAATGATTTTGCAGAGAAGTACATCCGAAAGTCTGACCTTCACACCGTTACCGTGGATGGCCAGGGGAAGTACTGGATCTATACTTAACGAAGGACCAGTCATCGATATCGAAAACGTCAAGCTCCCGCTGTCTTGGAAGGAGAGTTACACGGCTTCGACTAATACCAACTGCTTCCCTTTACGTGCTTTCAACGTTTTTGGGTGATCCAGTTCCTGACCCAAAACATCGGATGAAAAAACTGCCCAACCTAAAAAAGGGAAAAAGTATCCCGAAAAGCTGTTTTAATAGCTTCTTGGGATACCTCTTAATGTTTGCTTGTGCAAAAAAACCAGTAAAGTTAATTAACTAAAACTATTCTTCAATATGCTTATAACGTTTTGTTCCATCGTCCACACCTTGAACAGGAGCCATACTGTATTGATATATCTTTCCATTTTCTTTACGATACAAATATCTTGAGCTTCTATCATCCTCAAAAATTACAGTCGTACTCACCAGAGGAGCTTTGCCAATTTGAGTATAAATCTCATATATATCATTAGGGTTATACCCTCGTTTTTCTATTAAGTATGTTTCTACTTCGCTCGTTGTTTTATCTTTGAATATTTTCAATCCAGCTAATCCTAAGGCGCAAGCCATCAGAACAATTACCAGGAGTAGTATTTTTGTTTTCTTCATGATAAATCCCCTTTGTATATAGTAGGAAGATATTTCAGGTGAAGGATGATGAAGGCAATTGGGGGTATCAAAAACGATGGACGAAGAGGCGCTCCTTCGAGAACACCTTTTTGTCCATGGTCTATTTAAAATAATTCTCCAGCTTACTTATTATTTCAGCATTGTTGGTTGAATACTCACGTAGTCTATTCTTGGTCTTACTACTGTCATACAAGGAGATATTCATTGTGTTATATATATCAATACCGAATCTAGCCTCCTTATTTACATATATCCGAATGGTATAAGTATAGGGATCAAACTTAATTTTTCTGTCATGTGCATTCTTCAAGTCTAACTTATCGAACTCAGTCATGATCTTATTTATTTCTTCCCGATCTTCAATTTTAATTTCATCTTGCGTAACTTCAACACCTGAAGATCTTTGGGTGATATAAATGGTGGATATTTCATTAACATTAATTTTATCAGTTACTACTTTCTTAAAAGAAGTCGTCTTCTGAGAGTTATATACAAAGACAGCTGCAACCAAAATAATGATTAAAGCCCCGATTCCTATAAGGTACTTGGTTTGTTTTTTCATAATAAATCCCCCAATCTCTCCGCCTCTTTGTACTCATCCATAACCCTTTGCATTTGCACAATATGGCGCTTGGCGTGCTGACACAGGAAATAGATGTATTGATACACATCAAGCTTCCCCAGGTTGTTTACCGTCATTGTGGTTGTGTAGAGTAGACCCTCTCCGTCTTCCAGCTCCTTCAGAAGCTGATAATTCCTGATCAATGAAGCTTATCGCTTGATTTACATTCATGCTTCCACCAGCTTTCGAGTTACATGTAATAATTCCTTGCTCTTCTTTTTATTGAATATGTACAATATGTTAAAGGGAGTGATCAGCTTGAATCAAAATGACAAATCCATAAGATGGTTTATAGAAACAATGCAATTCGAAACAACGAGAGAGGCGCATGAATGGGCATATAGCGGCCCTTACAATGAAATTGGAAACTTATATGATGGTTACATAACAACAGATGAGAAAATAGCGTATGCTTTAGTCTTTGAGTTAACTAGAACAAATACAATTCATGGTTTTCGTTGTAATATACATTGTGATTGCGATTTTAGCGTTAGCCCATTAGTCTATAAAGTTTGGGTGAGTATGTGAGGTACATATAAATTCACTCAAACCCCTCCTCCGGCTCCCCCACCTCAAACCCCAGCACTCTCGTCGCTTCAGCCTTGAACCTTCCGATCCAGGAATCCCACTCACTCTGCTCCATCTGGGCATAGAACGACAAGCCGCTCGGCTCAACAGAGGCCGTTATGAACATCTCATCCGTCTCCTGCCCGTACCAATAAGGAATTCCGCCAGTGTAGCCCAGCCAACCAGGCATAGATTTATATATATTAGCTACTTTCGTCCAACTCTCATCCGGCAGATGAGCCCAGATATTCAGGTTGCAGTTATGGATGTTCATCCGATCATCACCTTCCTAATCATTTCATTCCCATCCTATCAATAAAAAACAAATATAGTCAACAGTTCCATTCCCGCCCATGAACAACTATGATATCGTACCTATTATACTTTGATAAATAAGGGAGCGAGCTGCGATTGGATGCACACTTGAATACCGCAATGGAAGCACTGGAGCACTACTCTATAAGCTGCAAGTCGGTTGATTTCATTGCACAGAGCGGCAATACGATCTACAAAGTCACTGATCTGGACAACAATAGTTACAGCCTCCGGCTGCATATCTCCAAAGGTGACGCCCTTGAGAAAATCTGGAGTAAGCGGGAGGTCCTTCAATCCGAGATGGTCTGGCTGGAAGCCTTAACCTTGGAAACCGATGTGACCCTGCCTTCACCCTGCAAGAATATTCGCGGAGAATTCATTACGGAGGTGAACCATACCCACTGCACTTTGTTACGATGGGTGGCGGGTGAGCAGAAGCCTTTTATTCCTACTATAGAAGATGCCGGGACCATAGGTGAATTGATCGGCAAGTTACATAAGCAAGCCTCGAACTGGAGCATCCCTGCTGCCTTTGAACGCCCGGCCTTTGATGGCTCCCGGATCTTACAAGCCCTTAATACGCTGAAGGAACGCGCTAATGCCGGACTGCTTGATGCAGGAGATACGGAGCTTCTGCTGCATGCAGGCGAGCGGGTCATTCACATGATGGACTCTATGGAGCGGACAGCCAGCAATTGGGGCATGATTCATGCCGATCTGATTCCAAGTAATTTGGTGTTTGATGGAGAAGAAGTACGGCCCATTGATTTTGGTGCTTGCGGGTTCGGTTATTACTTAGTGGATTTGGGCTGGACGTTCTCCTACATCCATCCTTCATTCAGAGAACAGTTGCTTCAGTCTTATTCCAAGCACCATCCGTTGCCGGATAACTATATTAAAAGGTTAGAGGGCTTCTTCATTGCAGCACAGCTGGAGACCATGAATTTCTGGCTGGGCCTGCCTGACTCGCAAGAATGGCTGCCAGAACATATCGGTAAATTAGCCAGTAGAGAGATTAAGGCCTACTTAAACAATGAATCGTTCCTCTTCAGCGGCGTGCCTTATTGGGAATGACCCTTCACCTGGGCTTGGCACACGCGCAAGAACAAAGACGCTGCGGGGTAACTCCCCGAGCGTCTTTGTTCTTTTTTAGAGAATGAAGGGACTCCCTTAATTCTGCCCGCCATACCCCTTATACGTTCCATAGACGGCATTCGCATACTGATCCGCCAGAATCGGGCGGCCGTAGGAATCGGTGGCGCCTGGATACCAGTTGTCGCCCCCGTTGTAATGTAAGAGTCCGTTGTAGATGTTGCCGAATCTGCCAATCTTCTCATCGAGAATCAGTCCGCCTAAGGCTACCTGATCCTGTTCGCTGCTGTGATTATACGTACGGCCGAATTTGGCGCTGAATTGGGATAGATAGGCGTTACGGGTGTTCGGCTCAACCTGCATCAATCCGTCACCGGCGGATGGGCTGCCCGGCAGACCTGCTCCGAAGCTGCTCTCCTTCTTGATCACCGCGCTTAGTAACAGTGCGAAATCTCCGCCTTTGCCGAATTTATTGTCCACATTCATGGCATAGGTCCAGATCTGGCTGGGCACCTCGGAGGGACGGGTGACGCCGGACGCTGGCGGTGAACCGTTGTAGATTTTGACCGAAGACATCTTGTCATTCACACTGTCACCGACCCAGGAGGAACTTGCCGTGTAGGTCCACTTCGTGCCGCCGAAATTATCGTCCGCATACACTTCAACCGTCCAGCCATTCGGAACCTTGAGCGAGGACATCCAGTCATTCGGAATGCCCGCATTGTTCAGCTGGGACAGCACATAATTGCCTGTTCCCAGGGTGACGGCCTTGCCGCCATAGTCCCTGTCCGCATAGAAGATGGCTCCATTCGTAGCTGGGGGTGTGGTGGGCGTGGGTGTTGTGGTACTGCCACTTTTCCATAATGCAGGAACATTCGGCGGCTCCCAGCCGGTCAGGGACGTATGCGCCTGCAGACAGGTATATGTACCTCCGCCATAGGTTACGGTGTCATTCACCGCATAGGCCGTGTTCGGCGACCACGCTCCTCTCGCGGCTGCATTTGCATTCGGTAAGGCAGTGAAGAACACGGAGAGCAGTAATGCGAATGCGGCCAACAGGGATACAGCTCTAGCTGACACTTTGGTATACAATAGCCAAGCCTCCTTAGATCGTTTCCCATAGAATAACCCCACAAAGTGATGCTATGGCTTCGATGCTTACTCAGGTACTTTGCGGGGGCCCCAAGACATAGCACTTAAAAAGGCCCCTCCACGGGGCCATTCATCAGGGTAGTATATTTTATTACCGATTTTCTAATTCATTCCAACATTTTTGTAGTTTTTGAATCACCCCGAGCAACTTACAACTTTCGACAGTTCCGACTCCTTGCCCAGCATTCTACACAGGAATTTAGCCTATTAATGAAAGAAAAGCAAACTTTACATCGTGCAATTCCACACAATTTTCGGCAATGATGCTATCATTAGGGCAATGAGCTTAAGAATGACGAATCTTGTAGATTGGGGTCGGCTTCATGATGAGGGGTATACTAAGGTCCGGTTCTCGTAATATCTGGTTACATATCACTGTGGTCGTAGTTATCGGGCTGATCGCAAGCTATGCCATCCTGTCTGCAACGCCGGGTGCCCCCAAGCCTCGAAGCAAGGAAGGCCTGCTGGATCTAACGCATACCTCTATCCGTATGAATCCGCTGAAGTTACAGGGAGAATGGACCTTCTATTGGCACGAGCTGCTCTCACCCGGGGATATACGAAGCCGGATGGCAGGCAGGGAACCGGCTGACCGGGACCGGTATATCAACATCCCCGGCTCCTGGCTGGGCTACCCGCTGGACGGTCAAGCGCTGAAGGGCGAAGGTTATGCCACCTTCAGGCTGGTGATCCGGCTTAGTGAGCAGGATAGTAAGGAGCGGCTGGCTCTGCGGCTGCCTACTATTTTTCATGCGTATAAATTGTGGGTGAATGGAGAGCTGCTAGCTGAGGTCGGTGTGGTGGATCAGGACAAAGAGGGCATGACGCCGCGTCTGGCGACGAAGCTGGTGTTCTTCCAGCCTGAAGGCGACACGGTGGAGCTGGTGATGCAGGTAGCGAACTTCCATCATAAGCGGGGTGGCATCACCAAGAATATCGAGCTGGGCGGCAGTAATGTGTTAACGGTCCGGACCCATCTGAGGATTGCTGCGGATATGTTCATCACCGCCAGCCTGCTGGTGATCGGCGTGTATCATCTGCTGCTGTTCATGCTGCGGCGTAAGGACCGGGCACCGCTATACTTCGGTCTGTTCACCGTGATGTTCTCTATCCGCTCCCTGCTGAACGGGGAGCTTATGCTTACCCAATGGCTGCCGCATTTTCCGTGGGAGTTGCAGTTCAAGCTTGAGTATCTGATCCTATGCCTCGGCGGGTGGATAATCACCATGTATTTTGAGTGCATTTTCCCGGATTACGTGTCGCGTTGGTTCCGCTATGGCTCCCGGATCGTCACCGGCGCACTCTGTCTGGTGGTTGTGGTGACCCCTGCCCTCGTCTATTCCCGGATGCTGCTGCTGATCGGTGTGGTCGTGGTTCTCCATATGGTGTATCTGATGGCGGGGCTGGCTCATGCGGCCTTGCGGCGGATGGAGGGAGCGCTGATCTTCCTGCTGGTGTCGGTGGTGGCTCTGGCTACGGTGATCAACGATTTCCTGTATTACAACGAATGGTCCCCCATCGGGAACAGCTCGCCGTTCGGGCTGCTCATCTTCACGGTCGCCCAGATGCTGCTGCTCTCTTCCAGATTCACGCAGGCAGCAACGAATGAAGAGCGGATCGCGCGGGAGCTGCAGGAAGCCAATCTCAAGCTCACCGGGATGAATGCCAATCTGGAGCAGATTGTGCTGGAGCGCACCCATGCCTTATCCGCAGCCCACGAAGATCTCCGCCTGTCGTATGAGCGGTTACTGCACTCCGAGGAAGGCCGGAAGAAGCTGCTGGCCTATATTACACATGATCTGCGGATGCCGCTGTCCAGTATGCTGGGTTATGTCGAGGCGGTGATGGACATGGTGAAGCCGGAGCGCAATGAACAGTATCTGAAATATATCCGCGATAACACGATAAGGATCAACCGCATGATCGGAGAGCTGAGCTTCTTGTCCCATCTGGAGACAGGGCAAGTAGAGTACCGGATGGAGCCGGTTCAGGTGACTCCGTTCCTGCGCGGCTTCTATGAACAATATGAGCTGGTGGTGCGGGATGCGGGACTGGATTTCGATCTGGACATCGGGGATACAGCAGAACCAGGCGCTGACCTGCCTGTTGCTAGGATCGATACGCAACGCTTAGAACAGGCATTATTCAATTTGGTGTCGAACGCGATGAAGTTTACCCCTGGCGGCGGGTTAGTGCGTCTTGCCTTAGCCGTGGACGAGGTGAATGCTACCCGCTGTGCGGTCATCAGCGTACAAGACACCGGCATGGGTATTCCTCCAGAGCAGCTGGAGCAGATCTTCGACCGCAATTACCGGGTGGACCGGCCGGGGCTGGACATGGGCGTAGAGGGCAGCGGACTAGGCCTGGCGATATGCCGGGAAATTGTACAAGCGCATGGCGGGAGTGTCCGGGCGGAGAGCGACGGGAAGACGGGGTCGATTTTCCAGGTCATATTGCCGTTGATTCAGGAAGCAGGAGAGTGACAATAGAATGGACACATACAAAATTATGATCGTCGACGACGATCCCCATATCTGTGAGATTGTTGAGCTATACTGCCAGCGGGAAGGCTTCGACTCCTCGTATTGCCACAGCGGGGCCGATGCTATGCTGCTGCTTGCGTCATTTAACCCGGACCTGATTGTGCTGGATGTGCTGCTGGCGAATGAGAACGGCATTGACTGGTGCAAGAACGCACGCAATTACACGAATGCCCCGATTGTGTTCCTAAGCAGTCAGGAGGAGGATGAGGTGAAGATCAGCGCCTTATCGTATGGCGGGGATGATTATGTGACCAAGCCGTTCAGTCCGGGCGTACTCATGGCCAAGATCAAGGCTCACCTCCGCAGGGTATCCACGGGCAGAAGGGAACAGCTGCTGGAGCTGCCGGGACTGACGCTGGATTTCTATGCACAGTCTGTTCACATGGGCAGCAGAACGATTTTTCTGTCAAAAAAAGAATTCAGCCTGCTCTCCTACATGGCACAGAACGTGAATCAAGTAGTCACTGTCGATACGCTGTTTCACCTCATCTGGGGGATGAAGAGTCTGGAGGATACGCGGACGGTGGCTGTCCACATCAGTAATCTGCGCAAAAAAATCGAGGACGACCCTATCCATCCCGAGCGGATCATTACAGTCCGGGGGGCCGGATATATGCTGGTTGCGGGGAAACGCTGAGCACAAGCGGAAACGGCTATAACAATCATAATGCCCCGCGCCGCAGATCATAGAAATACTCCACCGCCGGATGCTTCCGCTGCATCTTCACGGACATCCCCTCGATCCGCTTCCGCCCGACTCTCCGGTCCATCAGAGCCAGAATATTCAAGATGATATCGCTGCTCTCCAGACTCTCCTCAATAGGAGTAACCAGGAACTTATTCGCCACCACAATGAAATTCGATTTCGTCAGGCCAGCCTGGGCCAACATTAATGCCTTGGCGTGTTCGGTGGTTAAGCGGCTTCGAGCCATGATGATTAGGCGGTCCTCGGGGATAGGCCCCTTGGCCGTCAGTCTGACTGCTTCAATATCCTCATTGGTAATGGAGATATGGAGCTCCGGGTCATTCTTGACCTCCAGCTCGGACGAATACCAGCGGATGGGGCTGGACTTGTCGGTCATGCTGAGAATGTTCTTCTTGTCCACCGTAATATAACAGGTGCCTGATTTATCCGGCGCATAGCGGTACGCGGGCGCGCGGTACTCTACCCGTCCCTCTAAGGATGGGCTGAGGAAGCCCTCCAGTTGTTGCTTGAGTTTACTCCAGGACATGTAATCCCTCCCTATTGAAAATGGGAAAAGGCCTGCCGGCCTCTTCTTGAAGTTCTATGTTACCATACTTCGCGTCCTTGCTGCCCGCCTGTGGAGACTTCGTGATGGATATCCCGCTCAATCCTTATATGGATCGAACTCATCCGCGCCCGCCATACATACGCCCACTGGCTTTAGCACATGCATAACCTCAATGGTCCCGGCGTGCGCGTCCAGCACTTCTTGCAGCTTCCGGTAGACAAAAGGACTCTCGTCCGTGCCTGCGCCGCGCAGCTCTACGCCGAAATCCCGAACCGCCTCCAGCATCTGCGCTGATGAGATTTGACCGCCGCTGCGGGTGCGGGTCTTCCAGTTCATACGGCCCGCTGCCTGGGTCCGGCTCATAATCCGTCCTGCTCCATGAACGGTGCTGTAATAAGCATCCCGGTTCTCCGCGCTGTCCTTCCCCCGGACGATTACGGAGATGTCTCCCATGCTGCCGCCGATGAAGCCCATCTGGCCCGGTGCTGACGGAGTAGCCCCTTTACGGACGACGATGACTTCCTTGCCGTGATGCGTCTCTTTCCAGGCATAGTTATGATGGTTGTGCACCTCCAGATCCGCTTCCGTTCCCAGAATAGCCAAGACCTGCTGGATAACATAGTCTCTTCCGGCATAGGCGTAGCGCCCGGCCAGCTTCATCGCTCTGTAATACATATCGCCCAGCTCACTGTTCAGGTCGAGCAGTACGGGCGGCTGATCCATCTTTTCCCCGGGGGCATTCGCCAGAAAGTCTCTGCCTGCTGCCAGGTTAAGGAATCCGCTCGCCGTCTTATGCCCGAACCCTCTGCTGCCGAAATGATTGGCAATCCATACCCGGCCGGTTGCGTCTTCTTCTAGTATGTCTACGAAGTGGTTGCCGCTGCCGACGGTACCGAGCTGATTCTGCGCCAGGTCCTTGAGCTTGTCATGCTTCTGTCTGCCAACCGCCATGAACACCGCCCAATCCGGGTCGTCGAACAGCTCGTGTTCCACCCGCTCATTATTGACCCGGCCTATGCCGAAGGAGATTCTGCGGGCAATCTCATCCATAATCCCTGAGAGTCGCGGCCGCAGCTCCTCTATCTTCAAGCCGGTCCGCACCGCCTTATTCCCGCATCCGATATCATACCCCACACCCGACGGGGAGATCTGTCCATCGTATACGACCACCCCGCCGATCGGCTGGCTGTAGCCTTTATGATGATCCGCCATGAGCAGCGTCTGCACCACATTCCCGTTCTCCGCACACATCTTGGCTTGCGCCATCGCTCCGGGATCGGGATTCCCCCACATCCGCACACCGTCAATATTCTGATAAGCCATATCTTATAACCTCCTATGTTCGGGATCACCCGACGCTTCTGTGTCTATATAATCGCTTATATCGGGTCCCAAGTACATGGCGGAAGTATTACGATTGGGTAGATATAACAAAATAGAGGACAGGCTTGTTGGCTCCAGGATTATCCCTTGCCATTCATCCGGTCCTCAGTTCATTTACGCATTCGTATCCAACATCGCTGGAATATTGATTTCCTTCACACAAGAAGCCTTGGACAGGTTCATGACGCATTGCACCAGGGATACGATATCCTGAAGCGGAATCTGCGTGCCGTTGTAGGCAGACAAGACGGGCTCCACCCCGGCCTCCAGCGGAATCTGAGTAGCAATCTCCCCGGGATTAATGATAGTCACCCCGATGCCGTACGGCTTCACATGCTCCCTGATGGCATTGGCAATCCCGCGCAGACCGAACTTGGACGCGGCAAATGATACCTGGGTATAGTCATTATGATCCAGGCCTGCCGTAGAACCGATTAAGATAATGTTGGCATGCGCAGACTGCTTAAGATTCGGCAAAAGCTTCTGGATGCACGTAATCGCCGAAGTCACATTGATGTTAATAATGCTGGCAATCTCAGCCGGATCATCCTGTTCAAAATCATAGTCATCGCTGAACCCTTTGCTCTCCCATACGCCAACATTATAGATGAATACGTCCAGGGTAACGCCGTTCAATGATTCTGCAATCCGCCCCGCAGCATCCGGCTTCGCCAAGTCAGCCTCAATCCAGGTCCGCTGAACCCCATCCTCCAGCTTCATGCTGTCCGGGTATGTTCTTGAGACCACCCAGACCTGATCGCCCGGCACCGGCAGCGCCTTGACGAAGGCCTCTCCCAAGCCCTTGCTTGCTCCGAAAATAATAAAGTTTCTCATACGCCCTCCCTTATTCATTAGGCCCCTCCGCTCCGTCCTGCTCTTGGCTTGCGAATTCATCCAGCAGCGCACGCACCTCGCGGGTGGACTTGGTGTTCATTAGATTATTTCTGAGTTCACTGGCGCCGCGGAAGCCGCGGACGTAGATTTTGAAGAAGCGCTGCAACGGGCTGAACGAACGTGGTGCCTGTCCTGAGTATTGATCATAGAGGTCCAGATGCAGCCGCAGCAGATCAAGCAGTTCTCCGCTGCTATGCTCCCTCGGCTCACGCTCGAACGCAAACGGATTATGAAAAATCCCGCGCCCGATCATAATCCCGTCCACCCCATACTCTGCGGCCAGCTTAAGGCCAGTCTCCCGGTCCGCAATGTCGCCGTTAATCGTCAGCAGAGTGTGCGGCGCGATCTCATCCCGCAGCTTTTTGATCTCAGGAATCAGCTCCCAGTGGGCATCCACCTTGCTCATTTCCTCCCGCGTACGCAGATGGATGGACAGATTCACAATGTCCTGCTGCAAAATATGAGTCAACCAGCCCCGCCATTCGTCCACGCTGCTGAATCCGAGCCGCGTCTTGACGCTGACGGGCAGTCCCCCGGCCTTCGCCGCCTGGATGATCTCCGCTGCGAGTTCGGGACGGCAGATCAGGCCGCTGCCTTTCCCGTTCTCGGCTACATTTGCTACAGGACAACCCATGTTCAGATCGATGCCTTTGAAGCCTTCTTCGGCCATACTGATGCTCATCTTCCGGAAATACTCCGGCTTGTCCCCCCAGATATGCGCGACCATCGGCTGTTCATCCTCGGTAAAAGTCAACCGCCCCCGCACCGCCTGCTTCCCCTCCGGGTGGGCATAGCTCTCTGTATTCACGAACTCCGTAAAAAACACATCCGGTCTGCCCGCTTCAGCAACGACATGACGAAACACCACATCCGTCACATCCTCCATCGGGGCCAGTATGAAAAAAGGGCGTGGCAATTCACGCCAGAAATTATTTATCATATGAAGTACCTCTCTATGCGTGCCAGGATAATCCCTTATCCGGCCGTAATAAAGCTAAATTATATCATAACTCCGGGGGATTGGTAGCCGCCCCTCTATAGACAATAAGCCCCAGAGAATTCTCTGAGGTTGTTTATGTCTCGCCTCCAGCCGCGTATTCTCTTCTTGTTCGAGAGTGGATTTTCCATAATATTCCACGCCTTCCGTTAGTTCTTAGGTTTCAATTGCTTAATTACAGACATCATCAGGATGATCATCCCCGTGCCGAAGCCTGACATCGATAGGGGTGCCAGCACAAACCGCATGATCTCCCCCTGCACCCAGAAGCTTGCCAGCATGATCACCATACAGATCACCGTGAACATCCCAACCGTCAGCGTCCCCACGAAATCCGTCAGACTATGATTGTCCTCACGCGCAAGGGTGATCCGGTTCTCCTTCAGCAGCGGCAGCTCCAGCAGCTTCGGGATATAGTCCTCCAGCCGCCCCTTGACCTTGTTGAACTGTTCCTTGACGATCTCTCCCGTATCCATCTGGTCTGCGAAGGACTGGCTCGCTGCGGATAAGGAGTATGACTCATCTACTGAGGACAAGGTCCCGTCCAGGGTAATAATCGCCCGGAAGGCCCCGGCCACCGTCGGCTTCAAGGACATCCCCAGCTCGGTAATCATCGACATCAGCCGTCTCATCATGACACTGGTAGGATCAGGGGAGAAGGAGGCTTCGGATAAAAGTCTGCCGAGGCGCCGCTCGATCATTCGCACATCCAACAGCTCCCCTTCTTCACAGACCCCGGCCAGGCCCTGGGCCATCTGCTTCGTCTCCTTCCGGCTGTAGCCCATCAGGAAGTTCAACATCCCTGCCCGCTCTTCCTCTGTCAGATAACCCACAGAGCCGAAGTCAATCAGCGCAACCTTCCCGTCCCGGGTCAGCATCAGATTGCCGGGATGCGGGTCGGCGTGGAAGATGCCGATCATCAGAATCTGCTGCAGGAACGCGTGCATGATCATTTCCGATACGTCATTTGTAACCTTTCGGGTGAACCGGTGCCCTTCAATATATTCCATGGTCAGAATCTGCTTGGTCGAGTATTCGGCGTAGATCTTCGGCACTTGTATCGGAATATCGTGTTCCTGGAATGCTTGGCGCAGCAGGTTGGTATTCAGCGCTTCGATGTCGAAGTCCGTCTCTTCGATCAGATTCGTTTTGAAGCCTTGGGCAAGCTGAATTAAGCCGAGTCTTTGGATTTTGGGGGAGCGCTCGGAGAGCCGGGTCACGAATTGGATTAATAAATCCAGATCCACGCTCATCTTCTGCTTCACATCCGGACGCAGGATTTTGACAACTACCTTCTCGCCTGTGGACTTCAGCCGCGCCAGATGCACCTGACCGATCGAAGCGGCTGCGATAGGCTGCATCCCGAAATCTTCATACGTCTCCTCCAGATCGCCGATTCTGCTGTCGATGATCTCCTTCAGCTCCTTCTGGCTGAGTGGCTTAACCTGGTCATGCAGGCTGGAGAACGCTTCGATGTATTGTGCAGGGAGCATGTCCTTTTTGGTCGATAAGACTTGCCCGAACTTCACGAAGACCCCGCCCATGTTATCCAGAACGGCAGCAATCACCTGCGGCAGTTTTGCATGATCCTGCTGGAGCAGATGGTTCAGCCCTTTGCGCGAAGCGATCCACAGCAGACGGACCATACGCCTGAAGCCGCGCACCTTGCCCATCATATACCCGAGCGGGTTCCCGGACTGCAGCAGCTTGAAATTGAACACGCTAAGCAGCATGTAGACATAACAGGAGATAAATAGAATCAGCAGCGGGTAATAGATGAACATCACCCTGACCATCTCCGCTTCGGAGGGAGCCACGGGCTGCTTGAAGTAGGTTGAGGTTATGATGAGAGTGACGACGGATGTGCTGAACAGAATCGCCACCATTAACTGGAACTGTTCATGCTTGAAGGTCCTGATACTGCTTATGATGAAATACAGAATGAACGCCACAATAATAATGCTGCTCATGTAGAATTGCTCCAGCACTTGCACCAGCATACTGACCGCCACCGCGCTGACAAGCGGCATTATGATCTTATGCTTCGCGTTGAATATATAGGCAAGCGCTACGAACACACCGAAACATACAAGCATTACTATGAAAAAGAACATCCTCCAGCCCCCTGTATCCGCTTCATTATTCCCAATATAGCACACTAGGCTGAAGAAGCAGAATACTCCGATATTATTGACACCTCTAACAGTTCAATGATAAACTTCGGCTATAAAATTTGAGGAGGATGGCCGCCGATGATTCCACGTATATGGTAAGCACACCCAACAAAAGCTGATTTCTCACCAAGTGTGGGCTTTTTTTGTGCTGCTGCTATTTACGTTAAGGACATCGGTTGCGATCCGCTACGGCTTATTTCACTATGCCCGGCTTCGCACTGTCCCGTCATGTAATTGTTGCAGACCCAAGTCCACTTACGGATTTGGGTCTGTCTTTATTAGGGAGGGTATACACTTATGAATATTCAATGGAAAAAGACGTTCGCCTTCATCTTCAGCGGACAAATCTTCTCGATACTAACCTCTGCGATGGTTCAGTTCTCGATCATCTGGCACTTGACCGCGACGACGGGGTCTGCTGCCGTGTTAATGATTGCCGGTCTGGCCGGGTTCCTGCCGCAAGCGCTCTTAGGTCCGTTCATTGGTGTCTGGCTCGACCGGTGGAACCGTAAGCTCACCATGATCGCCGCAGACAGCGCCATTGCACTAACCAGTCTGATACTGGGTGCTTATTATCTATGGGGCGAACCCAGCTTATGGATCGTGTACGCCATCCTGCTCATACGTTCGGCAGCTTCGTCCTTCCATGCCCCTTCGTTCCAGGCTGCGATTCCTCTGATTGCGCCGGAAGACCAGCTCACCCGGGTGGCAGGCTGGAACCAACTCATCTTCTCTGCTTCCAGCGTCCTTGGACCGGCGCTTGGAATAGCGGTATACTCGGCAACTTCACTAGGAACAGTGTTACTTTTAGATGTAGCAGGTGCCTTAATCGCTAACGTTATGCTTCTGTTCGTTCAGATTCATCAGCCGAAACCGGAGATGATAGAGACCCCCTCGTTCCGCAAGGAGTTTATGCTTGGCTGGAGAGCATTCCTGTCGCAAAAGCCCATTGTCACGGTAACGATTGCCATGGCGGTCTTCAGCGTGGTATTCATGCCGCTGGCGATGCTGTTTCCCCTGATGACGCTGTCCCATTTCGGACGCGGCGGTTACAGCGCCAGCCTGATTGAGGCCGTATTCGGGATCGGGATGATCCTTGGCGGTGCGCTGCTGTCGGCGCTTGCTTCCAGATGGAAGGACACCACCTACATGAGTGTGAGTCTGGTTGTGATCGGGCTTACCTGTGTCCTGAGCGGGATGGTCGGGCGCGAGGCGTTCCTTGCTTTTACCGTCCTCTCCTTCCTGATGGGTGCCGCAGCCCCCTTGTTCAACGGCCCTTACATGGCGATGATCCAGAAGTCTTATGAGCCTGAGCTCCTAGGGCGCGTACTCTCCTTCGTGACAAGTATCGGACTCTTGTCTTCGCCGATCGGGCTTGCACTGGCGGGACCTGTAGCCGACCGGTTCGGGGTTCCGTTCTGGTTCTTCTGGTCGGGGATAGTTGTGGTCCTGATTGGATTATTCGTATTTGTCAGGTTCGCGGGAACAGGTACAGATGAGTAACCTTAAAAATTTCTTTTTGCCATCCGATGGCTGGCTCTCTCCCCGCTGGCAGGTATAATGGAATAAAAGCGGATTCCTGAGATCAGAGGACCGCCCAATATGAGCTATCATTACATCATAAGGAGGAGGCATTCGTGGCTTTTATTCCCTTGAACTGTCCCAATTGCAGCGGAAGAATTGAATACAAGGAAGGCACCATCCTCAAGTGCCCTTATTGCCAGACTGAGCTTCTGCTCAAGCAAAATAATGTCTATTATGTGGATCAGACCATTAACCATTATCACGGGACACCCCCTCCCAAGGCCGCGCCGAAGCCGACCGTCTCCGTCTCCATCCCCGTCAGGCTGGTGCTAATTCTGCTGCTGGTGCTGGGCGGGGCCATCGGTACTTATCTTTATTACGGCCTCAGCTCTCCGCAGCAGGCAACCAAGGCTATTCAATCTGTGCGGAAGATGCCCGAAAGCGAGGTCCTGCTCTCCTTCCTGCGGGAGACCCTGGGTAAAGGCTCTGCCATGCCGACCGAGGAGGAATTGGCCTCACTGCGTTATTTAACTGTGGAGCGTTCGGAGAATGACCAGTGGCAATTCACTTACAGTCTCACCGATCCCTTCAGCAATGAGCGGGCCGAGAAGATCACTTATATTACCCAGGACAAGAGACTGAATGACCAGCGAATTGATCAGCGGGACTTTGAGGCCTTTAAGGGACTGACGGCCCTGAACCTGACAAACACCTATGAGATCAACCAGGCGGACCCAATAACGCTTGCCCATATGACCGGATTAAAAAGCTACGGGGGCGCCTTCAACGAATCGTTCAGCGCCTTCTCCGGCTACTTCGGCGATAAATCTAAAATTACGGAGCTGTCCACTCAACTGCGCAGTAATCAGGAAGTGGCCCTGCTGCTGGAGTTCCCCAATCTAAGCTCTCTGTCCATTACCTATGTAGACGAGTCTATAACGGATTTGCATCTGCTGAGTAAGCTGCCGCTAAAGTCCCTGTCCCTTACCTTCGTCAATGACCTGGGATGGTTATCGTCTATGACAGGGCTGTCTTCTCTGGCTATCTATCACAGTGAAACCACAGATCTGCAGCCGTTATACGCCTTAACCGGGCTCCAGGAACTTAAGCTTTCCTATTTAACCAATGTAAAATCCATCGACTTCTTGCAGAACATGCCTGCTCTGCAAACGCTGGATATCGAGAATCTGAATTTCACCAGTCTGAAGCCTCTGGCCGGCAAGGCCTCCATTACCACCCTGCGCCTGGCTTCCTTAAGCAAGCTCGGCTCAGTAGCGGCCGTGAACTACCTGTCTTCTCTGCGGGAATTCACGTTGTCCGGTTACTACGAGAAGCCAGAAGCACTGACCTTACCGGGCGTCAAGCGGGCGGAGCTCCCAACCTCCTTCCTCTCCGGGCTGAAGGCGCCTGCGGTAACGGACCTGACACTCCGGGGCGGGAGCGGGGAGCTGAGCATGGCCAGTCTGGGGAAATTCCCGGAGCTTGCCGAGCTGTCTCTCTGGGAGATCGGCGACATGACCCGGCTTGACGCCCTGAACGATCTACCCCGGCTGCAGTCCCTAAGCATCTACGACTCGTCACTGTATACAGAGACCGATGCCCTATTCCGTCTGAAGCAGGTGAATAGGCTGGTCTGCTCGGAATGCAGGCTGGATTTCAGGCAGACAACCGCCCCGCCGAACCGTGCGCTTGAATATTTGACCTTGGACCAGCCCTACTTAAGCGTAAACAATACCTCCGTCAATGAGGTTGACCAGGTGATGCCTTATTTCGCGAACCTGTCCGCCCTGCGTTCCTTCACCCTGCAGGACAGCAACTTGGCTTCTCTGGAATTCATGAGCAAGTGGCAGGCCATCGAGGAGCTTCATCTGGAGAACAATGCGATTTCCAATATAGAGCTTCTGAGCAAGCTGCCTAATCTGCAAAAGGTATTCCTGACCGGCAATTCCGTGCTGAACAAGTCCGTGCTTGGTGCGGGCGTGCAGGTGTATTAATTCCAATCCAATATACGTAAATAGACCGCTAACCGCCAGAGGTTTGTGGTCTATTTATTGAAGAGCAGCACTTATAGGCAATAGATATAAACTAAATAGCAACTATATATTTCATTTATAAGCTGTACATCGCTATACTGGATTTCAAAGGAGGGGAAGCCCATGACTCACTCGACTTCCAATAACCAATGGCAGGCGGACACGTATGATCACAAACTGGACTTTGTCTCCAAAATGGGCGGTGACGTCCTCTCGCTGCTACAGCCTCAGCCTGGTGAACGCGTGCTGGATATCGGCTGCGGGACGGCCGACCTGACGGCTAAGATCGCGGCAGCCGGAGCGGTGACGGTTGGCATCGACCTGTCGCCTGAGATGATCGCACGCGGCAGCGACAAGTACCCGCACCTGAATCTGAGCGCCCAGAATGCGTACACTTACCGGGCAGCCCAACCCTTCGATGCAGTGTTCTCCAACGCAGCATTGCACTGGATGAAGGACGCGCACGCAGTCGCGGTGACTGTGGCAAGCGCGCTAAGGGACGGCGGGCGATTCGTCGCCGAGTTCGGCGGCTATCGTAACGTCGCTGCTCTCGTGAGTGCGACCGAGCGCACACTGACCGCGCATGGCTATGACCCGCAGGGACGCAATCCGTGGTACTTCCCCACCATCGGCCAATATGCGGCAGTACTGGAGGAGCATGGCTTCCTCGTTACGCTGGCCCAGCATTTTGAACGGCCTACACCCTTGCACGGTGAGAGCGGAGTCCGTGATTGGCTGGACATGATGGCCGATGACTTCTTCTACGATGTCAGCGCGGAGCACAAGGCAGCGATCTATCAAGCAGTAGAAGATCAACTGCGGCCGGAGCATTACCGGCAGGGGCAATCGATCGCAGACTACCGGCGGCTGCGGGTCTGTGCGGTGAAGCAGGCGGACTAAGAATAGATTGGCGGGAAGCCCAGGTGAATCAAGACCTTGGGTTTCTTTGTATTTTCAAGGCAGGGAAATTAGGAGGATTGGGAATATCTGTTTCTTATAATGCCGCTTCTGGGTAATACATAGAGTTGTGTCTGTCTACATATCAATTGATTACAGAATAGGAGAACAAAGATGGAGAATCAGAACCAGGATACTTATCGCTTTCAGGTCAATCTAAGCGGTATGATCAACATTTTGTCTAACCATTTGTATAGCAGTCCGAAGGTATTCTTAAGGGAGCTGCTCCAGAATGGCATCGATGCGATTACTGCACGGCAGGCTTATTCCCCAGCGGACTACGAAGGCAAGATTCATGTCGAGGTAAGCGGAACCTCCACCGGGGCGACCTTATTAGTAGAAGATAACGGGATCGGGTTAGACGAGGCAGAGATTCATGAGTTTCTGGCCATGATCGGACAATCCTCCAAGCGGGGCGAAGATTTTCTGTCGACCAACACCTCTTTTATCGGGCGGTTCGGCATCGGGCTCTTGTCCTGCTTCATGGTGAGTGACGACATCGTCATGGTTACCCAATCGGCCAAGGGCGGACCTGCACTGGAATGGCGCGGGAAGCCGGACGGCACTTATACGATCCGTAAGCTCGAAGGGGCACATGCTCCTGGCACCAAGGTTTTTTTGCGTTGCAAGGAAGGGGCCGAAGCCTACTTCGAGGAAAATAATCTGCAAGAAGGGCTGTTCCATTATGGCGCTCTGCTGCCTTATCCCATCGAGTTGGTGTCGGATCGCAACACCCGCCTGATTAATCCGCAGTCCCCGCCGTGGGTCAAAGATCCGCAGCTGGCCCGGAAACACCGTGACGAGGTGCTGGCCTTCGGCAAGCAGGTGCTGGGAGAGGAGTTCCGCGATTTCATTCCCCTGCATACCGCCTCGGGCCGTACAGGAGGCATCGCCTTCATTCTGCCGCATGCGGTGAATCTGAACGCCAAACGTAATCACCGGGTGTACCTGAAGCACATGCTGGTCTCCGAAGCTGCCAGCAATATCCTGCCGGACTGGGCCTTCTTCGTGAAATGTCTGATCTGGACTGATGAGCTGCAGCCGACCGCGTCCCGGGAGCATTTCTATGAGAATGCCCAGCTGGAGCTGGTGCGGGAAGAGCTGGGGAATGCCATTCGTGAGGAATTGATGCGGATGGCCGAGTACGACCCGGATCGCCTGCAATCGATCATTTCACTACATGCCTTATCCATGAAGGCTCTCGCAGTGGAAGATTCATCGTTCTATTCTATCATTCACGAGTGGTTGCCGTTTGAGAGCACCTATGGCAGAAAGACGCTTGGCGAGCTGAAGCAGCAGTCTCCCCTGTACTTCACGGCGACGCTGGACGAATACCGCCAGATTACCCACGTGGCTTCAGCCCAATCCATGCTGGTGGTGAACGGCGGATATATCTATGATGCCGAGCTGCTGTCCCGGCTTCCGCTCATTGACCCGGATGTGCAGACGGAACGGCTGCTGCCGGAGGAGGTTTCGTTATCTTTTACCGATATCACCCCTCAAGAGCGGCTGAACTACTATGAGTCCGTAAGACTCGCAGACAGTGTACTTCAGAAGTTCCGCTGCCAGGTGCAGCTGCGCCGCTTCAAGCCAGAGGAGATTCCGGTGCTCTACACACTATCTGAGGAATCCGCCCAGTGGCGTGTAATGGAAGCGACCAAAGAAGTGAGCACCGATGCCCTGGCCTCCGTGCTGGGCAGCTTGGGCGCTTCGCTTAAGGAGACGGCATACGCCACACTCTACTTCAACCTGAATAATCCTGTCATCGAGCGGGCATTTCATCAGGCGAACCAGAAGATGCTGCCCTCTATTGTCGAGATGCTGTACTGCAATGCGCTGATGATGGGACATTATCCGATGAACCGCCAGGAGATGGCGCTGCTGAACCAGGGCATTATTCAATTTATTGATTGGGGATTGACGGCTAATCAAGCCACAGGAGGAGACGAATAGATGAATCTTACCGAGATGGATTTCGACGATTTGATGGAGGAAGCCTATGGCCTGCCCGGAGGAAAAGCTAAGCTGGAGCTGCTCGAGCAGGCGGTACGGTTAGCTGATGCCGCAGGAGATATCGATCAGGGCTATGAGGCCCGCAGCGAAATCGTAGAGCTGGGCAGCTTCCACGGCTATCCGATGAAGGCGCTGGTCGCCTTTTCCTGGCAGCTGGGCCAGTATGACAAGAACCCGGGCCGGTTCGATGATTACAGTCTGATGTGGTCGTACAAGTGGGTGCTGGACCGCATCACTGCTTTTGCAGATATCAGCCGCACTCAGATTGAGAACCTGCTGGAGGATATGAAGACCCGCTTCGCAGCGGAAGGCTACAGCAGCCGAACCTATCACTACTACCGGGCGAATATCCTCGAAGATTTCGGGGAGCTGGAAGCTTCAGCGGCCGAATGGGCAATTGTCCAGACCATGGAGCGGGATGAGATGAGCGATTGTGAGGCTTGTGAACAGCATGGCCTGGTCGAGTTCCTGGCGAAGCGGGAGGACGACGAAGCAACCGTGAAGGCAGCCGAGCCGATTCTCAAGGGCCGGATGACCTGCGGTGAGGTCCCTCATGTGACCATCACGAAGGTGCTGTTCCCTCTCCTGCGGCTGGGCCGCCAAGCGGAAGCGGATAAGCTTCAGAAGAAGGGCTACAAGCTGGTTAAAGGCAACCGCGACTTCTTGTATCATCAGGGAGAGCATATTGGATACCTGACGTTGACCGATCCAATCAAGGCGCTGGAGGTCTTTGAGGAGTATATCGCTTCCTCTCTCGATCATGAGAACCCGGCCGATCAGATGATCTTCAACGCTTATTCGGCCAAGCTATTCCGCCGGCTTGCGGAAGAATCCATCCGCTTCCAGGTCAAGCTTCCGGCCGGCCACCCCTGTGAGCGTCAGTCCGAAGACGTCACTTCGCTTGCGATGTACTTCCAGAAGTTAGCTCTCGCCACAGCGGAGAAGCTGGATAAGCGCAACGGCAACGGCTACTATACTGAGCTGATAGAGAAGCTGTAGGCCTGCGTTCCGGCGGCGGTCTGAAAGAACAAACGCAAATAAGAGCAGCTCCCATATTGGGGGCTGCTCTTTGTGTATTTTAAATACGCATTTACGTCAAAACTTCTCCAAATTTAGGTAATACCGAGGCATTTGATATGTTATACTGGTTGAGCAATAGAATAGGCTTAAAAGGGTCGGTCGGCTACCTCTCTTGGAAGGGAGGGATGCCTTGTGACAGTGTTTGAAGCAATCATGCTGATGCTAACCTTTGGTTTGCTTATCGTAGCGCTGCTGTCCAATACACGCAAATAGACCGCCCATCTCGCAAAGGTAAGCGGTCTATTTGTCGTATCCTATTTGCCTGAGGCCTACCGCCCTTAAAAGCGGCTATTGCTCGGGAGAGTCGTGTTGACGCACGGCTCTCTTAGCATTGTACGCCCGTTCTGCTTATACTATACCACAGCCGTTAACGGATGTTAACAGTGGTTAACAGATTTGTGAGTGCCAGTCCCAAGACGTAACTGTGCTTCTTTCCAACCCAATGTTGGAAAATCCTTAGGGATATCCAAGCAACACTACATGGCAAACGTTAGGCTCCGGATGTACAATGATTCCGTACAAGCGTAAAGGAGGAGCTCATAATGAAAACAGCGGGCATACATAAGCAATTACAGGAACTGCGCAAGGACAAGGGAAAGACTCAAGAAGAGCTCGCGGAGGTCTTCGGTGTAACCAATCAAGCCGTATCCAAATGGGAAAGCGGGGCTTGCTATCCGGATACCGCTTTATTACCCGAGATCGCTAATTATTTCGGAGTCAGCCTTGACTTTCTATTCGGGCTACCTGCCCTGGGACCCGGATAAGATGTATGATCAGCAGACTTGGGGAACCTCTATTTGCAGCGAACCGGAAGGAGTTACCATTGCCAGGCAGGAGATGCTCTTCTTTTCCGATCACGCCGATAAACGGGAACTCGCGCCAGATCAACTGTTAAGCCTGTACAGTGTGCTTCGGGCCTATACGGATGCTGACAGATTAACGGTATTATTCGCATTATATCAGTTAACCAGGCATGACTTTGACTCCTTTGTTTCTATGGAGAATATCGTAAGAGCAGCCGGTCTGGATGAGAGAACCATACGGGATGCATTCCTGCATTTGCCGGTTCACTGCAAAAGGCTTGAGGACAGCAGCATAGGTTACCGGATTGAAGCCAGCAATATGCATCTCCCTGCGCTGCTTATGCTCTTCATGCCGTTCTATTAAGCTGGAATTGTCTCTTGGCATGGTCTTCTAATCCCTCATGCTTTCAATTTGTCTCAGGCTCTCCGTGTCACGTGCCGGAGATGCACCGAAGAACCGGGAATACTCCCTACTAAACTGTGAGGGACTTTGATAGCCAACATGATATGCAGCACTTGCTACTGGATAGCCCTCGAAGGCAATGAGGTTTCTGGCCTCCAGGAGCCTTAATTGCTTTTGAAATTGAATAGGACTTAACCCCGTAGCCCGTTTAAACTGCCGGTGAAAGGTATTTATAGCCATCCCCGATTTCGATGCCAGCTCACCAATGTCTATGGGCCTCATAAAATTACTCCGAAACCATTTTACAATTTGGGATATCCGGGATAAATCACTTTCCCGCTGACCAAATTTCCTCAGCTCCCCTCCTTGTGGTCCCATCAGTACGCGATACAGGAT
The DNA here is from genome assembly GCF_042684125.1 of Paenibacillus rhizoplanae. Classification (NCBI taxonomy): domain Bacteria; kingdom Bacillati; phylum Bacillota; class Bacilli; order Caryophanales; family Paenibacillaceae; genus Paenibacillus; species Paenibacillus rhizoplanae. Next base: position 80,754 of record NZ_JBHUKY010000011.1, on the reverse strand, counting down.
TTCGCGCTCATAAGCTGGTGCAAGAGCCGGAATATCTCTTGAAGCTTTTGATAATCGCAATAAACGCAGCCATGCCTCCATCAATTCAATATCCATGTCGCAAGCTGCAAATTGCCCGGAAGCAGCCGGTAATAGATTCTCTTGGAGATCTCTTAGCAGACTCTGAAGAACATTCTGATTCAGCCTGAGACCAAGGGACATGTAAGGATGGCCATCACGGTCTGGATGTACAACCGCCGTTGCAGGAACATGCACGGGTAACACGTAATACGATGGTCCTGCCAGTTCCGTGCTGCGCCCCCCTATTGATAGAATCTTTCTTCCTTGAACCGTAAAACCAATCATCGGCTCGTATAGCGCTGCAAGCTGATGATGAGGGATCGCTCCCTTAATCATACTTAGCCCCGGTACTCCGGTTTCAATCTGCCTGGTGCCCGCATCTTTCATCAGATCCATTATCTCTTCAAGGACGTTTTTCATGCACATAGTTTATCACACGAATGGTGCTTTTAGGCAATCGATAGGCACTTTCAGGTCTATTTTGATCCGTCAGCTGCGGCTACAATTAGAACCAGGCCGAACACAAACCAAGGAGGATTTTATGACAATTGCGATAGTAACGGGTGGAAGTAATGGCATTGGAAGAGCGGCGGCGCTGGAGCTTGGCAAGCGCGGAATTAGCGTCATTCTCACCTACAATTCCTACAAGGAACGTGCAGAAGATGTTGTTAAGGAAATTGAGAAAAATGCAGGTGTCCGGGCAGTCGCACTGAAGCTGGATCTGACGCAGATATCAACCTTTGCAGGCTTTATTCAAGAAGTGAAAGAGAGTCTCCAGAACATTTGGAACCGGACAAGCTTTGATTACTTGGTGAATAATGGCGGTATCGGCGGACCTATGCTGTTCAATGAGATGAGTGAAGAATATTTCGACAAGATTCTGAATACGAATTTCAAAGGACCTGTTTTTCTAACACAACAGCTTGCCGGATTCATAGAGGACGCCGGAGCTATTGTAAATACCACGAGTTCATCCAAAACTCAATCATTTCCGGGCTATTCCGTCTATGGCTCGTTAAAAGCAGCATTCTCAACTTGGACCCGCTATATTGCCAAGGAGCTTGCACCTCGCCACATTCGGGTCAACGCCGTGTCACCTGGTCCTACGCACAGCAATTTCGGCGATGGTGTATTCGATAAACATCCCGAATTCATTAAGCCGCTGGCTGAGCAATCTGTATTTGGCAGAATCGGCCACCCCGAAGATATAGCGAAGGTTATTGTGAGCTTGTTGTCCAATGAGTTCGGGTGGGTTACAGCCCAGGACATTGAAGTGTCTGGCGGACATTTGCTTTAATTCAAACGCCAAAAGACCGCCCTCCCGGCAAAGGAGTGCGGTCTTTTGGGCATATCTTGTTCCTACAAGAAGCTTTTACTTATTATACAATCTGTAAAGGAATACCGCCGCTTCTGCTCTGGTGGTATTGCCGGCCGGATTGATCTTGTTACCGCCGCCTTGGATAAGCCCTTCCTTCACCATGGCGGCTACGCTGCCCATCGCATAGGAAGCCACCTTGGACTTATCAGAGAATTTCTCAAGATCCGCAGCCGTACCCTGGGTATTCAGCTTTTTCTCCAGCTTCAAAGCCCGTTCGGTCAACACCATCATGTCCTGTCTGGTGATCTTCTGATCGCTGCCGAAGCTGCCGTTGTTCTGGCCATTCGTAATCCCAAGCGCCTTCGCAATGGCAAGTTCATTATAGTAGTAAGCATTCTTCTGTACATCGCTGAAATTGCCATCTGCCTTCGCAGTCAAGCCAAGTGCTCTAACCAGGGAGTACAGGAAATCTGCTCTGGTGATATCCGTTGAAGGATGGAATTCACCGCCCTCAGTCTTGAGAACATCCTTGGATGCAAGGACTTCGACCGCATTCTTGGCCCATGCTGCCTTTCCGAGATCTGTGAATGTCTTGGATACATAAGCTACTGCGAAATCGCCGAGATGAGTAGTTGTGAAGGTTACCATACCAGTCTTGGAAGCATAACGTCCGCTTGGTACAGTCATCACCTTCCCGCTTTCATCCATGTACCGGATAACTATCATTTCAGGATTCTTCAATTCATCCGCAGACGGCTGGTAAGGCACGGATACGGTTACAGGTGCACCGGGATTGCTCCAGGCTGTTTCTTTGCCGTCCACTTTAAGGCTAAGCTGAATGATCGGTCTATCGCCTAGAGCCGCCTTCATTTCAGCAGGGAGCCCCGACTTGTCGCCTTTTCCAATCTCCAGCGCTATTTCCTTGCCGCTGCTTTCAGGTGTGCCTGTCAACATATTACCGGAAATGACAACCTGACCGAATTCAGTGGAAATGGTCAGTTTGTTATCCTTTGCTCCGTTTGTCAACGCTGCGGCAGGCAAGCCTACCGAGTATGAATTCACTCCTTGCACGGCAGGGATGTCCAGCGTCACATTTTTCTCGATGAATTCCTTTGCTCGTGCCAGATCTGATACCTTAACTGATGCAGTCGCATTGTTCACAGTCGCCGGAAGGGTTACTTTCTGGCCCTGTACAACTGGGGCTGCAGGTGACGGTGTTGCAGATGCAACAGGTGCAGACGTTGAATAGGTTCCACCAGGTGCAGGCGTTGCAGGCGCTGGTGTTGCTGGTTCAGGTGTTGCAGTTGGTGTTCCAGGTTCCGGAGTGGACGGAGTCTCCGTCTTGTCATTGGTAACTTTCAGGGTGTAAGTCTTGACCCTGCCGTCTGCCCCTGTGACCTCAATCTTTATATTTGTTTTAGTGCCAGGTGTAAGTTCTATAGCTTTAGAAGCTGTACCGCTGGCAACCACCGTATCGTTTACTTTAAGGGTTGACCTGCTGTCTGCCGCCGCCGCTGTCACGGTAATGCTGCTGGCATCCTTCAGGGACACATCATACTCTGTGGTGGCCGCGTTGAACGCTGGCTCTAGTGTGCCTGCACTCAGGGACAAGCTACTGAGGTCAGCGTTCACGCTATTAGGTGTATAGACTCCAAGATCGCCAAGGTCGATGGCATTATTCCCGATGGCCTGAAATTCGCCTGCAAAGTAATCATCCAGATACGAATGTCCCAGAATGAACCGGTCCGGCTTCATAGCGCCATAGTAACCGGCATTCGCATTACTCTGACCGTCAAACAGGACATAGCTTCCCTGCCATCCGGAACCGGTTACGCCCCAGCTGATGATGTGATCGATATACGGGGCGAACTTATTGAACGTTTTGTACAGCAGTGCGTACTGATAACCAAGGGCGTCCGACTGTCTCACATTGAGCACTGCGGGAGCGGTCGCGCCTCCTCCGGGGGCATCGGTAGGCACCTTAAGATCAAGCTCTGAATAGGTAATACCCGACAGCAGACCACGGTCAACGAGTGAGGCATAGAGAGCCATCGCATACTGGTTGTCGCTTGCAAGGGTCTTACCCACCGCGTCATGTCCCTGGATTCCGATGTCTTCGATCAGGGGTCTTCCATCATACAGCGGATCGGAGCGCCATGCGGTATTTAATTCAAGAACCATGTTATATACGGTTCTAGCTTTACTACGGGTGGCAACCCCGTAATCGTTGTAGGTCAGCTTCGGAGGATTGTCAACGATGTAACTGTCAATGCTGCCTTTAGTGTCGTGTCCATCCAGCTTCATGTACTCTGGAAGGTTAGCGTAATTGGCTTTGTAAGCTTCCGCCATCTTGGCATTGGGGGCCGCGATGTGCGCGTTTTTGAAGAGCAGGTAAATGTAATGGTCGGTGATGTCGCCGCCAATCTGATCATCCGACATGGCAGCAAGCCAGTTGGTGTGTTTCAGGCTCGTTCTCCAGCTGTTCGCATCCTGCGGGATGAGTTCGCTATGGCGGCTCTCGTGAACCTCTTCGTTGAGTACATCCCAGGAATTGAAGGGAATGACGCCACGGGCTTCGCTTGAGCCGTACTTCGTATCTGTGGTCAGGAAGTGCCGCATCACATACATCGTATGGTTGAACTGCACTCTTCTCGCCATTTCTTTGTCTACCTTAACCGTGGTTGTAACGCCATTGCCCAGTCCGTAGAAATTGGCAGAGCCGTTATAACCGGAAGGAAGGTTCGCAGGGATCATCTGCGCCATCCAACCGGGGGCCTGGTTATACCATGCCAGAACATGGCCGTGAGACTTGTACTGTCCGGGAGTTCCCGAATCTCGGATCGCCTGATAAGAATTGGTAGGGAAGCTGTATTCCGCTAAGCCAGGGGCAGTGGTTGCACCGTTCATGGCCTCGCCGTTCACGTTCTTCAGCCATTCCGGACCACGGGGGTGCGTGCCCTCGGCCTTCAGATTGTTGCCGTCGACGAAGATCTCATAGTGATTGGCGCGGGTTCCGGTTACGGGCCCGGTGCCGATCGCGCCGACCATGAACAGGCCATTCTCCTTATTGTACAGACTCTTTAGAGGCGCTACGGCACTCTGGTTTTCCTTGTTGACTACGTTCGGAAGCGCAACGCCTTTCGGGTCAGGTGCGGTAATCTCAATGTTGGCGACAAGCAGCATACCGGTCTCTGCCGGACGGGCATTCTCGCCATGAAGCTCCAGAATGAAGTTCGAGGAATTGCCCGCTGAGGCATTAATGCTGTGATGCACCTTCAACCAGGATTCGCCGTTATAGCTGCCCACCCAGTCGGGATTCAGGTTGTTGTACTGGTATTCCCTGAGGTAGCTGTCGAGGTTATCGCTGGTATTTCTGACTCTCCATCTCATGAATTTGCCTTGCGCGCTCTTGGGATAGTAGACATCGAATTCAATCGTTGATCCCGCTGTGACATTAACGGCCGGGGACAACGGCGATTCGAGACTGATGCCGCCGAACGTGCTTTTTCCATTGTGGGCGTAATTTATCTGAAGCACTTCCGCTTTACCCTGGGCATCTGTAAAAGGATACGGGATCGTCTTGAATGAACCACCGGCAAAGTCGGCCGGGACACGGTTATCCAACGGAGTTCTTGCCTTCCAGGCATTCGTAGGCGCGGTAACTTTTACAGAAACCTTACCCGGACCCGGATCAAGACGGAAATAAGGATCAGAACCGTCAGATTTGATATTTGCAGTAAATTTCATTATGGCTTCTTTAAGACTTGCAATAGCTTCTTCGGCAGGAGTGTTCACATTACGTGCGAGCTCAATCGCATCATTCAGAGCTTGGAGCTCGTCAACATGCACCCATGGTAAAGCCTGGTTCACATCGGAACCATAGACCGACCCATAGACCGACTGGCTGACTTGGAGCGGGAACTCCAGATTACCGGTTTTTAGGACTTCGGCTTGCGCAATGAGGCCGTTCAGTTCAACGGACGGTTCCTCTCCAGCCGCAGCCGCCGGGACGGGAGTATACGTGAAGATGGAGAACAACATGATGATAACGAGAAGGCGGGAGATGCTGATTACATATTTTCTACTGTTCATCTAAGTTTGACTCCTTTTCTTATGGAGATTCTTACCCTTGGTTACGCCAAGTTTGGCTTGACAGTCAATCCTGCACCTCCCCTGAACCTAATGGCAGACAATGTTTGAAAACGCATTCACAAAAGCGGATGATTAGCCTGTAATAGCTTTCATATTAACAACAGGAAGAGAAAGTCTAAATACGGGTAATGCACGAATGATTTTAATATATTACGAAAATAGACACACTTCTCAGTTGAGGTTTCCAGGAAAAAGGATATATGTGCTTTATTTCATATAATTCCCCGCGAAGTCTCCTGTATGAAGAAGTTTTCACCACTTATGAGGCAGTTAGGCCTCTCAAGGAGTAAGATAGGGTCAAGAAGGCTTGTGAGACCGATGTATAAGGAGATGCTTACGATGATTCGAACTTTTGAACCTGACAATGTCTTATACAAACTTGTGGACTATATCTGGATCGCAGATTTTAGTTTTCTTGCCGATGGAAATAGAAAAGATATTATTATGCCATTGGGGCATATCAATATTATTTTCAATTATGGGTCTCCATACAGGCTGGTAGGAGAAGAGGAGGGAATGGTATTCCCTGATGTAGCAGTGATTGGTCAAATGAAAAAGGCTAAACATGTTCAATACGGACAACATCTTAATCAGATAGGAATTTCATTAACTCCGCTTGGGTTTATAAAATTGTTTCACGAGCCTGGCCTCGAGTTGACAGAACGAATTGCACCGGTCACTGATGTAGACCCGGATTTGGACGAATTATACCTAATGATGATCTATAAAGATACGGAGCAGCGTATCCAGGCAATAAACCAATTTTTGATGAATAAATTAGCGTCCAATGAAACGAATACTGAATATATAGAGCAAATGCTGACATATGTGGAGCGAGAGTATGAGCGCCTGAATATTGTCAGCATGGCCAAATGTTTTGGTACCTCAGTCAGTTCAATAGAACGGTTGTTCAATAAAAATATCGGCCTGACACCAAAGGTATATGGAGATATTATGAAATTCAGAAAACACGTTGAGGATGAAGAGCTGAGAAGGGATATACAGTATCATTACTACGATCAGTCCCATCTGATAAAAACATCCAAAAAATTCGCTGGTAAAACGATTAAGGAACTGAACAATCTGCCGGATGAATTAACTCTAGCTTACTTATGGCATGACCAGCAGCAATAAGCATCTGAGCATCAGTGCTGATTTTTTACAATACAATTTTTTTCTATCTGTTAGTCTAGAGAGACTACAAGAGGAGAGGAAGAATTAACGATGCAGGATACCATGATTTTTGCAAGTTTGCTGGTGTTTTTTAATGTAACATTACTTACGATACTGGTTCCGGGAGGGCCGATTGAAAATAGAGATTTTTCAAAATTAACAGGGGTTCTATTTTGGGGGTTTAATCTGTTTCTGATCTCACTGGGCATCGTTTCGTTTATCGCGTGTTATCTCCTCCTCGTTTCCCATTCTAATGCCATTCTCGTCACGCAAATTATCGCCGTTTTATATTTTATTGTGTATATTATCGATTTAGCTGGTATATTTCCTAAATCACCGACCAAAATGTCTAAGCCACTTATGCTACTCGAAGTAATTAACACATCTATGGCTGTATTCCTATTCCTCTTTGTGACGGCGATTGGACATGTGGGTTCATGAGCATGAGGGCATATCTTCTTAACAAAGTACCAAGGCTCTAAAAGTCTTGGTACTTTGTTGATCTTGTGATTTTACCTGACTCCTATTGTTGGTTCAGCTTTACAAGCTTGCAGCCTTTAACATTAAATAAAATTGCTGATGAAAATGCACTTCATTCGTATATATTTTTGTGAATAAACCCATACACTTATCTATGATTTCCCCAGTGAACGTTTGGGACACGATGGCTTTATTCGAATAGAACCTTACCGTCTTCCAGTCATGAATAATTTGGTCCAGTAACGGGTCAAGCGTATCTTTGGCATTGATATGATCAAGGCTGTACTTATAGAGCGTATTTAACCTGTATTTCTCAGAACATTTTCTATAAATAGTACTGCTTAGTGTTTCTATAATCGTTTCATTGGTTAGAACGAGCTCGAAATTTTCTGCCAACAACAGTATATTATTCAAGCTTTCCGTGATTTCATTTTGATACCTGAACATATTTTCTACAAATTTATTGATGTTGGTGTGTGCTGACTTCTTATGGTTCAAGATCTCATGATCACCGGGGGACACTAGTGCATATTCCCAAAAGTAATTTGGCATCTTAACGTGTTCCGATGTCAGGCATGAACATTTAAATTCTGAAAATGGCAGAGAATATTGTCTGTATTCTGTAATATCATCAACCGTATATATTTCCCCGTTCGATAGATTAAAGCCATAGACAAAAACAGGATGCAGTCCATGTTTTTTGTTATAGTAAAAGTCTCTCCCGCGTTGATAAAACAAATCAATAAAAATGGAAATCGGATGACCACTAGAGATAGAGTTCATGATCTCATCTTGTAAAGAATCTATTGCAGGAGATTTTTTGCGGATAGAGATGCCCATTTCCTCAAGGATCTGATCTCCATCCCCGAGCTCCAACACTTCTAACTTGAAATATCCTCTTGTGTTTATTTTTTGTTTATCAAACCTATAAATACTAATGACATTATTCAGAATTGGCAGCTCATCTTTTTCGAAATAATTGGCAAGTGTTAAAAACAAATTGTAGTCGCAACTAAAATAAGGAAAATTATGACGAGGAAACATTTTGATCATGCCGTCGAAGGGTTGAAAGGTATCCAGGGAAATAATTTCATCCATAAAATATTTCTCCTATACTAAATTATTGTCGATCTTAAAGCTATGTCACCTCTTAATAAGGTTCATCATACGGTATTGCTGCGTCCCAGCCTTCATCTCTTCATATTTCTTCGAGCCGGGCAATGCGATGAAATCACTGATATCTCCATTATTCATGCTCGCATTGGCATTATTCGCAATTCCTTGTGGGCCAGTACGTTGCTTTGCATTCTCATCACATGATAGAAGGACATTCGAAGTCACATCCTGATTGCGGATTACAGACAGACCTGCTTCCTCTAACAGCCTCACATTCTTCGCTACCTGATCTTCCAGCATCAGCTCCGTATACAGAAATACACCGCCAACTCTCATTATCCGGTACACTTCTTCATAGAAGCGTGATCGGTTCGGATAGGCTTGCGCGGATTCCATATTCAATACAATATCGAAGCTCTCGTCTGCAAACGGTATATTCTCCGCATCGCCGACGAGATAGAAAGCTTCAACCCCTCGGGATTTGACACTGCAATACGCAATATTCGCCGGGCAGATGTCGAGACCGACAATAGACAGAGGCTTGAAATATTTATACAAAGCTGCTATGTTACCTCCCCTGCCGCATCCGATGTCGATAACCTGCCGCTCCCGAATCGCCGTCCTGCCCACCGTCTCGAGCAGCAGCTTGACTGAATTTCTATTCCATACATCGTCGGGCTCGATCACCGCATGTTGCTCATTCCCTTGCGGGACGTAACCATAGTTTAAGAAGGTTGCGAATCGGCCTATGCCGGAAAGCGCAAAGGAATTCGATATCTCGCTATAATCTCGAATTTCGCCCTCTTTACGCTTCCAATCAGACGGGTGGACAACCTCCTCACGCCGGTCGAGCATCGATACATAACGATCATCGATCGTATATACCGCATCGCAGTTGCAGCATTGCAGCAACGCCTCCGACTGGACCAGCATACCCTTGCAGCTGGAGCATACCAACCTTGCATGCAGATGTTGTAGCATGACTATCACCCAGCCTGTATATGCATTTGATTCAACGCATACACGTTAAAGTAATTTGGGATATTCAAGTCTTCATAGTAATCGATCGAGACCTTGAAGCCGTTAGTGCGGAAGATGTTTTCGAGCCTGCTGATCTGTTCTCCGTCCAGTCCGTGCACCTCCATTACAATTTGCCTGATTTTGCCCCAATCCTCCGGAAGGATGCCCTCCAGCACCTCAAATTCACTTTTTTCCACGTCAATTTTGAGCAAATCAATGGGGTTCAGATCGTAATAGCGGATCATTTCGGAGATCGTAGTTAGCTTGCAGCGATGGATTTGTTCATTCAGGAGCTTCGGGGACATAAGTTGATCGACAAACCGGTTTAGCATGCGCGGATCAGCGAAATGATCCCGGTAATGGTTGATTAACCCGTACCGGAGATCCTGATCGTGGTTCTCCCGGTATTTGATCTGGACAGAATCCGTGGACATCGTGGGGAAATAGGCAAACTCCGCTTCCTTGATCTCATTGGATAGCCCGACGTTAACCGTTGTTACGCGAGGCAGCGAGCTCGTATTCATCTTCAAGAGCTTAAATGTCGGAGGCAGTGGCTCAAAGGCATACACCCTGCAGTTGCTCTTGCTGCTTACATATAGGGTGAACATGCCGATATTAGCCCCGACGTCCATGACCGTTCCATCATCCGGGAGCGTAATCCCGTGCTTGAAATACATCTCCTTGTGGAAAATCTCGTTGTAGAGGAACTCGGTCTCGCCTTCGTTGTTTTGATAGATTTCGATCCCGTTGTGCAGCCGCTTCTTTACGGTGGCCTCTGTCTGCGGCGAAAAGCTCTTGCGCTCCATCCTGCTCATCCGCTTCACCCTCTTAACAATTTTTTTAGCTTTTCTCTAACTGCTGGCGCTCTCATAGTGTTTGACGGCCAGCTTCCAGAACAGCCTGACCACTGTAAGCGATAATACAGGAGCTACAAAAATCCATATCCCAAGAAACATGTCCAACCGGTCGATCAAATAAACCGACGGCATGTTGGTGATAAACAAGATAGGCACGACATACAGTCCTATTCTCCGCAGCCATTTGGGGTATATGTACATCGGCATATTGTTCAAATCCCAACATTTGTCCAATATGTCGAAGATCGAACCGGACTTCACCGTCCAGAAGGCAAGAATCTGCGGAAGCAGAAGCACCGAGTAGGTCACGATCGTGCTACTCAAGATCACGCCGATATATCCGGCCAAGTGGATAAAGCTTGGCTCGATGCCAAGACGCCGCCAGGCCAATACGATCATCGTGATCCCGGCGATCAGGTTCGGGATCGGAAACGCGTAGTTCACGTGCCGGAATGAAATCATGAACTGCAGCGATAGCGGCTTGGTCATATACAAGTCCAGCGTCCCGTTGCGGATATGGCCGGCAAATCTATAAAAGTTATCCATAAACAGTCCTGTATAGATTGCGATCATAATCGTATAGGTCCCGGTGAAGATCATCATCTGGTCAGGAGAAATTCCATTAATTTCGATCCCTAGCTGGTAAACGAAGATGATATAGATCAGCTTGGACAACAGAAATACGGTCTCCATGATCAAACCGGAGTAGAAATTCGCTTTGTATTCCATGTAACCGACCAAGCTGTTCTTCGCAAAAATAAAAAACATACGTACATGCTTCCGAATCTCCGACAAGCTGATACTCACAGATCTAACCTCCAACGGCTACATATTTCTTCATCCCGGAATCCCAAGACAACTTGGAAATGATCATAAGCACAATGACCCAAACCGCCTGTACGAGGAGCCCGGGCACGATTTCATGAATCGTCAAGCTCCCATTGATGATCTTAACCGGGAAGTATACGACATATTGAAACGGTAAATAGCTGGAAATCCTGGCAAACGTATCTCCGAAAATATTAAGCGGAAAGATGGCGCCGCTGAGCAGATAGACGCCTTGGTTGAACGCGATAAAAACGCCCCAAACCTCAGTAATAATGAACGCGAGCGCACTAATCGAATAAAAAAGCAGGAAGTTGATGAGCAGCCCGAACAGAATGCTGACCAGGAACAAAACGATCTGCCCCGCTCTAAGCTGAAACTCCCAAATCTGAGTAAACACGATCATCAGGATGACGAATAAGACAAGGACGACCGCGGTCTGAACCGTTTTCCCGCCGAAAAAATTGCATATCCGATAGCTGAAATAATGAATAGGCTGAGCGATAAATTTGCTCAGTCCACCCGTCTTGATATCACTCGCGATCTCCCCTTCGAAGCCGGCAGAAACCAGCTTGGAGACGACGCCGGACAACACGGAATAAATGATGATCTGCGAATAAGTATAGCCGTTAATAATCTCCTGCGGTGAACTGCGAAACACGGCTGTCCAGAGGAAGCATTGGACGAGTATGATGAAGCCGCCGCTGATAATACTCATCAGGAAATCGGTCCGGTATTCCATCTCATTCTGAAGCGCAAGAATGTACGTTCTTTTATACTTCTGCAAGGCTTTCATGTCTGACCCCATCTTTCTGATATAAGCTTTCGATGCCTCGCTCGACAGGTATATCTTCAACTGTGAAATCAAGGATCGGGAACCGGTCCAGCATCATCTTGGAGAGCCGCTGAAGGTCATGCTTATCAATCTCCATGACGGCATTCAGGCCGTCATGTTGAGTAATAACGCCATAGTCGCTCAGCGCTTGCCTCGGTACTTCGTCCGTAAATTGCAGCTTGATGATCTTTTTGGCATGGAACAGCTCGTTCACACGCCGGAGATCGCCGTCGTATACGATCTTCCCTTGATTGATGATGATCGTTCGTTTGCATAGATCCTCAATATCCGCCATGTAGTGGCTGGTCAGAATGACCGTTGCCTTCGTCTGCTGGTTATAATACTTCAGGAACTCCCGAATGCGCTTCTGCGAAATCAGATCAAGTCCGATTGTAGGCTCATCCAGGAATATCACCTTGGGCCGGTGGATGAGCGACGCAATAAGCTCCATCTTCATCCGTTCCCCCAGCGAAAGCCTCCGCACCTGAATGTTGAGCAGGTCCTTTACGTCAAGAATCTCCGTAAGCTCATCCAGGACAAGGTTGTAGGGCTTATCCTCGACCTCATAGATGCATTTGTTCAGGTACAACGATTCGTTCGCCGGTAGATCCCACCACAACTGCGATTTCTGCCCCATCACGATCGAGAACTGCATCTTGAATTCTTTTTTTCGCTCCCAAGGGACATAGCCTAATACCGTCGCCTGCCCGCTTGTCGGATACAAGATCCCGGACAGCATCTTAAGCGTAGTCGTTTTGCCGGAACCGTTCGGGCCTAAGAATCCGACCATCTCACCTTGCTCGATGACAAGTGATATTTCGCTAACCGCTTCTTTGATCAAAGATTTCCGTTTCACTAAATTTTTGAGCGATTTTTTGAGCCCCAATTCTTTTTCGTAGTATTTGAAGCTTTTGGATAAGCGTTCCACTTGGATAATGCTCACTGGTGCACCTCATTTATGTTCATTTAGAATCGTTAAACACCGTGCAAATGCAAGACACTGCACTTGGAACATGCCGGCGTCAGTCGTTCGTCCATCATTTCCCTTATTCTTCTGTAGGTCATGCTATGCCATAATTCCTGTACAGACGTTTCATGTAATTTGCCGATCTCGAACTCCTTGAAGAATTTGCACGCGATAATTGTTCCATCGGGCGTAATATCCATTCGGTTCGAGAGCGCCAGGCACTTCTTGTTCATCGTACCTTTACCCTTCACCTCTTTGCCGAGCACGAAATCTTCGATCTGGTCTTGATCCAGATTCGGCTGGTAGCGCAAACGCATTTTCCAGACCCGATGATTCACCCGGTCCAACTCGCTCATGAGAGCAGGAATACGCTCCGGATCGAGCTTATAGTTGAAAGCGTGCCAGCTTCGTTCACCCTTGTGTTCGCTCGCCGGAAGGAAGTGGAACTTCTGGTCGAAGTAATCGTCCATTCCCTGCGAGCATTCATCCGAGATGTACCACGGGAAGCAGACGATGACCAGATCTACGCCGACGCCCTCCAGAAAGTCCAGCAGATCGTACAGCTTGTCGGTCATGCCATCGTTAACAACGGTATGGATCGAAATTTTGCCTTTGAACCGGTTCTCCTTGCGCAGCTCGACAAGCATCCGGATAGCATCTATCGCCTTGTTGAATACTCCTTTGCCGCGAAGCGCATCATTCTCTTCTTCGAATCCGTCAAGCGCTATGAGCAGCTCCAGGTTATCGGAGATTCTCTGCAAGGCGTCCAGCTTTCGCTCGATCAGCACCGCATTCGTGCAGATCGTTGTCTCACGAGGATGGGCTTCAAGCAAATCGGCCAACCGGTCGAAATGGCTGTATACAAGCGGCTCACCGCCCCAGATATAGAGTCTCGACTTGGCGGGTTCCGTCTCAAGGATCAGCTTCTCCAGCAGCCCGTAGTCGAGCTGTTCCCGCTGCTGCTCCGGTGTCATGAAGTGATGGTAGCCGGTGTCGTTCCATTGATAGCAATGCTTGCAGCGCAAGTTGCATTGGTTCGTCAGTTTAATCCCGACCGACTCTGGCAACGGTGTCGCGTAACCCGCTATTTTCTCAATGTTCCGCTTGGTTTCCATCGTATTCCTGATAGTACGTTTCAAAATTTGCAAATCCTTTGCGGAATGTTTAATCTCAGATTTCGGATTCATATCAACACACCCTTCTTAAACGTAATAGGTCATTCACATGAATCAGTAGATATAATACCTTGAACAAGCCGTACAAATCGGCAGCATATTTTTTTTCATATACGCGCGATACTCTTTGTACTTGTCACTGCGCCAGATATCCACCAAATTCTCTTCATTTACGTTGCCGAAGGTCAAATCATAGAAGGCATGGCAGGGCGAAACGTCGCCCCTTGCCGTAATCTCAGCATACGTCCATGGAAGAGAGCACTGTCTTCGCTTATCCGCCATCTGCTGGAATTGCCCCGAGAAGTAGTTGTGCAAATTCAGTTCATCTGTAGTCTTCGGATAAGTGATCACATGAATACGGTTTTTCAAGCAATACGCTTTAACATTATTGAGCTGTCTCGTCAATTCGGGAATATCGATCTGGCTGAACGAACTGATGTCCTGCCAGACCATCCCCTTGGCATACGGAGCTTCATGCACATCGAATTCCTCTCTAAGAACATCCACATATTGGGCATACTGCTCTTCCGTGGCATAGAGCTGCACTTCCATACTGATATGGTCCAGCATCGACAAGTCGATATGCTTAAAGAAAAATTCCTCGATGTACATATAGTTCAAGGGCGTAATGATAAAGGATACACCCATCTTCGGAAATTGCTTGCCTTTGCTTTGCCGGAGCTCATAGAGCTTCTCGATCCCCTTAATCACTTTCTTGAATACGCCCTTGCCCCTCTGCCTGTCGTTGATTTCCTCAGGGCCGTCGAGTGACACCCAGATCTTATTGGGCGCAGTCTCGACAAGCATCTCGGCATGCTTCTCAAGCAATGTGCCGTTCGTAGGGAAGTCCGCTATGCTCCCATAATGATTGATCATGGCGAGAATGTCGCTCAGCCAAGGGTACATCAGCGGCTCGCCGCCGAAGAAATCGTAATACGGCTTGCCGGGGCTGCACTCCACGATAATCTTTTTGATCAGATCCGGGTCCAGCTGCGATAATGTTTTTTTGCTTTTGTAGGGCCCTTCGAGTCCCCACTCATAGCACATCTTGCATCGCAGATTGCATTCCTCCAGCAGTTGCAAGACGATCCATCTTGGATAGCTTATCGTATCCTGGGCAACGCTCAATTTATTTACGCTCATAGCATAACCCCTTCTGCCACTGAAATCTTACCTCTTCGTTAACGCGACTCTCGAACAATAATGATCCACATAATTCGTCCGTTCTCCGGGCCTGTTCCTGATCGCCTGATGCATCTCCTTAAGGACATCTACGGAAAAATCCATCTCCCGCCACTTCTCGTAGCGTATTCCGAACCCAAGCGACTCCCACAATTCCAGATTACTAAGCTCATGACTACCGAACGGCTCCAGCAGAATAAGAGGGGTTTCGGATGCAAGCGAGTCGATCAATGTGCCCGCTCCCGGCTTGGCCACGATAGCCATCGCCTCCGAAGCGACATCAAATAACCAATGATGATCAGCCTTAGCGGCGTATGATTTCGTATCTTCTCCCGCTATTTCAATGTACGGCGGGAACTCGTGCAGGCCGCTTCCGCTCTTCACCCATGAACACCAATCCGGATCGTTCATCCAATACCGGTGATCGGGATCGGGCTTCGCTTCCTTCCAGTCGTAAGCTACGATATCAAGCCCATAGTTATGGCTGGAAAGCTCCGGAACTTTACTTTGATAAGTGCCCATCCCCCAGCCACCGCCATGAACAACAAGCCGCCGCTTCCTTGATTCGAAGGGGATTGGCGTACCCAGAGGAACCGGGATTTCGCATCGAATCTCCATCTTATCGGTGTCATAGAGACAAGCATTGTAATAATGCTCATCATACCGGGGATGAAACTTCTTCAAGCTCTTCCAAGACGGGGCCAGATCTGAATCGACGTAGAGCAGGTCTACATGAATTGGATTCGGCAGCATCTTCTCCCTATACAAATCCAGAATATAGCCCCAGTGTCCGGATAGTGATATGAATTCGTACCGTCCTTCCGCTTTCCACGCCTCCAGCAATAGCTCTACCTGGGCATAATCAAGGCTGCTCCGAATATCCATCGGCATTCGAGCCGAAAAATTGGCAAGTGCGAAATTATTGTGGTAAGCCTTCCTGCTGTCTGCAATATGATCCCTTTTGTCTTGCTCCAAATAGCTTTCGAACACGAGCACTTCCGTCGCGATATCCCTTTTCTTGAAACCGCTTGCAGCTAATAGGCCGGGAATATAGAAACCCAGACCGAAACCCGAGCATAGAATCGTTACTTTCCGCTTATCCATAAGCTCCCGGACGCCCTTGTGTCTATCGTTCATACAGATGCCGTCTTCTGCAGCTCCGAGATATAATTGCAGAAGGTTGTAACCGACTCTAAAAAATCGAAGTCGAATTGTTCAAAATCGATTTCAATATCGAAACGCTCTTCCACCTTTAATAAGAAAGTAATTAGCTGTAACGAGTCTAGTCCCCCGTCTTCCATGATGCTGGAATGCTCGTTCAAGCGGTTTGCCAGCTGGGCGTCGTCCTTGATTTCGCTTATCATCGCTATGATCTGTTCTTGCATAGGTACCTCCCGTTTAATGGATATATTGACCTTGGTAATAATGGATCGTTCTAGCGAGTGCATCATGCAAACCGATCGCCGGTTCCCAGTCCATAATCGTCCTTGATATGGTAATATCCGGCTTCCTTCTCCTAGGATCGTCTTCCGGCAGCGGGAGAAACTCGATCTGCGCGCTCGACTTCATGAGCTCCTTCAAGACTTGGGCGACTTCAAGTATGGTGACTTCCTGCGGATTCCCCAAATTGACTGGCTGTTCATACGTGGTGCCCAGCAGTCTTATAATCCCTTCCAGCAAATCGTCGATATACTGAAAGCTTCTCGTCTGTCTGCCGTCGCCATAAATCGTAAGGTTGCGCTTGGACATGATTTGATTAATGAAATTGGTAATGACACGTCCGTCATATAAATCCATCCTCGGGCCGAATGTATTGAAGATTCGAATGACTCTTACCGGTATGCCGTATTTCCTGTTCATCCAGTAGGTGATCGCCTCTGCATACCGCTTCGATTCGTTGTAGCAGCTTCTTGCTCCAATCGAATTCACGTTGCCATAATAGCTCTCCGGCTGAGGGTGAACGGTTGGGTCACCGTAGATCTCGCTTGTTGAAGCCAGGAAAAAAGCGGCCTGCTTTTCTTTGGCCAGCTGCAGCAGATGCATCGTCCCTTCGCTGTTGACCCTCATCGTTTCGATCGGATAGGACAAATATTTGGGCGGGCTGGCAGGACTTGCGAAATGCATCACCCAATCGACCGGGCCTTCAACGGCGAGCGGATGAATGACGTCATGCTCGATAAACTTGAAATTTGGCGACCGTAAGAGATTGTCCATGTTGACAGTGGACCCGGTCAGAAAATTATCGACCCCGATAACGGTATGTCCTTCCCGCAGCAGCCTCTCGGCAAGGTTGGAACCGATGAAGCCTGCGACTCCTGTTAATACAATGAAAATAAAGATCCCCCCATTGCCTAAGGTTTGTCAAACAAGCAGGAACTGTGTGAGCTTATTCAATACGCTGTATAACAAAGCATATAATCCCAGCATCACTCCCTCCATATATATACCTAGAAGACCACCGGCTTCGGGATGCCTACCTTTTCAAGCCATCGTTCAAGGAAGATTGATTCTTCATTTTCTATATTCGTTATCAGCCTATATAAGCTTTCTGAAATACTCATATCCCTTGTCAAATTATATTTAAACGCTACATTCACAAGGATCTTCGCCTTAACTTCAATGGCTGTGAATTCATCAATATGCTCTTGATTTAAGTTAATAAGATGCCGGTTATCGTACAAATACTTGAGTCTCAGCGTCATTATCTTCTTATGATCATAAAGTAAATGAAAGGGTCTTATATCAAGCTTAGACTTATTTTCTGAGGTCTCTTTCACATAATTAAATAGAGTTGTGTATATTTGCATGCCAAAGTCAAGATTATCCCTGTCGCCGCCATAGTTGAACATCTCCCAATATTCCGGCGTTCTCTTAGTGAAATAATTTCTTATAGAATTCACTAGGGTATCTGCACTGAAATTATCCTGATTTTGTTCGTTGAATTTATACAGATACACCATTTCTCTAAGATAATCATGATTGGTTGTTAGATGATTAGTGTTGAACGCAAGATTGAAATCGGCAAATGATATCTCAGCTTGACTATAAACGCCGTTCTTAAAGAAATCGGAAACATACAATATCTCTCTATTTAAGTCATAGCCGTAAACAAATATGTCATGATGCAAATGGAGTCTATGATATCGATCGCTTAGGGGCACGTTGAAATAATTCACCATGGTGTGGATATAATGATTAGCATTAATATTTTCTATAATAAAATGAATAACAGAGTCCCATTTAGTTGTTACAGTGTCCCTATGTATCTTCTGAGTAGTAATCCATTTGCATGCATCTGAAGGCCGCAGCTCATAAGTCAGAGGGAAATAAAAATCTCCCCAATTATGTTTATAATCCTTGTTAATAAATAATTGAATATAATTGCTGAATATCCATGGGTGTGCGCACTCGTAATGGGTAAGTATGGACAAGAGATGCGCATGCTGCGTATAGGTTGTAATCATCGGATAACTTACCGGCAATATTCCGCTGCCCAAGGTTTGAGTTGTATTCTTCAACTTTTCGTTCACCCCTACTCCTTTAGCAATAAGTGCTTCGTACTTGCCCTGTCCAGTTTTCCTGTTTTTGTTTTTGGAATTTCATTGATAATCCTCCATTGCCTAGGCACCTTATACGAGGACAAATGCAAGTTGCAATGTTTGGTCAGCGCATCTATATCAACCAGACATTCTTCACTAACTTTCAGAAAGGCGATGGGTACTTCGCCTAATAGATCATCGGGCACACCAACAACCATGACTTCCTCCACTTCTTTCACGCCATATAAAAACTCCTCAATTTCTTCCGGATAGATATTGATACCGCCGGATATAATGATATTCTTCTTTCTGCCTGTAATGATGAGACACCCTGATTCATTCCAATATCCCAGATCTCCTGTCTTTAACCAACCATCAACAATGGTAACGTTCGTTAACTCCGGGTTGTTGTAATAACCGAGCATCACATTTGGGCCCTTGACCCAAATTTCTCCGGCAGCAGCTCCTTCAACCTCATTCTCATCTTCGTCAACAAGCCGAATAGAAACGTCACTGATGGGTGAACCACAGGATAAGCAGCGGTCTCCCCGGTCCATCATACTCACCCGCGGAGAAGCTTCTGTCAATCCGTAGGTTTGAATAATGTCCGCTTGGGGAAATACAGTCTGAAGCTGGTCTACTAATTTCGCGGGAATCGGCGCACCGCTTATAACAATAAATTCAATGGAATCAAAGGCACTCCAGTTGGTTGTTTGATGATAATCGGAAATAAAGTGCATCAATTGCGTAGGAACCGCTGAGAATGCCGTGACCGCCTTATCCTGAAACAGTCTAAACGCTGTGCGCGGCAGCAAGGGCAAGCTGATAAGCCTAATTCGGGTTCCAAATAGCATACAAGAAATCAATTGGGTGACAATCGTAGAACTGAAATGAACGGGCATCGTTACAAGAAACGAATCTTGATCCGTATACCCAACCTTTTCGCCATGTGCCAACGCATTCGTTAATACATTCTCATGGGATAACATAACGATTTTAGATGGTCCGGTTGTGCCCGATGTAGGAAGGAGAATAGCACATGAATTGGGATCGGACGGATTCGTGAGCGAGATCGATTCAAACGAAGGCACCGGTTCTTGCGAGAAATCCTGAGCGGTAACCCAATGAATATCACAATTTAACCGTGCAGGCTGTGCATATTTGCTGATAACCAGCTTGGCGTCACTGGATTGTAAAATATTTCCAATCTCAGTTAGGGATGCCGAGTAAGGAACCGGTATTAGTACATGACCGCTGAACTGAATGCCAAGCGAAGCAGTAATGAACAAGGGCTCATTATTTGTGTATACCGCTATATGGCTACCGGCCTCAAGCTCAAAGTTCTTTTGGATATATAGAGCAATTAAGTATGCTTCTGTCATCACTTCCGCATAAGTCCACTGCTGCTTTAGATCTTGAAGGATAATATGATCCTTGCGATCACAAGCCTCCATGAATAAACGTTGAATGATAGTCATCATATCGTTTTCTCGGTCAAATAATTAAGGATTAATCCCGCCGTGGAGAACTTCTCAAACAATAGATCCTCATCAGGGATCGAGATATTAAACTTCGATTCCATTGAAACAATAAGCTTGATGAAGCCCGCCGAATCGATCCCTTGATCCAACAAAGGGGTATCGTGGTCATCTGGATACTGGATGTCAAGCTCAGCAAAAATCTCATCTCTCAAAATAAATTCAATTGATTTAGACATCCTGTTTCCTCCGTTAGATAATCTTTAGAAAGGCTGATTAGAGAGGATAGCATACATGGTGATATTCAGTAATGAATAGGTGAAAGTGAGTGTGAAGGAGAATAATCTCAAAACGATGGACAATGTGGAATATGACTCGATGCAGAATGAAAAGCAGAAAAAAGCATTTTCCCAAGCGATAAAGCCCTGCTGAAAATGCTCTACTTCACTACGGTGAATGACACCCGTAAATGGATATGTTTAGTATAAATTGCAAATATACCAATTGTCAACGATTTTAAAATCCAAGCATTTGAAATGTCAAAGTCATGTATATTAAGGAAAGGGCTATCCCCTAAGCAGCAGTTACTTTAACCGCTTTAAGGATAACCCTTGTTATTTACTTCTAAAAATCAGTTTGGGTTGACAATTTTCACTTTACTTGCTCTTTTGAGCCAGCATGTTCAGCAGAACCGTTACGGCCTCTGCTCTTGTTGCATGATCCTCAGGAGCAAATTTATTGTCGCCTTTCCCTTGCACGATGCTTGTTTGCTTTACATAAGCAACCGCAGCTTTTGCCCACGCTGGAATGTCCTTGTCGTCTGCGAAGCTAGTTGCCGTGACATTCGCTTCGCTATATTTACCCAAAGCACCTGCAATGATCACTGCCATCTCTGCACGTGTAATTTCCCCGGCTGGACGGAAAGTACCGTCCTCATAGCCATTAATAATGCCTGCTTGCACCGCTTGCGCGACCGCTATCTGCGCCCAGCTTCCGATCTTCGCTGTATCTGTGAACGTCAGCGCCGCTCCCGCTCCTTGCGTCTTCAATGCATTCATCAGCATGACGGCAAATTCCGCACGAGTCACGGTTTTGTCCGGCTTAAACGTGCTGTCCTGATAACCAGTGACGATTCCGCTGCTTACCGCTTGGTTGATGCTTGCCTTCGCCCAGTGTGCAGATATATCGCTAAAGTCAATCGTTGGTTTTGGCTCACTTGCCGCTTGCCCTACAACCATTACCGCAAATTTTGTAAATTGGGTTACTGCTGCGGTAATCTGATTCCCCCTAACAACACTGCCAACTTCCACCCATTTCTTCTGCACTTCATCATAATAGAACACGGCTGCTCTTTGATTACCGCTCAATTTTGTCGGATCAAACTTAAAAGTCAGTGTTACCGGTTTACTGAAGTTCTCCGAGAAATTTTTCAGAATCTCGAAGATCGGACTAGCCAGAACGTCTTCATCCGTTAGAAGATCTTGAGTCCCAGTAAGTTGTTTAATCGTTAATTTCAGTTCTTTGTCCTTTGCATTTGCCGGAATATCTATTGTGATGGCATCTCCCAAACTAACCTTACCCATTCTGCCTGCGGGAAGCGATAATTCGCCATTCACTGAGATTACAATGCTGTTCTCTGGTGGCGTTGGGATGCTGCCTCCACCTCCACTGCCAGCACCGTCACCGCTACCGCCACCAGGGCTAACTGTCCACTGCGCATACAGCGTCACGTTCGCCGCTCCCATGCTGAACGTTGCATTTGCCACATATGGTGCTCCTGTTCCGTCGGCCGCCGTGTTCCAACCTGTGAACGTGTTGCCCGTCTTCTCCAAGCTTCCCGTGTTGCCCAATACGGTTACCGTTGCATTTTGCGCGTACGGATTGCTATCTGTTGGCACGGTTCCTCCCGTGCTGCCATTGCCGTTATACGTTACGGTATATGTCGGGTTGGCCGTCCACTGCGCATACAGCGTCACATTCGCCGCTCCCATGCTGAACGTGGCATTTGCCGCATATGGTGCTCCTGTTCCGTCGGCCGCCGTGTTCCAACCTGTGAACGTGTTGCCCGTCTTCACCAAGCTTCCCGTGTTGCCCAATACGGTTACCGTTGCATTTTGCGCGTACGGATTGCTATCCGTTGGCACGGTTCCTCCCGTGCTGCCATTGCCGTTATACGTTACGGTATATGCCGGGTCGGCCGTCCACTGCGCATACAGCGTCACATTAGTCGCTCCCATGTCGAACGTTGCATTTGCCGCATATGATGCTCCTGTTCCGTCGGTCGCCGTGTTCCAACCCATGAAGGTGTTGCCCGTCTTCACCAAGCTTCCCGTGTTGCCCAATACGGTTACCGCTGCATTCTGCGCGTACGAATTGCTGTCCGTTGGCACGGTTCCTCCCGTGCTGCCATTGCCGCTATACGTTACGGTGTATGTCGGGTCGGCCGTCCACTGCGCGTACAGCGTCACGTTCGCCGCTCCCATGTCGAACGTTGCATTTGCCGCATATGGTGCTCCTGTTCCGTTCGCCGCTGTGTTCCAACCCATGAAGGTGTTGCCCGTTTTCACCAAGCTTCCCGTGTTGCCCAATACGGTTACCGCTGCATTTTGCGCGTACGAATGGCTATCCGTTGGCACGGTTCCTCCCGTGCTGCCATTGCCGTTGTACATTACGGTGTATGTCGGGTCGGCCGTCCACTGCGCGTACAGCGTCACGTTCGCTGCTCCCATGTCGAACGTTGCATTTGCCGCATAGCTTGTGCCACTTCCGTCAGCCGCCGTGTTCCAACCTGTGAAGGAGTTGCCCGTCTTCACCAAGCTTCCCGTGTTGCCTACTACGGTTACTGTTGCATTCTGCGCGTACGAATTGCTGTCCGTTGGCACGGTTCCTCCCGTGTTGCCATTGCCGCTATACGTTACGGTGTATGTCGGGTCGGCCGTCCACTGCGCATACAGCGTCACGTTCGCTGCTCCCATGCTGAACGTGGCACCTTCCGCATAGTTTGTGCCGCTTCCGTTCGTCGCCGTGTTCCAACCCATGAAGGTGTTGCCCGTCTTCACCAAGCTTCCCGTGTTGCCCAATACGGTTACCGCTGCATTTTGCGCGTACGAATGGCTATCCGTTGGCACGGTTCCTCCCGTGCTGCCATTGCCGCTATACGTTACGGTATATGTCGGGTCGGCCGTCCACTGCGCGTACAGCGTCACATTCGCCGCTCCCATGTCGAACGTTGCATTTGCCGCATATGGTGCTCCTGTTCCGTCAGCCGCCGTGTTCCAACCTGTGAAGGTGTTGCCCGTCTTCACCAAGCTTCCCGTGTTGCCTACTACGGTTACCGCTGCATTTTGCGCGTACGAATGGCTGTCCGTTGGCACGGTTCCTCCCGTGCTGCCATTGCCGCTATACGTTACGGTGTATGCCGGGTCGGCTGTCCACTGCGCGTACAGCGTCACATTCGCCGCTCCCATGCTGAACGTTGCATTTGCCGCATAGCTTGTGCCACTTCCATTCGCCGCCGTGTTCCAACCTGTGAAGGTACTGCCCGTCTTCACCAAGCTCCCCGTGTTTCCTAATACGTTTACCGTTGTATTTTGCGCGTACGAATGGCTATCCGTTGGCACGGTTCCTCCCGTGCTGCCATTGCCGCTATACGTTACGGTGTATGCCGGATCGGCCGTCCACTGCGCGTACAGCGTCACATTCGCCGCTCCCATGCTGAATGTAGCGTCCGCCGCATAGCTTGTGCCACTTCCATTCGCCGCCGTGTTCCAACCTGCGAACGTGCTGCCCGTCTTCACCAAGCTTCCCGTATTTCCTATTACGGTTACCGCTGCATTCTGCGCGTACGAATTGCTGTCTGTTGGCACGGTTCCTCCCGTGCTGCCATTGCCGTTATACGTTACGGTGTATGTCGGGTTGGCCGTCCACTGCGCATACAGCGTCACATTCGCCGCTCCCATGCTGAACGTGGCACCTTCCGCATAGTTTGTGCCGCTTCCGTTCGCCGCCGTGTTCCAACCTGCGAAGGTGTTGCCCGTCTTCACCAAGCTTCCCGTGTTGCCTAATACGGTTACCGTTGCATTTTTCGTGTACGGATTGCTATCCGTTGGCACGGTTCCTCCCGTGCTGCCATTGCCGCTATACGTTACGGTGTATGCCGGGAGATCAATGTTTTGAAATATGTCTCCTCTGTTACCTACCGCGATAAACGTGCCGTTGCCGTAGGTGACGCCATTAAGAGACCCGTACGTACCCTCATACCTTTTCGTCCAACTCACTAAGTCACTGGAGGTATAGATAGAATTAAATGATCCCACACCCACATACGCACCATTTCCGTAGGATACACTATGAAGGACGCCAGAATTTACCAACTCACATTTCGCACAGATAAGGCCCGACGTGGTGATTACACTCCAGCTCACTCCGTCAACCGAGGTCAATATCGTTGTTCCGTCTACTGCCCAAGACACAAACTTACCATTTAGATATTTGACGCCTTTAAGATCAGCCGCAGTGCCCGAATTTCGGCTCGTCCAGCTCACTCCGTCACTCGAGGTCAGTATCGCTCCACTTTCTCCCACCGCCACAAACTTTTGGTTGCCGTAGGTGACGCCCGTAAGTGTTGAAGTGTTATTTACATTGCGATCCGTCCATAAGTCCGGATCCCCAGTCGTCGTAGAGGTGTATATGGCTCCTTTATCTTCAGTAATTTTGTTCCCTACCGCCACATACAGGCCGTTGCCATAGCTAACGCCCCAAAGGGATAAATAATTATTGAGGGTAAAGCCTGTTTTCCAGTTCACTCCGTCACTAGAGGACGATGCATTCCCAGTTCTACTCACAACCACATACTTGCCGCTATCGCAAATGATACTAGAAAGCCTATTTGTAGTTCGCGGATCGAAAAGCGTCCAACTCGTTCCGTCACTCGAGGTTAAGATGCCTCCCTCATCAGTCACCGCCATAAACTTGCCGTTACTGTAACAGACGTCCTGATTACTGGTAACAAGGTTAGCAGGTTTCTGATTAACCCAATTATCAGTAGAAGCAGCACTAGCAAAAGTAGGGATCATACCCAATAGAATAATTAATGACATTACTAAAGAAATCCAACGTTTGTTCATAAATTGTTCACCCGCCTTTTTTCAAAATTCAAAATTTAAAATTCTTCTCTACTATAAATTAAAATAAACAAAATAAAACCTACCCGCCTGGGGTAGGTTTTCAAAAAGGATAGGCATTTTAACCAAGCCTCTATAATTTTTTTGCAAGTTGCAGTGCTTGTTTACGATTGTTGACTTCAAGCTTTTTGTAGATATTTTTAATATGAAATTTCACAGTATCTACCGTAATATTCAGACGCTCGGCAATTTCCTTGTTCATCAATCTATCCATCATTAGCAGAAAAATTTTAAATTCCTGCCCTGTCAGTTTTTCTTTCGGTGATTGATCAACCTCTGGTGTATCATTCATAGCGCGCAACAATTGCTTTACATAGAAACCCGAAGAAGTATTGCTATCTTGCTGAACGTTTGAATATGCGTTAAGCATCTCCGCCATTACAGAACCTTCGTCAATAAAACTACGAATATATCCATCCGGCTTGGCCAAATCCAAAGCAGTGCCCAATGGAATGAGCGCAGCCTCCGTTTGACCCGAATGCCATAGCGTCACACTTTGCACAATTAATACTTTGGTGTGATCACGGAGACAGTCTCCCTTGCACACTAAGAGATATAGTCTTTCCAACAGGTACAGCGCTTCTTCTATTCGTTCGCTCGCCGCAAGCACTCTAGCCACAATCAGATGCTCTGCCATAAGATTCAATGAAACCTCATCCGTATGCGCAAGACCACACCTTTCCAACCAATCAAGCGCATCTTGGAGCGAGCCTTGCCGCAAAGATAGATAAGCTTGTTCCGTTTCGATTTTCACAATAAAGAAAGCATAATCGGGTGAGTTAATTTCCGACTTCAATTGCGCCAATAGTTCGGACGCTCGCTTTGGATTACCTTTGGCTTGCTCAATCCGCGATGCAGCGATGCCCAATTGGATCCTAATTCGTGCAAGAGGCTGATGGTCTTTGCGCCCCAATGACTGACCGAAGTAAAATTCTGCCTCCTCCAATCGATTCCACTCATACAGCAAATGGATATATGCCAAGTACATATATCCAATAAAAGGATAATCATTTTTATTCTCCCATACTTTAATCCATTTCCTAATAAAGTCTTCCGCCGCATACAGATCTTTGATTAAAGTTAATTGATCATAATTCCTACTGTACCCTTCATACCGGTTTACCCCCATCACCTGAAAGTAGCTTCCTTCCGGCATATATCGTTCTGTAAGGGCCAAATAATCCGATGCTCGCACAAAGTCATTTTGGATATAAGAGGCCATACCACAATAGAAATAGATATTACCCATAACCTTGTTCCAGTCTACATCGGGTAATTTCCCTTGCAGTGCTTCAAACCGGACTTTGGTTTGCTCCATTCTCTGAAATGCGGCTTCCCACTTACCTCCTAGCATCATTACGGCTATATAAAATATTTCGATCATCGGCTTCTCCGCAATGGCGCTTTCAGGTAAAACAGTTACCCACCTCATCAACGCAACACTCTTCGATTGCATCAAGGCAGGGGGGTTTTTCTCGATCAACCGGATAACATCCGCAAACTGTTGGCCTTCTAAATAATGCTCGACCGCTTCTTCATCAAACCCTTTTTTCTCCAACCATTTCGCCGCGCGGATGTGCACTTGAATCCATTTGTCCGAATTCGTTCTGGACCCTAGCTGTCGCAAGAAATCGGAAAGTAAATGGTGATACCGATACCAATTCCGCTCCTCATCTAAGGGTATAATGAATAAATTTAGCTGCTCCAGTCTCTGCAATTGTTCTTGACTGTTCATTTGACCCGTTACTGCTTGGCATAAAGAATGGTTCATTCTACTTAAAATGGACGTTTCCAATAAAAAGGACCGCATGGTTTCCGATTGATGGAGGAACACTTCTTCCAACAAGTAATCGGCTATATGATGCTGTTGACCCGTAAATTGCTGGATGGACTGCTTTATATTAGCACTTCGTTTCAGAGATATTGCCGCCAGCTGCAATCCACTGACCCAGCCCTCAGTTCGATGGAACAACTCGGTTACTTGCCCTTTCGTTAGCGATAAATCCGTTGTATCTCGAAAAAACACAACCCCCTCTTCCAGTTCAAAGCGCAAATCATGCATTTGGATAGAATGCATTTCACCCTTCGCCAAAAGTCTGGTAGTAGGAATTGGCAAATCGGTACGGCTAGCGATATATAGATGAATATGTGGAGGAAAATGTTCCAGGAGGTAGCTCAGTGATTGGTGAATATCGGGGAGTTCAATGAAATGATAATCGTCGAGTATGATTACCAGTTCACCGGTTATATGATTCAATTCATTCAAAAGTTCCTTAATCATAGGCTCTGAAGATTCCGAAGGTCCTTCCTCAAGAAGACACCCAATCGTTTGGCCAAAGCTAGGGATTCTCTCCTGAATGGAGGCCGTTACGCAACTCCAAAATGAAATCCACTCATTATCATGCTTATCTAAAGAGACCCACGCAACAAATGTGGTGCATTGCTTCACCCATTCACATAAAGCTGTAGTCTTTCCATAACCAGCCTGCGCGGAAACAAGCATCAGCTTGGTTTCCATCCCCTCATTAAGCTTGCGCATCAGCTTCGGGCGGGATACCATAGTATTTCGTATATGGGGGATCTGAAATTTTGTATTTACAATCACTGTTGATACCTCCACAAAAAAATCTAAATAAATAACTATAAATGAGCAAATCCACTTCCAGTAAACTGTAAAATACAAAAGAATAGAGACAAAGTGCTTTCCTTATGTTAAAAAGTAGTCACCACAACACACTTTTTCACGAAGGGGAAATCACAATGTCTCATATCGCCATCGTACCTGAACCTAGCGCCATCCGCAACTATTTGTTAAAGCACCGACTGCCATCGTACGACATTGGGCCATTTTCTCGCCGAAGGCGTCTGGGATGAAACGGTGCTGCAAAACAAAGTCAATAGAATCCCTTCGCCAAATCCTGGAGACCTCCCGGCGCACGGCGGAGCCGCTGTTTGTCATTCACGACGATACTATTGCCCAGAAAACAAAGCCTTCGTCACAGGCTCCCGCCTCATAGCGGCTATTGTCTGGTGGATTCCTGGTTTACCTGTCCCCGTAGGCCTTTATAAATTTCGTCTTATATGTTAACAGCTTTTAAGGTGGTTTCACATCAGATTCACATCAAGACATTTTAAGAATTGCACAAAAAAATCCAGAGGGAATCCCCTGGATGAAGTTATCCTAGCCAAGCCTAACCTTTAATTTCCTCATCATATCAAATGTATTAATAACGGGAATTCTATGAGCATCACAGACGTTGGGAATCAGTATTCTTTTTTTCGCTCCAGCTTTTGAAGCTTCATGTGTAACCACGGTAAATTCTTTGGGCATCTTTCATCCATACTAGATCGCCGACTCCGAGTTCCAGCAATCGGCGATCCAGCACTATTCATTGTACTGTATTACCATCTACATCGAACTTCTCCATGTATTTTTCAAGGAATACACGTGTAATGATTTCACGACAACCGCTCCACCGGATGCATAAAAGCTCATCCCGCTGCTAGTGGAATCCGGTAGGATGATGTCCGAAAAGACCACTGCCCCGTCGTTGCCAAATAGCTCCAAAGAAGACTCATCCACAAGGATATGCATACGGACGACACCGTTGACGGGTTGCACAACCGCCTCATGCAACGTCGTAAAATTGGAAGAAAAATCCGTTCTGCCGGAAGCGGATCGATCGATGAACATCTTGTTATCGGTACTCCGATAGCCGACGACCGTCTTCTGTCCTCCGCCTTCCCGCAATCGGAATCCGAATTCGGTAGCCGCTCCAGAATTGGGGAGCTGGAGTTCCACGACAATTTCGTATGCATTTCCATTGATCGTTCCAAGGATATTGCCGGATTGCGGTGTTACCGAAACATTGTTAACTGAAAAATCGGTTCCACGCAATGAGCTCAGTTCGCTTATCGGATTCTGCGCAAGGATGACGTTCCCGTTCACGGTCTTTAACGACAGCTTGCGGGGAATTGTCAATTGCCCTTTCCAACCTTCGGTCGGGAAGCTAAATGGGTAATCCCAATTTGACATCCATCCCACCGTAATGCGCCGGTTATCTGGTGTGTTGTAGAACGACATCCCAGCGTAATTCTCTTTCCCGAAGTCGGTAAGCAACACTTTGCCCGGAAGGTTGTCATTTACGAATTTTCCATCCGCCGTTACCTGACCAATGAAATATTCCGCCGACGAACCTTGCGTATTCGGGTTGCCGCCGGTACTGATCATCAGCACCCATTTTTTATTGTTTGCATTCCCGTCCACCGCAAGTTGGAACAAATCCGGGCACTCCCACACCCCGCCGCGTATATATTGGCTATATCCGAAATTGTCGGTCCACGTCCAATGAAGCAGATCAGTCGATGTATAAAAGCGAATGTGATCCCCGCCAGATACCACCATAATCCATCGGTTATTGACGTCGTCACGCACGACTTTCGGATCGCGGAAATCCCAACTGCCGTTAATGCCGCCCGGGTTAGGCACTATGGCGTCATCCCCGTAATATACCCACGTGCGTCCCTTGTCTTTGCTATACGCAGCCCCGATCTTCTGATTGCCGTTCGACTTATTCGGATTGAATGAAGTATAATAGGCAATCAAACCTTTACCGCCCGAGTCCCCGAACAACCCTGAAGCGTTGGTTAAATCAGCAACCGTGGACCCCGACCAAATATGCCCCAAGTGGTTCCATTTCAACGCAAGCGGCATCTGCTTCCAATGTAAAAGGTCGGTGCTGATGGCATGAGCCCATTGGCCTCCATCCTGGTGGAACAGATGATATTCACCTTCAAAATACACCAGTCCGTTCGGATCGCTGGCCCATCCTCGCGTGTCCGTAAAATGGTATTGCGGCCGGTACAGTTCAGTATAATAATTGCTGTATGGGGTAAGATACACATCTTGAAAATAGGCGGCCCCATTCTTCACAGTCATTCCGGCGTATCCGCTCAAAAAGTCGGCATCTTGTGCTACGATCTTCTCCGCCGAATACCCATCGACATAAACCGTAAGGTTCGAACCTATCGCCGTTATTTCAATATGGTGTTTGTTCCCAGTCTTCAAAGGAATGCCGGATTTCGATTGGATTACCGTTTCGGTGTCCCCGTGTTTTTTGAGTAATGTGACGGTATGATCGCTCGGCCGTATTCGAAGAATATATCCGTTCGCACCATCCCTGTCAGAACGGAACATCAACCCTGCGACCGCTTGCGGCGCTTGGGAATCCACCGTCACGTCACCCTCAAACACGAAATCGCTTGTCACACTGTCGGCGATACAAGTCGCTTCTGCGTTCGCAGATCCGACGCCCTTAACAATGTTCTGATTCAGCGTCCACTCGCCCCTCGACATACAACTTTTCAGATTACTAGTTCCCCAGCCGCTTAGGTTCGTGTACACGGGTGGAGTTGTTGGTGTTAGTGTTGGTGTTGCAGTTGGAGTTGAAGTTGGCGTTGTCGAATTCGGTGTCATTATGATGTTCTGGAACAACATCGTGCTGTTCCAAACTTGAACACCTAAGTAACCTCCGGTGTAAGCGTTATCATTTATGCTAATCACAGGTGTAGCACTGCTCCCCCAGTATACCTGGAGCGCTGATCCAACAGCTCTCACTTTCAGATGATAGGTTGTGTTAGCCGCAAGCGAAACGCTGTACACGCCCAGCTCACGATCTCCGTTCGCATCCTTCAAGCGAATCCGGCCGCCTACCGGATCGATCTGCAGCATATAAGAGCCCCAGCCGCTGTTATTGGAGCGGAATACCAATGCGCCACTCCCTTGGAATTGGCGAATGGTCACATCCGTTTCATAAGTAAAATCGTTGGCAGTCGTTGTCGATAGCGCAAAGAAATTACCGCCAGACGTGAGCAGCTTCCCGTCTGCACTGTTCGTTAATGTCCCCGCATCCCCCGAAGTCACCCAGCCGCTTAAGTTCGTGTTCACCCCAGTACCATCAGCTGTTGCTCTTGTAGCGTTACCTGTCCATAAAATCGGTATGGCAAGCATCATCGCGAGTATGAGCTTTACCCCATAAAACATACGATTCTTCAACAACAGTCATCCACTCCCATTCATCGGATTGTTAAAATGATAATAAATAAACTCAACTTTCACACCTGGAAAATCAGCTTAACCATATCGAAGAGGTGTTTTCTCTACGATAGAACAAAAGCAGTCATTCAATTAACTACCAAAAGAAATCAAACCGGTATTTATGGAACTCCATGTCCTCAATCACTAAGATGATAACGCTTTCAATAAAAAATCAGGTTCACTTACACCTCTTCCGCCAGCAAGCATGCTGTAAACGAATTGACTTTCTCGATTCCCCCCCATTCTGGATTGCCTTTGCCCATTACGAGATCACCATATCAAATGAAAGAGGCAATTAAATTCAATATTCTCTGTTCATACTTTTAAATTTTATAATCTATTTGTACGTTACCTCACCTCAGAACTAACCAACCCTATTCTTGGGTTGTTCTTTATGGATTGAAGCTTCGTAGAAAGGGATACTGGGAAAAGAAAAGCCGAGCGATAATCAGGGGAATGCCTGAAGATTGCTCGGCTTATAGGTAAACATTAAGTGATCAAAGGTCCGTTTATGTGGGGGTTACAGCAGAGGGATTCTTCCTCTCCTCTGCATCTATTTATCGACTTTATCAAATCTTTATTCTTTTTTAGCAGTGGTTTATTTGTTATAGCACGGGTTTATTAGAGGGTTACAACATCCATCACCAACAAAGCCACCGACTCCACATGCACCGTATGCGGGAACATATCCACCGGCGTAACCTCCACCGTCCGGTAGCCCCCATCCTCCAGCACCCGCAAATCACGGGCCAGGGTGGATGGGTTGCACGACACGTATACGACACGCTCCGGCTGCATAAGCAGGATGGTCTCCAGCAGACGCGGGTCGCAGCCCTTGCGCGGGGGATCGACAACGATGACGTCTGGGGTGATGCCCTGTTCTTTCCAGGCCGGGATGACATCCTCCGAAGCGCCGACTTCGAACTTCACGTTGTTCATTCCGTTCAGCTTCGCGTTGGCGCGGGCGTCCTCGATGGCTTCGGGCACGATTTCTACACCATACACCTGATCCGCATGTTGGGCCAGGAATAGGGAGATGGTACCGATGCCGCAGTAGGCATCAATCACAGTTTCCTTGCCGGTAAGTGCAGCGTACTCCAGAGTTCTGCCATACAGCACCTCGGTCTGGGCCGGGTTCACCTGGTAGAAGGAGCGCGCCGAGATGGCGAATTGCACCTCACCGATGTAGTCGTAAATGACCTCGTTGCCCCACAATACGCGGGTATCGTTGCCGAAGATGACATTGGTCCGCTGGGTGTTAATATTCTGGCAGATGCTGACCACTGCCGGAAGCTGCTCGCGGATACTGCCGAGCCAGGCGTCCAGGTGCGGGATATCCCGGCCGTTCGTGACCAGCACCAGCATCATCTGGCCGGTGCGGAACGCCTTCTTCACCACTACATGGCGGAGCAGTCCACGACCGGTCTCTTCATCATAAGCGGTAATGCCCAGCTCACGGCCGAGGCTCTTGACGGTGGCAACGACCTTGTCGTTGTCCTCATGCTGGATCAGACAGGTCTCCATGTCGATGATCCGGTGACTGCCCCGTGCATAGAAGCCGCCAACCAGACCGCCATCCGTAACCCCAATAGGCACCTGGGCCTTGTTGCGGTAACGCCAGGGCTCTTCCATGCCAAGGGTGGGCAGCACGCGGATGCCTTCGCCTTGAGTCCCAGATGCACTTGCCGCATCTGCACCCGCCGCACCGGCCACCTCCAGCTTCCCGATCCGCTGCAGGTTGTCCACCACCAGCTGGCGCTTCCACGCGAGCTGCGCGGTGTAGTCCATATGCTGCAGCTGGCAGCCGCCGCACTGATCATAGATCGGGCAGGGCGGCGCGATGCGGTCGCTGCTGGCCTGCACCAGCTCCAGCAGCTTGGCGTAGCCATACTGCTTCTTGGTCTTCAGCACTCTGGCCCGGACTCTCTCACCGGGAAGAGCGCCCTGCACAAATAGGGTATAGCCCTCTACGCGGCCTACCCCTTCTCCTTCATGGGTCATGCCGATGATATCGAGCAGGACCTCATCATTCTTATTCACCGGCAGTCCGGCGACAGGGGCCGCCCCTTGCTCCCGGCGGCTTGCGCTGCGCCTGCTGCGTTGTTTATTCATGTGTATAGGTTCACTTCTTTCATGTTCTTCACGATTAGTTCTGCGCAAAAATCCGCAGATGCTGCGGCAGGATGCTGAAGTTGCCAGGCAAAGTGCCGCCAAGCTCACCGTCCAGGTTCAATAGGACGTGGCCTGGGGAGGTAACCTCCATCGCATCGGTACGGAAATGGATAACCTTCTTGTCATTCAGGTGCTCTCCGCGAATGGTCAGACGCACCAGCCGGATGAACTCAGCCAGGTTGCATTTCTTAACGGCAATAACGTCGAGCAGGCCGTCATCGATGCGCGCACCCGGAGCCAGCTTTTCGAAGCCGCCGACCGAATTCGTATTGGCAATCAGGAAGAGCATGAACTCGTCATGGATCATCTCCTGGCCGTTCGCGCGGATGTACAGCTCTTGCGGAGCAAGGCTGGCCATCTTCTCGATCCCCTTCAGGTAATAGGCGAGCTGACCCATCATGGTCTTCAGCCTGCTGGGGACCTCATAGGTCAGCTCCGTCAGCTGTCCACCGCCTGCTATATTAATGAAGTAACGGTCATTGGCTTTGCCGAGATCAATCAGGCGCGATTCCTGACGCAGAATCAGGTCGCAGGCTTCGTCCCAATTCTTCGGAATGCCCATGGCCCGCGCGAAATCATTCGTCGTTCCCAGCGGCAATATGCCGAGCGGGGGAAGGTTCGGCTTCTCCGCCATCCCGTTAATCACTTCATTAAGTGTACCATCGCCTCCGGCAGCTATGATCAGATCATAAGTACCGCGCTCCACAGCCTGGGCTGCAGCCGCAGTAGCATCGCCCTCTCCCGTTGTTGCATGGCAGGTAGCTTCGATACCGCCCATATCCAGCCGGTCTAGAATATCGGCGAGTCGTCTTTTCATTTCTTCCCGACCAGAAGTGGGATTATAAATCAATCTCGCAGTTTTCATTACCGGAACGCCACCTGTTTATATAATGGATAACTTTACTGATTATACCCAATTCTGTACCCCACAAGCAATGTCGGGGAACGGAGGAGGAATATAAGTATACCCTCCGCCCGGGCTCCAAGCTTAGAAGATCGGCAGAAAGTATAGATATATGTATGCAGCAGTGGTAGCTGTGGCTACATTGAACACTGGTCGCACCCTATAATCAGCTTCATTACCCGCGTACTAACTACTCCTGACTCTCAAGACGCTGGAGCGCTGCTTCCACCTGCCGCTGAATCCAGCGCGGCAGCAGCGGATGCGGCAGCAGCGTCTGGCCGGAGTAGGCATAATCCAGTCCCTCCAGCCGCTGCGGAATAACCACTTTGGTGAAGTACCCCTCACTCAAAAAAAGCGGAGCCACCAGCACATCATAGCCCTGCTCCTGCCAATGCTCCACCCGGCTTCTCACACTGTCCGGGTTCAGCAGCCCGTAATCAGCCGCGGCCAGCCCGCTTATCTCCCGTACCCGCGCGGCAAGTGAAGAGATGCCCTGCTCCCAGCGCTGCCGGAAGCCGTCATGCCTGCTGCCGTGTCCGACCAGCAGCACCATCTCACGCCCGGGATGCTGCGACAGTTCCCGGAGCTTATCCCATAGCATCTGCGCAATATCGGGATCGTCATCAACCGGATAGCCGTAATGAACCTTCGTGGCAACCCTGAACGGCGCAAGGTCGGTCTCCCGTTCAGGAACAGGCTTCGCGCCCAGCGCATACTCTATCTCATCGACATGCGTGCTGCCGGAAGACACAAACAAGGGGATCACAATAATATCTGTGACCCCTGCATGTTCCAACGTATCGATTCCATCCTGTATCAATCGTCCTTCTACCAGCTCAAGGAAAGCCACTGCCACCGGCAGCTCCTCCCGGAGCGTGAGATGGCTCACTGCCTCATCTACCATCGACACCCAGGCCTGATCACGGGAGCCGTGACTGATCAACAATACACCCGGAACCATAGATTAACGGCCCAGACGTTCCAGCGTAAGCTTATAACCGTCATTACCATAGTTCAGGCAGCGCTTCACACGGGAAATTGTAGCCGTACTGGCTCCCGTCTCGGCTTCGATCTGATTATATGTAGACCCCTTGCCCAGCATCCGCGCAACCTCAAGGCGCTGCGAGAGCGATTGAATTTCGTTCACGGTGCACAGATCATCAAAGAATACATAACATTCTTCCATATTTTTCAATGTTAAAATAGCCTCAAATAATTGATCGATACTTTTATCGTTTAGCTTCTTTAGCTGCATCGCCCTATCATCCCCTAAACATTAACTTTTAATGTGACTAGCTTGCCTCTACTATATTGTACTGGAGCACATTTTTCAAGCATTAACGGTTTCACGCTGTAAAGAGTGAAAATGATGGACAAACGTCCACTCCAGGCGCACATCATAACCGGGGTTAATCCACCTTCTACTTTCTGCTCCCAGGCTAGACCGCCTTACTCATAGTACTACAAAACCGTGCGAAATCAAGCATGGACACGGTTTCTTCACTTCCGCCTGCCCCTCTATAGGCATCCGCCCTTTTCCGCTGGTATCCCGGTTACCCGGGCATTCGTCTATACCGTCTGTTCGCCCATGACATACAGTATAGCAAACCACTAACGAAGGAATGTGATCCTATGCCTCAGCATTACTATAATCATTCCCGCCAGCAAGGCCGTTCACTGGCTGAACCCTACAATCCGTCACCTTACCCGGGACTATCTGCTTATACGCCTGCCCCGCTTCCCGGAGAACCTGAATTGCTGCCTGCTTATGGCGCTGAAGTCACCGATACGGCACTCGCGCTCCCTGCTGCAGAAGCTTCTACTGCGAAGGCCGGAGGCCTGCTTGGCGGACTCGGCAATCTTGGAAGTCTGGCGAATATGGAACAGATCAAGGGAATCGTTGACCGGATGGGCGGGATTGACGGAATCGTCAACACCATGGGCAAGGTGCAGAAGGTGATGCAGGGCTTTTCACAGATGGCTCCGATGGTGAAGCTTGTGATGGGCGGGTTCGGCAAAGGCAAGGGAAGCGGAGCGGGAGAACTCGCAGCCGAAGAAGATGCAGCCCTCTATAGCCCCAAACGGCGCAAAAAAAGACGCCCCGTCACGAAGCGCCGCAATACCACCTCCAAGAAGCGTAAATCCGGTGGGCCTTCCTCCGTTAAGCGCCGCCGTTCCTAAGCGGCGGCGTTTAACGCGCTTTTCTTCTACTTAAACCAGCCGCTCCGCCGGAACCAGCCGAACATCCCGATTCCCAGCACCAGCATAAGCAGCAGCACCGTGAAATAGCTGTATTTCCATTCCAGCTCCGGCATCACCCTGAAGTTCATTCCATAGATTCCGGCGATCAGCGTCAGCGGCATGAATACCGTGGTAATCACCGTGAGTGTCTTCATAATGGAGTTCATCCGGTTGGAGTTGAGCGAGATATAGCTGTCACGCAGGTCGGCGGTCATTTCCCGGTCAACTTCAATCATGTCGGTCAGCTTCAGCAGATGATCGTAGATATCGCCGAAGTAGACCCGCTCCTCGCCGTTACTCTGCACATGCTGCGAATTGACAATCCGGTACATCAGATCACGCATCGGCACAATCGTCCGCCGCAGCTTCAGCAGCCTTCCGCGTACATTAAAGACCTGGCTCATCAGCTCTTCCACCGATTCGTTGCCGCCCTGGCTCTCCAGATCCGCGAGTTCATCCTCCAGCGTATACAGGGACGGGAAATACTTGTCGACCAGCTTGTCCATCACTGTGTAAGCAGCAGCCATCGGCCCGCCCGACCAGCCCTTGCGGCTGTGAATCTCAGCTTTGACCATCTGCCACGCTTCCTCCATCTCCGGCTTGTCCTGGTGATGGTAGGAGACGAGGTATTTTGTGCTTAGGAACAGGTCGATCTCTTCGGCCTCCAATGTCCTCTCATTCAGCGAATGCAGCACGAAGAACTGCACATCCTCGTAATAATCCAGCTTCGGCCGCTGCAAGACATGCATACAGTCTTCAATCGCCAGCGGGTGAAAATGAAAATACGTGTCCAGCCTCAAGGTTTCTTCCTCCGTCGGCATAGCGAAATCCGCCCAGATCCAGGCATAATCATCCAGCGCTATATCTTGTAGCGGCAGATCCGTCAGCACCTCACCCTGATGAGTTACCACAAGCGTTCGTATCATATATAAGTCCCCCGTAAGTCTGTTATCCGCATTGCAACTCTTCTGTTGCCTGACGCTCTCCTACCATTGTAACGCATCTTTCACCAAAAAAATAACCGCCAGTCCGCTGGGCAGCAGTTCCGGAGGTTTCTTGTGTCATCATGCTATCATTTTGGCTTCATTTCCCGCATTGCTATGCTTCCAGCCCCCGCAGTCATCCCGCTTCAGTTCCGGCATCCATCCCCTTCAGCGGCCCAAGCCCTCCAGCACCTCCAGATGCAGCACCTGCAGGAATTTCTTAATATTCACCTTCACCTTGCCGCTATCCCGGCCCTGTTCAATCTCCTTCATCTTCAGGCGCACCTCTTCAAAGTCGAAATACAGCGGCGCATAATGCTCGAACTTCGGATTGCCGTAATCCGTCAGACCGATGGACGCGAGACTTGTCAGACCCGCCGCCAGTGCGCGGCGCAGACGCTGTTCGATGGCCTTGACCTCTTTGGCGGCCTCCGCAGGCACCGGTCTGTATTTCGCAGCGGTCAGCTCATACAGCTCCTTCAGGGACGGAAGACTTCCGCTCTGCCCTTCCGCTACCGCCAGTTCCATGATTGTGATAATATCACGGCTGCCGTTCTCCGAGATCATGCCCATATTCATCAGAATCGGCTGAACAATCTCCTTGACGGTACGCTTGCCCGGTGGCAGCTGCGGCAGTCCGAACTGGAGACCCTCCAGCTTGCCCAGCGTCAGCTTGATCTCATCCAGATAACGGCCCATGGCGTAACGTTCATTCACTTTATATAGAACAGATTCGACTTCAATCTTGTTGATCGGCTTGCGGATGAAGAATTCAATTCCGCTCTTGTAGGCGCGGCTGACCATATCCCCGTTCTCAATCTGCGAGATCATTACGAATTTGGAGCGGCAGCCCTGTGCCTGAAGAGAGAGGATGGTCTCAATCCCGTCCTGGTCCGGCATCAGGAGATCCATCAGCACAATGTCCGGGGTCTCACTCAGGATCAGGGCTATCCCCTCCTGCCCGCTCTCTGCAGTACCAGTCACCTCACCAAGCCCGCTGTCCTCAATAATATGCTGCAGCATTCTTCTCGCCGACGCGTCGTCATCTACAATACAGAATGATAGCGGCATCCTCTATTCCTCCTTCCGCAGCTTCACGCTCGGCACCATAATCTGGAACATCGCTCCTCCGGTAGGCGATACCGGCTGAACCGTAATACTTCCCTCGAACATATTCACTATATCCCGTACATGAGAGAGCCCGATCCCTGTGGCTGCGATGCCCTCTTCATCGAATTTCGTGGTGAAGCCTGGCTCGAACAGCAGGTCAAGGTCACGCTTCCCGATGCCTGTCCCGCTATCGGTCACTGTCAGAATAGTCATGCCGTCCTGCTCATAAGCGTTCAGATGGATGCTGCCTGTTCCTTGGATGACTTCCACCGCATTGGCGGTGAGATTATTAAGCAGGGTCAATAGAGGAATGTAACTGTCGGTTGTGTAATCGGAGGTGATGTGAGAATGGAACTTAATCTCTTTGCCCAGCATTTCCGCATATTTGGCATTGCTCTTGACCGCGAACTGCAGAATGCCTGACAACGGCATGTCCCCGTTCACCTCGCGCTCCACCAGCTTCACCAGCCCCGCCAGAATCCGCTGCGAATCCTTCTTCACCTCATGGAGCTGCTGGGTGATGTCCAGCACCTGCCGGCTGTAACGCCCCGTGCCTGCTCCGTCCTTCAGCTTGCTGTACAGCTCGAAGCTGTTCAGCGTTACCAGCTCCAGGGTACCTATGGACTTCTTCAAATAGAACACTTCCCCGTACAGGCCGGAGCCGAATCCGAGCATCTGCTGGGTCCGCTCATACTGCTCCCGCTCCCGGATACGCAGCTGGCTGACAGCGATACTGCTATATACCCCGGTGGTGAAATACGTACGCAAGACAGCAATCGCCATCAGGTACGTCCACTCGTTCAGCCGGAAGGTAGCCGAATCCAGCACAATCAGCCGGGTCAGCAGCTCCATTTCATTCGACAGGAGATCGATCAGCGCGGCAACGGCGCCCAGCACCAGCGGATGGAAGGTATCAATCTGACTCTTGATGACATGCATCAGTGCGCCGAACATCATGTAATAGATCATTGCCGAGAAGTGGCTGCTAAGGCTCTGCTCCACCGTCAGTCCGCTTCCCTCCACCATATCCATGGCAGTCCGGAACAGCAGCACGACCAGCCCGGTAGCACAGCCTGTGAGGATATACGGCAGTTGCCTCATTAACAGCAGGAAGAGTAGAAAAGCGCTGCTGCCCATGGCAATCCGGAAGATATCTCCGTCAAACGGGTTGATCTTGAATTCTCCGGCTACCGCAGTAACGGCGGCTACCAGCAGAATCTGTACCGCCTTCATGCTCAGAATCGATTGTCCCATCGCCACTGCTCCTGCCTAGAGAGGTTGACAACTATAGTATCATAGCCGCACTGGATTGAATATGGCTTAATCCTCATTCGGCTAAGGGTTATACTGCCCTCTGCTCAAGCCTTCTGGACAACAGCGACAGCAGGTAATTGACGACAAAATAAATCAGGGCAACCAGCGCCAGCGTAGGGATGGCATATCTATAGCTGTGACCGATGACAATGTTGGCATTATGCATCAGCTCCGGCAGGGAAATGACAACGGCGAGCGAAGTATCCTTCAGCAGGGAGATGAACTGGCTGACCAGTGGCGGAACCATCCGCCGCAGC
This sequence comes from Paenibacillus rhizoplanae, assembly GCF_042684125.1. Taxonomy (NCBI): domain Bacteria; kingdom Bacillati; phylum Bacillota; class Bacilli; order Caryophanales; family Paenibacillaceae; genus Paenibacillus; species Paenibacillus rhizoplanae. The sequence goes on along the minus strand of NZ_JBHUKY010000011.1, from coordinate 40,316 downwards.
CCCTGGGGAAGTACGATATGCCATAAGGTCTGTACATTGCTGAGACCGGAGGAACGCGCCGCCTCAATTTGCCCCTTGTCGATTGACGTTAACCCGCCGCGGACAATCTCGGCAATCATCGCCGCCTCGAAGATAGTTAGTGCTGCAATGGCCGCAGTAATCAGTCCGAGCTTAATTCCGACCTCCGGCAAGGCGAAGCGGATGAAAAAGATGATCAGCAGCAGCGGCAGATTACGGATCAGCTCCACCAGGTAGAACATGACCGGAGACAGCACCGGCACCTCCGAGTAGCGGATGACGCCAATAATACAGCCGATCAGAAAGCTTAGGAAGATCGATACAGAAGCAACGATCAGCGTCACATACAATCCGTCCAGCAGAAACTTCAGATTATCGGCGGAGTATGCACCTATGAAATCCATAATATCCCTCCTTTAGCTTCAGATGTCCTTGTATGATGCTTCTTAATATTTGCGCTGCAGTCTGCGCTCCCAGATCCGCACGCCATAGCTGAGCGGAAGAGTAAGCACGAGATAGAATACCGCTACGAAAATGTAGGTGTCGAAGGTCCGGTAAGTCTCTGTAGAGATCCCGTCCGCGAAGTACATCAGATCAAGACCGGCCACCAGAGTCAGTACCGAAGAGTTCTTAATCAGGTTAATGAACTGGTTGCCGAGCGGCGGAATCACCAGCTTGATCGCCTGCGGCAGAATGATATGCAGCATGGTCTGTATGTAGCTGAGACCGGAGGAACGTGCCGCCTCCATCTGTCCCTTGGGAACGGCCATAATTCCGGCACGGATCGCTTCGGCGATGAAGGCCGAGGTATATACGGCGAGTCCGATCGTTCCTGCCTTGAAGCCGTCCAGCGTGAAGCCCAGAGCGGAAGGCCCGTAATAGAAAATATACACGACCAGCAGCAGCGGGATGTTGCGGATGAACTCCACATACACCGCGCCGAACCAGCGTAGTCCCTTGACTGAAGTAATGCGGAAGACGGCAACAACCGCGCCGATCAGGAAGCTGCCGATGAGGGCCAGCACACTGGACAGCAGTGTACCGTAGAAGCCTTCCATATACAGTCCGAAGTATTTCGTTAATATTGAGAAATCCATCAATGTTCACCTGCCTTTACCTATAGATGAGTCCGGTCCTGCCCGGCATGACAGCCGTTCCTACAAACAAGTAGAAACGGCGTTGCCGTCCTTAGACAAGGCGTTACCGTTTCTACGAGAAATTCGTGTGAAACCGATTTATTCGTTCTTACCTTGTATGCAGCAAGCCCTTGCTTGGAACAGCTTATTTGGCCGGAGCTTTACCAATCCACTTCGAATAGATGGCATCATACTCCCCATTTGCTTTCAGTTCAGCCAGTGTATCATTAATCGCCTTAACTACATCGGCGTTGCCTTTCTGGACCGCAATGCCGTAAGGCTCATCGGTGAATGGCTTCCCTACTACCTCAAATCCGGGGTCCTGTGAGGCCATCCCGTACAGAATCGCATCATCCGTAGTGAGCGCATCGCCCTGACCCGCCTTGAGCGCGCTGAAGGCATCCTGGTAGTTATCGAATTCAAGCACGGTTACGCCCGGCACCTTCTCTTTGATATTCTTGATCGAGGTTGCCCCCTTGGAGCCGAGGACCTTCGTATCTTTGGTAACACTCTCCAGACCTGTAATCGGGCTGCCCTTCTTCACCAGCAGGGACTGACCGGCCTGGAAATAGACGTCGGAGAAATCTACTTCCTTCTTGCGGTCTTCCGTAATGGTCATGGTAGCCACCACCATATCGATCTCGCCGTTATTCAGCATCGGAATACGCGTCTTGGAGGTGACCTCCTTCAGCTCGATGGCATTCTCGTCACCGAGAATTTTTTTGGCGATGGCCTTGGAAATATCGATGTCGAAGCCTTCCACGTTGCCGGAGGCGGGGTCCTTCAGACCGAACAGACGGGTATCGAACTTCACGCCGACGAGCAGCTTGCCGCGCTCCTTGATCTTGGCAATGGCCTCAGAGTCAGCAGCTGCCCCTCCGCCTGCATTGCCGCCTGCCGCAGGTTCATTTTTGCCCTTGTTGTTGCCGCACCCGGCAATGACCAGCATGGCCGCAATCGTCAGCACACTTAACACCTTGAAGCTCTTGGACATTTTCATTTCGTTTCCTCCCCGGATTCCTATATTTTTAGTTTAATGGCTTAATACACGGCTGAGAAAAGTTCGCGTCCGCTCTTCCTTCGGGCTGGCGAAGAAGGCTTCCGGCTCCGCCTCTTCCACGATCTGTCCCTGATCCATGAAGATGACCCGGTCCGCCACCTCGCGGGCAAAGCCCATCTCATGGGTCACCACGACCATCGTCATGCCCTCGCGGGCTAGAGCACGCATGACATCGAGCACCTCCCCGACCATCTCCGGGTCCAGTGCCGAGGTCGGCTCGTCAAACAGCATAATCTTCGGCTTCATCGCTAGCCCCCGGGCAATCGCCACCCGCTGCTGCTGTCCGCCGGATAGCTGGGAAGGATAGGACTGCGCCTTGTCGGCAATGCCGACCTTCTCCAGATAATACATTGCGGTCTTCTCCGCTTCCGCTTTGCTTAAGCCCAGCACCTTCACCGGAGCCAGCGTGATATTATCAATTACCTTTTTGTGCGGGTACAGGTTGAAGTGCTGGAAGACCATTCCAATCTCTTTGCGCAGGGTATTGATATCTGTCTTGCGTTCGTTTACAGTTATACCGTCCACGGTTAATCCGCCGCTCGTGATCGTCTCCAGACGGTTAATGCAGCGCAGCATCGTGCTCTTGCCGGAGCCGGAAGGACCGACTACAACAACTACTTCCCCTTCCTGAACATGCATGTCAATGCCCTTCAGTACATGGAATTGTCCGTAATGTTTGTCTACCTGATGAAAGTCGATCAACGGCTTGGCCTCCTTTGTCTAATCGGATGTTTGTCAGCAATGGTAACACTTAAAACAAACCTTACTTCAGAGACTACCAAATCCTACATAATACTACGCAAAATTCATTTACTATATGTTATTTTCTTTTAGTCATGTTATGTATTTCATTTTCTTCGAACGCCTATTAACTTTTTTTATCGAGTTGTTGTGACTTTTTGTGACATTTCTCGCTTGAAAAATCAAAGAACCCACTCTTAGGCCGAGGCTTACCGCTGAACGCAAAAAAAGATGTCCTAAAGCCATTCGTGGCTTCTGCGACATCTTGTCCAGGCAATCTATTCTGTTCCCATCTAGAAGAAGAGCTTGAAGATCACTCCCGCCAGCAAGGCGCTGATCGGAATGGTAATGAACCAGGTAACCACGATCCGTCCGGCCACTCCCCATTTGACAGCGGAGAAGCGCTTGGCTGAACCTACACCCAGTATGGATGAAGTAATAGCATGTGTCGTACTTACCGGCAGATGCAGCAGCGTGGCTGTGAAAATAACAGAGGCCGCCGAAATATCCGCCGCGAAGCCGTTAATCGGCTCGATTTTGAAAATCTTCGTGCCCATCGTCTTAATAATCTTCCAGCCGCCGATAGACGTTCCGAGCGCCATCGATGTAGCGGCTGCGATCTTAACCCAGAGCGGAACATGCATGGTATCCAGCCGTCCTGAGGTTACAAGCGCAAAGGTGATAATCCCCATAGCCTTTTGGGCATCATTCGTACCATGCGTGAAGGATTGCAAGGCTGCCGTAATCACCTGCATGGATCTGAATCCTTTATTGACCGTATGCGGACTATGCTTCGCGAAGATCCATTTCAGGATCATCATGACGATATAACCAATAACAAACGCAATGAGCGGGGAGAAGATCAGCCCCTCCACAATCTCAATGAAGCCGTGCCATTTAACGTTCTCTGAACCTGCACCTACATATACCGCACCGGCCAAAGCTCCGATAAGCGCATGAGAGGATGAGGATGGAATTCCCAGCCACCAGGTTAACAGATTCCAGATAATCGCTGCGATAAGCGTCGCAATAAGAATATCTATCCCGTTATCCAGGGTTGCCGGATCGGCAATGCTGCCGCCGATTTTCTTCGCAACGCCTTCAAACATCAGCGCTCCGATAAAGTTCATGCTTGCAGCCAGCATGATGGCTGTACGCGGCTTCAGCGCACGTGTTGAGACAGAGGTAGCAATGGCATTGGCAGTATCATGGAACCCGTTGATGAAGTCGAACGCCAGTGCAAGAAATATAACAAATCCTAATATATATATAGATGTATCCATATTTGAGGCCCCTTATGAGTTACGCATGATGATCGATTCCAGCATGTTGGCTACGTCTTCACATTTGTCTGTGGTGGTCTCAAGCCGCTCATACAATTCTTTGCGCTTAATCAGCTCAATCGGGTCTTTCACAGTCTCGAACAGGACCTTGGTGCAGATACGCAGGACCTCGTCGCCCTGGTTCTCCAGATCATTCAGGCGGATGGTGTATTCCCGGATCGCCAGAAGCTTCTTCTGGGAGAGCAAATGAACCGCCTTCTGGATCTCATACGCACACTGGCGGAGAATCTCAGCGAATTGAATAATATACTCATCCGCATCCAGCAGGTTATACATATAGAAACGCGAAGCAGAGGCCTCCAGACCATCAATAACATCGTCCATGCTGGTGATCAGATCCATGATGTCGTCACGCTCCAGCGGCGTAATGAACGTTTTGTTGAGTTCCTTGATGACAGTGTGCGTGTACGTATCGCATTGGGATTCGTATTTCTTCATCACCCCGGCGAAGTTCTCCACATTGCCCTCTAGAGTCGAGATATTCTGAGCGAAATAATCGGCCGCTTGAACAATGGTGTCAGCCATGTTTTCCAGCGTCTCAAAGAATATATCCTTTTTTCTAAACTTCATTAGCCTTAAACCCCTTTACATAAAATTGCCGTGAAAAATGCAGCCACCCATATGTAAACAGCATGAAAATGAATGACAACCCTTGTTATCTTAACATAACAACAGAAGGGATAGAAGACAAAAAACCGAACTTTTTTACACTATAATAACAATTCCCTGTAACTTGCGAAAATAGTCATCCGAACATTCAATTCCCCGGCCGGACTCAGCGGGACGCTGGCGCCAGCGTATATTCGACATGACTGCTGAACGAAGGGCTGTTCGGCACGATCAGAATATGTGTCAATCCCGGGAACATCAGCGCCTCCTTACCGTCCTTCTTCACGAACCGGATGATGTCTCCGGGGCTGCGCGACCATTTGCCCTTAATAGAGACGCCGCGCTGTAACAGCACCGCTTCGCCTCCCAGCTCCGTATCCACCTGAAGTCTGCCGATATCATCAAGCACCTTATGGTCCGAACCCATCACGATGATGTTCGCCGCTTCCACCGGACGGTTATTATTCAGATCCAGATGCGGCTTGCCGTTCACCCAGCGGGCATACGTGCGCTGCTCAGCGTTATATTTGTACCCGACATTATAGCTCTTCAGCAGGAAGTTGACACTCAGTTCCAGCGCCGGGGTGCCCTCCACCGGGATGTAATCCGGATCATTGAAAAGAAAACCGGGCACCTTCACGCTCTCTGCATAGCCCAGCTTCGCTGCACCCTCCCGCAGCTTAGCGGCATTGCTGTATAGATTATGCGGCGCCTTGCGTTCCTTGTCCCGCCAGAAGTAAGCTCCCGCACGGCCGATCTCGTCCATATCCGCCTTCTTCTGCCGCTGCAGAATGGCATAAGCGTCCGGACTGCCTCCGGCATGGACCGTTACTCCGCCGTAGCTCTCGCCGATATCCAGCAGATACGGGCGGATACTGCGGATCGGCCCGATCTTCACTACTCCGGCATGACTCTGAAAGATACCGATCAGCCGGGTAATCCCGCCTTCAGCCAGCACCTCATACAGAATATCCGCCTCGCTGATCCCGGACTGCGGCCGGGCCGCCGGGGCATTATTGATCATGACCGCAAGCGGCCGGGGCAGGCTTCCCTCCTCAGCTGCCAGGCCCGTTAAGCCGGAGACCACTCCGGCAGCAGGCGCAGGGGTCGGTGTCTGCTCCGCTGCCTCTGTCGGCAACGGTTCCAAGGTTGGTGCTGCTGTAGGTGCAGACGTCGGTACAGGCACAGGGCTGGCCTGCTCGTTACTACAGGCAGAGAGCAGCGCAGCAGCAAGGACCAGAGCATATACAGGACGGGATACATAACGGTTCATCGGTATAGACACGTTGTTCCTCCTAATCGTAAGTTACAGCTTGCTTCTCTCGATGCTCTTCTATGAAACTCGCTTCCTTCATTTAATCATAGCTGGCAGAGTTTGTCTTGAGTCAAGTGGAAACGGCAGCAGAAAAAGGGTACAGCCCATATAGCAGCTGTACCCTCTATTCATTCTTATATTAGTCAAGCATCCAGCAGTTCAAGCTGAGCGTACCGTATTGGTAGGCCTGAATCATTAGCTGTGCCTGTCTACCTTCATCGGCTGCACCCATTACGTAGAAAAGCGGGATGAAATGTTCCTTACCATAGGTAGGTACGGCTTCCCTGACATGCGGTGCTTGCTTCTCATAGGCATACAGGGACGGAAGATCCCAAGCCTCAAGCCGCTCTGCAATCCACCCGTCGAAGTCAAGCGCCCATTGCTCCGGCTGATCCTTCTGCTTCAGCAATCTGAGGTTGTGAACCAGGCCGCCGCTGCCGATCAGGAGGATGCCTTCGTCGCGCAGCGGAGCAAGCATCCGTCCGATGCTATACTGCTCCTCAGGCGAGCGGAGCGAATCCACGGATAAGGCCACGACCGGGATATCCGCCTGCGGGAACATTTTGCTCAGGATGACCCAGGCGCCATGATCCAGCCCCCGGCTGAGCACTGGCTGATGGGGCAGATTATGGTCCTTGAACAGTTCCGAAATACGGCTGCTGAGTGCGGGATCACCTGGAGCAGGATAATTCAGCTGATACATCTCTTCCGGGAATCCGTAGAAATCATGCTGCGTTTCATGTTGTGCGTCCACTGTAATCAGCTGCTCGGGACTGTCCCAATGGGCTGAGAAGATCACAATGCCGCGGGGCTTCCCCAGATCAGAACCCAGCCGCTGCAGGAAACGCGTATAGTCGTTATCCTCAAGAACCAGCAACGGGGAGCCGTGCGCAATAAAAAAGGCCGGTAATTTCATAGGATGGGAGCCTCCATTTCCAAGTCATGGTCTGCCCCTTTATTTTACAGCTTATTCCCAGTCATTGCGAGTGCGTTTACCGCTCCTATATCATCCAGTTCTGCCATTCCTCCTGTAGATGCTCCTGCTGGTTCATCCAATCCCGGGTGCGCTTCAGCACCTGCTCCTGGGCCGGACCCGAAGAGAAGGTATGATCGCCCTGGAAAATAATCTCCTTGTCGCACCGTCCTTCCGGACGGGTCCAGAACAGCTTCTGGTAGAGGAACGCATAGTCTACAGGGATCACATCATCGGAGGTTCCGTGGATGACCAGCACATCGCCGCTGAATTTCCCCGCCTCCTGGAACGGCTGGAAGGCGGCCAGGGAATTAAAGTATACCGGAGTGAACGAATAGCCGGCATAATCGGCTACTCCGCTCTTCACCGACCGGTCAAAGGCTTCTCTTCCGACAATCTTGACGATATCATTGAAGGGATAGCCGACGGCTGACCAGAGTACCAGGTTCTTCACCCGCCGGTCACGGACACCGGTCAGCAGCGCCACCGCGCCGCCCAGACTATGGCCGATTAGCGTTACACGCTGCGGGTCCACATCTGCTGAGCTGATGCCGTAATCCAGCACTGCCCGGGTCTGCCCGATCATCGACTCCATATCCTCGCTGCCGTAATTGCCGCTGCTCTCCCCGCAGCCCGCATAATCGAAGCGGATCACCATATAGCCATCCTGCGCCAGCTCACGGGCTGCCTTGACGAAGATCCGGTCGACACCGATCCGGCTGCCCACGAAGCCGTGGCAGATCACGGCAAGCGGCACCCGGTTCTTGCATCGTCCTGTCCCTGCCCGGTCTGCGGCCGGGTAGTGTATGCTCGCTGTCAATTCCTCTCCGTTATGCCGGATGATGATATTCCGTTCCATTGCGGCGTCCTCCCCTGAAATGCTGATTTATTTTAAATTATAATAATTCCGATTAATTTAGTATGATTTATGTCTCTATTATAATATCTGCGCTAATTTCTTGTCAATAAGCATGTAGCCCGCCGATTCATTCAGCCCGATTATAGAAAAGGCCCCTTCCACTCCCGTAGGAGCAAAAGAGGCCCTGTCCGCTTAGGCATCACTCAGTCATAGCTGTCGTGGAACATATCGTGCGTCTCCTGCCGGCCTTCCCAATCCTCGAGCCCGTTCTCCTGGCCCTGCCCCGCAGCATCCCATAGGCTGAAGCCGTCAGAATTACCCCAGTCCCCCACATCATTAGTTGGTGCAGGCGCGGTGCCGTCGTTCACAGCCTTGCCGGGTTCCTGCTTGTACTCCTGTTCCATAACGCTCCCTGCCTTCCCTCTAGCTATAGTTGGTGAAGCCACCACCTCTTCAGTGTTTACTCTTCCAAAAGGATTATTCAGACCCTCGTGAACGAACGTTGTCCTTGCACACGGCTGGTACACAAACGTATACTCTAGGTTGAAGGTATCCTGATCACTCAATGCTGGAGGTATAGGTTCACACTATGAAAGTCAAAGCTATGATTAAGCAGAACAACCTGCTGCGGGAGCAGATGACGCCGTCTAACCGCTCTTATTTCGAAGATATGATTCTGGCGATGCGCGCCAGTTCAGTAGATGCTGTACGTGCAGAGGAGCTGCTGCTTGAGGCGGCTGAGCTGCTGCTGAAGGGACAAGCCAAGGGCAAGCATGCCAAGCAGGTTTTTGGCGAGAAGCCTGGTGATTATTTCAAAGCGGTGATGGATAGCGCCCCCAGGCGCACTCCGCGCAGCCGGCTGAAGAATTCCCTGTTGATCTCCTGGTCCGCTCTGACCCTGCTGTTCGGGACGATGGGCATTGCCGGCCTGATTGCGCAGTGGAGCGGCGGCCCGCAGGAAATCTTCGGCCAGCTCAGTATATTCACGCTGGTTGTCGTCGGCGCAGGCTCCATCCTGCTGGTTGAACTGATTATGAAATGGATGACCTCCTTGTCGGAGGACGACAGTCCGAAGCCCAAGACCTTCGACATCAAGGGTCTGGGCATCTACATCGGAATTGCCGTGGTTGCGGTATTCGCCGGTATATTCCTGGACAATCTGTTTCCGGTAATCAGGGTCTCGCCCTGGGTCAGTCTGGCTCTGGCGGCTGCCGGAGGCTTGGGGCTGAAATTGATATTCTTCCCATCTTAGAGGCTGTATCCCATATCTATTCCACACAGGAGGAGACTTGAATGAAAAAGCATGTCGTTCTATCCGCCGCAATCGCCCTGCTCATGGGGCTTCAGGCAGGCCTATCCGCCCCGGCCGGTGCCGCAGGCAGCGCAAGCAGCCGGACAGGCACTTCCGGAGCAGCTGCAGGCGCTAAGACTGCCGGAAGCGGAGCCGCCGCCCTCAGCCATGCGGAAGCGGTCTACAAGGGCGCGCTCCCGCTGCTGTCCAGCGGCAACCTTCCGGGAGCCATTGCTTACATGAAGACGAAGCTGTATGCGGTCACTCCCTATCAGGCGACAGTGCTGACCCTGAAGCTCGAGAACCTGCATAAGGCTCTCCTCCCCTCCTGGGAGAAGAAGTTCAGCAGCAGCGATGTCCAGCGGAAGCTCCTCACCGTCTATAGAGGGGGAGTCAGCATGGCCAAGCTGGCCGAGAGTACGGAGAACGCTGCCCTGCGCGCCCTGCTGCAAAGTGCGGGAGAGAGCGGGTACAAGCTGGATACCGCCGAGGGCACCTTTTACCCGGTGATTGATTATGCGGCTTACAGCCAATATAAGCCTTATGTAACGGAGGATATCAGCAGCTATATTTCCATTATGGCAGCCGAATCGGATCTGCCTCCTTCCAAGGATAACGGGCTGATCATTGCCTGGGGCGAGGTAGCCGACCGTGCGCTAACCCAGGAGCAATTCATCCAGACCTATCCCAAATCCAACCGGGTCCAGGCCGTCAAGAAGCTGTATACCCAGTATGCTGTGAACACCTTCTACGGCCAGAACAACACCCCTCTCTTCCATTACGATAATTCGGAGATGGATCTGGAGGCGCAGAAGGCCTACACCAGCATCCTGGCTAAGAACAGCAGTACCAGCGCCTTCCTGCAAAAGCTTGACGGCTTCATGAAGCTGATGAAGAGTAACGGCTACCTGCTGGACGATGCGGCTGAGCAGTATCTGAAGACTGAAGTGCCTCAGCTGTAGGCGGTTTAACTACATCCCGTATACAAAAAGCAGCCCCATCCGCAATCACGCCGGACGGGGCTGCTTCTTATTAGACCAGATTAGATCAGCATACTGAACAGATTAACATCCTTGTTGATCTCTACGTAATCGACGCCCTTCTGCTTCATCCGCTCAATCAGCGGGGCGTAGGCATCGGTAGACATCAGCTCAATGCCGACCAGTGCCGGGCCGTTCTCCTTCTCATTCTTCTTCGTGTACTCGAACCGGGTAATGTCATCGTCCGGTCCGACCACCTCGGTCAGGAACTCGCGCAGAGCACCCGCGCGCTGCGGGAAGTTGACCATGAAGTAATGCTTAAGACCTTCGTAGATCAGGGAACGCTCCTTGATCTCCTGCATCCGGTCAATATCGTTGTTGCCGCCGCTGACGATGCAGACCACGCTTTTGCCGCGGATCTGATCACGGTACATATCCAGTGCAGCAATGGGAAGGGAACCGGCAGGCTCCACCACAATGGCGTTCTCGTTATACAGCTCCAGAATAGTGGTACACGCCTTGCCCTCCGGTACCTTCACCACATCATCCAGAAGCTTCGAGCAGATATCGAAGGTCAGGCCGCCGACACGCTTCACCGCCGCGCCGTCCACGAACTTGTTGATCTCCTTCAAAGTGATTACCTCACCGCTCTGGATGGCCTCACTCATTGAAGCAGCGCCGCTAGGCTCCACACCGATCACCTTGGTTGCCGGGCTCACCGTCTTGATATAGGTGGCTACACCGGCTGCCAGCCCGCCGCCGCCGATGGTGACGAACACGAAGTCCGCAGGCTTGTCCAGGTTCTCCATCACCTCCATGGCAATGGTACCGTTGCCGGCAATAATACGCGGCTCATCGAACGGGTGAATCAGAGTCATGCTATAGTCAATGCAAGCCTGCAGCGCTTCATCATAAGCATCATCGAAGGTATCCCCCTTCAGAATCACCTCAACGAATTCGCCGCCAAAGCGCCGGACCTGCTTAATCTTCTGATTAGGGGTAGTGCTCGGCATGAATATCTTGCCTTTGATACCGAGTGCCTTGCAGGAATAAGCCACGCCCTGGGCATGATTGCCCGCGCTGGCGCAGACGATGCCCTTGGCTCTGTCCTCATCAGACAGACTGCGGATCATATTATAGGCCCCCCGGATTTTGAAGGAGCGTACAATCTGCAGATCCTCGCGTTTCAAGTACACATTACAGCCGTATTTGGCCGACAATACCGCATCCAGCTGGAGCGGCGTACGGACGATAACCTCCCGCAGCACATGGTGTGCGCGTACAATATCTTCCATTCCTACGATCCGGTTTTCGCCTTCTCTCATGTTTTTCCCGCCTCACTGTCTCTTTCTTATCGTTTCGCTTCTTGTAACATACTCTTCCAAGGACTTTTTTTCAACCCTTGTCCTCTCCACGCAACATAGCATCCACCGATAGAGGAATTATAGAAGCCTATACCTTAAACCTCGACACCGCACTCAGCAGCTGCGCCGAGCTGAGCTTAATCTCCTCCATCTCCGCTACGATGCTGCCGGACCGCCCGATGATCTGCTCCGCTCCGGCAGCGATCACTCCCGCTCCTTCCGCCCCCTCATTCGTTGCACTGCCCGTCTCGCTGATCGCAGTAAGCATGCTCTGGATGGAAGCCAGCAGCTCTTCCGAGGTGGCGCTGAAGTCCGTCACCAGCTCCTCGATATACCGGGCATCCTCACTGTACCGCTCTCCGGTCTCCTGCATGGCATCGTAGTCCTTCTTCACCTGGCTGTCCATGAAGCCCAGCATACTCTCCGCGGCCTCCACCAGATTGGACACTGCCTCAATTACCGCTCCGGTCACTCCCTGGATTTCAGTCACCGTCTCACGCGAGTTGTCCGCGAGCTTACGGATCTCCTCCGCCACTACAGCGAACCCACGGCCCGCTTCCCCGGCCCTTGCCGCCTCAATTGAAGCATTCAGCGATAGCAGGCTGGTCTGGGCGGCGATCTCCAGAATAGCGCCCGTAAGCGTACTGATCTGCGAGATCGATCCCGACTGTTCAATGGCCGTGCGCAGCTTCTCTTCACTAAGCCCGTACACGGTATCTGCTTGTGTGCGAGATTCCCACGCTCTCTCCTTCAGCCGCTCCGCCCGTACGTTAATTTCTCCGGCGGCTTCCGCCCCCTCCTGGGCTTTGCGGGCAATTCCGTTGATCGCAGCCTCGATCTGGGTCGTGCTGGCGTTCATCTCCTCCATCGAGGCGGCGGTCTGCTGAAGGCCTGCCGACAGCTCCTCCGTAACCCCCGAGATATCGGTGATGCTGCCGTCCAGCACGAATACGTTCTGCTCTGTATTCCCCACCGCGCCAGAGATACTCTGCGAGCTATGCATGATCTCCTGAATCAGTGACTGCTGCGAGGCGATCATATCGTTGAAGCCCTCAGCCAGCACCCCGATCTCGCCTCCCGCGGTCACCCTAGCCCTTACCGACAGGTCTCCGTCCTTCGCCTGCCCGAACGCAGCCGTGAGGAGCGGAATCTGCTTCAGAATACTGCCCGAGACCAGATACAGCAGGACAGACAGCACCGCGATTGAAGCAATAATGGAGAGGAAGAAAATCAGCTCGAAGCGCTTCAGCTCCAGCTCCGCATGCTTCTGCGGTACGATCAGTGCGACTGACCACTGGTTAGCCACAGCCGGTGAATAGGATACATAGCTGGGCTCGCCGTCTATGTCCGTCCGGATGACATTCGAGCCCCACTGCAGCATTTTATCGCCGACAGCCTTCCACGCTCCACCCAGATCAGCCATCTTCTTCAGCAGGATATGATCCGGATTGGGATGATAGATGAAGGTCCCCGTCTCATCAACCAGCACGGCATAGCCGCTGCCCTTATAATTAAAAGCGCCGAGCGCCGCTGTAATCTGCTCAATCGAAATATCTGCACTCGCCACACCGATCAGCTTGCCTGAATCATCAAGCAGCGGTGTGCTGACACTGACGACCATTTTCCCCGATCCGGCATCGATATAAGGATTGGTAATCGTAACACGCTTGTTCGCAGCCGTAGCCGAATACCAGCTTCGCTCCTTCAGCACATAGTCTGCCGGTGGCTCGAATTCATCCTGGGTAATCACCTTGTTCACCGCATCCAGACCTATGTATACATTGAGCAGATCCTTATTGTTATTCTTAATCAGGTTCAGCGTCTGGATCAGCTCCGCGTACCCGTCCGTATTCTTCAGCGTCTGCGCATCCTTCACTCTCAGAATGAAGTCGCGGAGGTAGGCGTTGGCATTGAGCAGCGTCACACTGTCCACAGCAGGCTGCAGCAGGTCATTGACCTGCACCCCGATCTCCCCTTTCTCATACGTCAACGAGCTCTTCAGCCCGTCCACGATAAGCTGCTCGGCATTGCTGTAGATCACTGCAGACACCGCCATGAAAATAACCACCACAGACAAAATCACTGACAAAAACAGCTTGCCGCGAATCCCCATATTCCTTAATGCTTTCATAGAACTCCCCCATCCCCATGTCAATAGACTCAGGCCATAAGCTCTACCTGCGGCTATTCTCTGTCTTTTCGACTTATTTCTGCAAAAAATCCCTTTATCCCTTTACCGTTTCTCCGTAAGCTGTGAAAAAACTGTGACCATGTCAGGTATTTTCTCACGAATATCATGTCAAACACCCGATCCCCCGTATTCCCGCTTGCTCATGTCAGATTTTTTGCCAAAAAAACACAGCCCCGAAGGACTGTGTCTGGTATTTCATCTATAGCGTCTATTGCTTCAGCATCCACTTAAGCAGATCCGGCAGGCTCGCCCACAAGCGCGAGTGCATAATTACATATTCAATCGCTTCATTGGGATCACCCATACCGACAAAATCCGGAAGATTATGCGGCAGCCGCTTCACGCCCAGCAGGTAATCCGGCACATGCTTGTTCACTCCGCGGGCTATGCGGTAGAGCATTTTGAGCTGCGAGGTGATACCGTTCTTCTTGAACTCCAGTACAATCCGGTCATAGGCAAAAGCCGCCGCCGCATCCTCTTCACCGTAGTTCTTAATGATCCGCTCTGCTTCTTCAAGCTGGTTGCTATACAGGTATACAGCAGTCAGCAGATAGCGGGCACCGGTATTATCATCCTTATTCAGCTCCAGAATATGCTCTAGCATCTCTGTTGCTTCCTCCGCCTTACCGCCGAACCAGCAGGATTCCGCATAGCTCTGACAGATACGGATATAAGGGCGGGTCTCATAGAGCCCCCAGAAGAACCCTTTATGCTTCGTAAAATAAGACTCGCCCAGCTCCCGTCTGCCTGCGGCGATTCCCGCCTTCAGCAGCTCGCGGGCGTCCTCCTCATTCTCCGTTTCCTCGGCCAGAATAAGGTAGGCTTCCGGGCTGTCCGGATAGAGTTCCAGCGCCTTCTCCGCCAGCTGGATCCGGCGCTTCGCAGAGGTTGCCTCCATGGCTTGGGCCAGAAGGGCCTGTGCCTTCTCCTGCGGAGTTTCCGCTCCGTTCAGCGCCATCAATTCGTCCGCTTCCCCGGTCATGCCGTATTCCTCGACATAGTTATAGATCTCTTTAACCTTGCGGGAGATCGTGGCCGTAGTAACCGCGTATTTGTCCACCAGCTCCGCCTGTGACAGCATGAAGCCGTATTCCTCGGACAGCAGGTATTCGATCGCCGCACAGAAGGAGCCTGTCTTCTTCACGGCCGGCTTGGTCTGGCGGGAGAAGCCGTTCCACAGCAGCAGTGCTTCCAGGATCAGCTCCCGGTCATACTGCTCTCTCATGTGCTCGATCAGCTCCAGCGCCAGCTGTTCATGGGCCGGATGCTCCCAGTTCAGCTCCTTCGCCACCATCTTCTTCAGCTTGGGCAGCGTAAGCTTGCCCGCAGCAGGTGCAGCACTTACCGTAGTCGGCTGTTCCTCGTGCACGATTACACCGGGTATGGTTACAGGCGCTTGCGCCGCTGCATCCCCTGCGTTAACCAGCCGCAGCATCGACTGGGCTGCCAATCGGTCTTTCTCCATGCAGCATTTCTTATATTTGTTCCCGCTTCCACACGGGCATAAGTCGTTTCTTCCTACCTTACTCAAAACTAATTCCCCCTTAAATCAGTAACTGTACATCCGCATAAGCATCGCTGTTATTGTACTATTATAACATTCGTTATGGAATTGTTAAAAAAGGCCTTTCCCTAGAAAGGAAAGACCCTTTATCTGTATATATCCGCACATTTTCCCCCGTACGAGTTGTATTATAGCACTTCTCCTACAACTTGTCAGTCCTTTTTTTGGGACTTTCTCCTCAGACTAATGCCTTCATTGCGATATCACTGCGGTTCTGTTTGCCCGCAAACGTAATACTCTCCGCACTGGCATAGGCCGATGTACGTGCTTCGGCAATGGTTGCACCCAGGCCTACCACCCCAAGCACGCGGCCGCCGGTGGTCACCCAGCCGCCGTCTTCGCTGCGTGCGGTTCCGGCATGGAAGACCAGCGCTGAGCCGCTGTCTTCCAGCCCGCTGATCGGCACTCCCTTCGGGTAAGGTCCGGGATAACCCTCCGAGGCCAGAACCACGCAGACTGCGGCCTCTTCGCTCCACTCGATCGGAATATCGGCGAGTCTGCCTTCGGTCACAGCGAGGAAAATCTCTAACAGATCGCTTCGCAGCCGGGGAAGAACCACCTGTGTCTCAGGGTCCCCGAAGCGGGCATTGAACTCAATCGTCTTCGGTCTGCCGTCCGGCGAGATCATCAGCCCGGCGAACAGCACACCGCTGAAGGGACGTCCCTCGGCAACCATCGCTCTGGCAGTCGGCTCAATAATCGTCTCCACCGCTTCACGGATGATCGCTTCATCGATATGCGGGAGCGGGGAGTAGGTCCCCATGCCACCCGTATTAGGTCCTTTATCGCCGTCGAATACAGGCTTATGGTCCTGGGCCGCAGCCATCGGCCGCACCGTCTCGCCATCCACGAATGCCAGAATCGACATTTCCTGCCCGGCAAGGAACTCCTCAATAACTACCTGTGCACCGGCTTCCCCGAAGACCTTGTTGACCATGATCTCCTGAAGGGCCTGCTCCGCTTCCTCCCGGGAATATGCCACGGTTACCCCTTTGCCTGCGGCCAGGCCGTCCGCCTTGATGACAATCGGCAGCTCCTGGCTCCGCAGATAGGCAAGTGCCGCCCCGTACTCACTGAATTTCTCATAAGCGGCTGTCGGAATGCTGTATTTATGCAGCAGATCCTTCATGAAGGTCTTGCTGCCCTCGATCTCTGCGGCATTCTTGCGCGGACCGAATACAGGGATATCCTGTGCTTCGAAGGCATCCACAATGCCTGCCGCCAGCGGATCATCCGGTCCGATGACCACCAGGCCCACCTTCCGTTCCTTGGCAAAAGCGGTCAGCTTATCGAACTCGAAGACGCCGATCGGCACACATTCCGCAAGCTGCGCAATCCCGGCATTGCCGGGGGCGCAGTAGATTTTACCGGCACGGGGACTGCGGGACAAACTCCAGATGATCGCATGCTCGCGTCCGCCGCCGCCGACTACTAAAATATCCATAAGGCTCTGATCCTCCCAGCGTGCTAGTGTTTGAAGTGGCGTACGCCGGTGAAGACCATGGCAATACCGTATTCATTGGCAACCTTAATCGATTCCTCGTCCTTGATCGAGCCTCCCGGCTGGATAACTGCTGTAATGCCCGCCTTCGCAGCCATTTCCAGTGTATCGCCCATCGGGAAGAAGGCGTCTGAAGCCAGCACAGCACCCTTCGCTTTCTCGCCTGCTTGTTCAATGGCGATCTTGGCCGCTCCGACACGGTTCATCTGTCCTGCACCTACACCGACCGTCATATCGTCAGCCGCCAGCACGATGGCGTTGGACTTCACATGCTTCACGACCTTCCAGCCGAACAACAGCTGCTTCAGCTCTTCTTCTGTAGGCTTGCGGTCGGTTACGATCTGCAAATCTTCGGAATTCACAGAGTGTACGTCGCTCTCCTGCACGACCATTCCACCTTCAACGGAGGTGACCACAAAGCTGCTCTTGCGGGATGCAGCGGTGCTGAGGTTGCCCAGTTTAAGCAGGCGGATATTCTTTTTCTTCGTCAGGATCTCCAGCGCTTCGTCCGTGAAGCCTGGGGCCAAGACGATTTCGAGGAAAATATCCTTAAGCAGATTAGCCGTGTCCGCATCAATAATCCGGTTGGCTGCCACAATTCCGCCGAAAATGGAGGTAGGGTCCGCATTGTACGCTTTTTGATACGCTTCATAGACACTTGTGCCCACGCCCACACCGCAAGGATTCATATGCTTCACGGCTACAACGGCAGGCTCTTCGAATTCTTTGACAATCTGGAGCGCTGCGTTCGCGTCATTGATATTGTTGTAGGACAGCTCTTTGCCGTGCAGCTGCTCAGCAGCCGTAAGGGTATCCTGCGCCGCCAGCGGCTTACGGTAGAACGCAGCCTTCTGATGCGGGTTCTCTCCGTAGCGCAGATCCTGGATTTTCTCATAAGTGACTGTATAGCGCTCCGGCAACGGTTCACCGGTGACATTCGCCAGATAATCGGCAATCAGGGCGTCGTAAGCCGCCGTGTGGCGGAAGACTTTGGCCGCAAGACGTTTGCGGGTTGCAAGGGTTGTATCTCCACCAGCGCGTACTTCTTCAAGCACATTCGCATAGTCGGCCGCATCGACCACTACACTGACAAACGCATGGTTCTTCGCCGCAGAACGCAGCATGGTCGGTCCGCCGATATCGATGTTCTCGATAGCCTCTTCATAAGACACATCCGGCTTGGCAATGGTCTCCGCGAACGGATACAGATTCACCACAACGAGGTCGATGTAATCAAGGCCAAGCTCATTCATCTGACGGGTATGCTCTTCGTTGTCACGAACGGCCAGGAGGCCGCTGTGTACAGCTGGGTGCAGGGTTTTGACGCGTCCATCCATGATTTCAGGGAAGCCGGTAACCTCAGAGATGCCAATGACCGGAACGCCTTCCTTCGCCAAAAGTGTGCTGGTGCCGCCTGTGGAGATAATTTCTACGCCTAATGCAGACAACTCGCGGCAAAAATCCACGATGCCCTGTTTGTCCGATACGCTGACGAGCGCTCTCTTGATACTCACTTTGAATAGTCCTCCTCTGGATTCACGCTAGATTATTGGGGTGGAGCAGAATGGATACAGCTATATGGATTGAATTAATGATTTTCTGTTTTGGGAATTAACCGTGACTCCAGAGAAGTTTTGGACTTCCGGCCGCTGCCCTTCTGCAGATTTCTTGATTTTTCCCATTTTTAACGGTGAAATCCGCAGACAAAGGCGGTCGCTACCGCTCCTACAGTTCCAAAATTCCCTTCCTCCACTTTTCCCTTAACTTAAATTCTCAAGTTCATTCTATATAGCTAGATTAGCTAAATTTCTGTCACAGCTTATTTTAGTTGGATTTTTGTCATCTAATTTCGGCAGGTAAGCACGTAGCGGGGCAGTAGTTGGAAAATATACACTTAAATAACGCCAGATAAGCTATATCACTCGATTGGGGTCAGATTAGCTGTACTTTTTCCACTTACGCTCCGCTCACCGCACCTATCAGCCAGATTAGTTGGAGAAAATCCACCTATCACTGTAGCTTAGCTTATTGGGTTGGGAATACTATAAACCATTAAATTAGAATTACCTTGTAACTGTGGATGATTGCCGGAACTTCCGTCAATTTCTGCCGCCCCTGAAGTATTTCCCGAGAAATATCAGAATCGGCCGGGGTTTGCCTGAAATGTCGAAATAACTCCGGTCAAACAGCCGGCACAGGCAGCTATACAGCAACTTCGTTTAATCGCCAATTGTCGTCATTCTTCCGTTTAATTCCACTTTTCCGGCAGCAAAAGCACTCACTATCTCAGGATACAGCGCGTATTCCACCTGATGAATGCGTGCAGCCAGCGATTCGGCGGTATCTCCAGACTGGACCTCCACGCTGCGCTGGGCAATAACCGGTCCGGTATCCATGCCGCCGTCGACAAAATGCACCGTCACTCCCGTCAGCTTCACGCCATAATCCAGCGCCTGACCGATGGCGTCTTTGCCGGCGAAGGCCGGCAGCAGCGAAGGATGGATGTTGATGATCCGTCCGGCATACGGCGCAAGCAGCACGGGCGAGATCAGCCGCATGTACCCGGCCAGCACTACCAGCCCGATGTTCCGGCGCTGTAGTTCAGCCACAATCGCGGCCTCGTACTGCTCACGGCCCGCGAAGTCCTTCGGCCGCAGCAGCAGAGCAGGAATTCCTGCCTCCTCTGCCCGCTGTGCTACAGGCGCTTCCGGTTTATCCGAGACCAGCAGCTCTATGCTGCCTCCGCCCAGCCTGCCCTCCCGCTGTGCCTGGACCAGTGCAGCGAAATTGCTGCCCGTTCCGGAGGCAAAAACAGCGATTCGGCTCCACTCCATCAGACTTCAGCTCCCGTAAAGGTAACGATGCGCTCTCCTTCAGTAACCGTACCGATCCGGTAAGCCTCTTCCCCGCTGGCCTTAAGCAGCTCCAGCGTACGCGCTCCGTCCGCTTCCGCCACTACCAGCACCAGCCCCACGCCCATATTGAACGTTGTGAACATATCACGATTGCTTACCTGCCCCTTGCTCTGCATCAGGCTGAAGACCGGCTGAATCGGCCAGGAGCCGTAGTTGATCTCTACATTCACATGCTCCGGCAAGACGCGCGGAATATTCTCGATGAACCCGCCGCCGGTAATATGGGCCATGCCCTTGACCGGAAGCTGTTCCAGCAGAGCGAGCAGCGGCTTCACGTAGATCCGGGTTGGGGCCAGCAGAACGTCCACGAGCGGAGCGCCGAGTTCAGGCACTACATCGTTCAACTCGTAGCCGCCCTCCTCCAGCAAAAGCTTGCGCACCAGCGAGAAGCCGTTGCTGTGAATCCCGCTCGAAGCCAGGCCAATAACTGTGTCTCCAGGAGCGATGTCCGCTCCCGTCACCAGCTTGGCCTTATCGGCCACACCTACGGTGAATCCGGCGATATCATATTCGCCAGCCGCATACATGCCCGGCATCTCGGCGGTCTCGCCGCCGATCAGCGCGCACCCCGCCTGATGGCAGCCTTCGGCGATTCCGGCTACGATCGCCTCAATTTTCTCCGGCACGACTTTGTCGCAGGCCAGATAGTCGAGGAAGAACAGCGGCTCTGCGCCCTGCACTACAATGTCATTCACGCACATGGCTACGGCATCAATGCCAATCGTGTCGTGGCGGTCCGCAGCGAACGCGATCTTCAGCTTCGTGCCTACTCCATCCGTTCCCGATACGAGGACCGGCTCCTCGTATTTGTCCTTATTCAGGCCAAACAGGGCGCCGAATCCGCCAAGCTCGGTCATTACTTCCGGACGGTACGTGCGCTTCACATGCTTCTTCATGCGTTCTACCGCTTCATTGCCAGCCGCAATATCCACTCCGGCTTTCTTGTACGCTTCTGACACTTTTGGACACCTCATTTAGATTAGTTTAGAGCGCGGGTTCGGGGCGGCAGGGTATTGAGTGTGGTTTGTGGACGTTATTGCGATGGATATTTGGACTTCCGGCCGCTGTTATATTTGGATTTCCTTGATTTGAACCGCTGACCGCGGTAGAAATCCAAATATAAAGGCGGACGCTATCGCTCCTACAGTTCCAAAATCCCTCTCCATAACTTTCAAACCACCAGGTCAAACCCTTGCCGCAAGCCGAATTACGCGCCTTGCACAGCAGCAGCAAGATCTCGGCGCTGTGGGCGAAGCCCAGCGCCTCCAAGCGTACGGGGCGAAGCCGTGCGATCTCTCAGACGACAGCTCCTCCGATTTTGCGACAGCAAACAGGACAGGGGCGGGAGCTCTTCTGCGCACGGCGTGAAGCCGTGCGCTCTCTTAGGCGACAGCCCCTCCGATTTTGCGACAGCAAATAGGGCAGGGGCGGGAGGCTTCGCGCACGGGGCGAAGCCGTGCGCTCTCTTAGGCGACAGCCCCTCCGATTTTGCGACAGCAAATAGGGCAGGGGCGGGAGCTTTTCCTCGCACGGGGCGAAGCCCGTGCGATCTCTTAAGCGACAGAATCTCCGGATTTGCGCAGCAAACAGGACAGATTCTGGAGCCAAAACCTGGCGGGCAGCATGCCGCCGGGGCACCGCAGTGCCGTGAAGCGTGTCCCGGCCGTGCGCAGCACACAGGGACAAAGCGGGCACCCGCACCCACGCCTTCTTAGCAAGTTTAGAGCAAACTCCTACCGCCAAACTTTCGGGTGGCCGGAGGGCAGCGCCCTCCGGAATCCCCCTTCGCAAGGGGGACTTAGGGGGATGTTAACAGCTGCATCCGTCCTTCTCTTCCCCGCCGAAATCCACCTGCGTCGGGTAATCATTGTCGAAGCAGGACAGGCATAGGCCGCCTTTATAATCGTCACTATTATAGCCGCCGATGGACTGGATCAGTCCATCAGGGGAGAGGAACGCCAGGGAATCGGCGTTGATCTCCTCGCACATCTCTTCGATCGTCTTATACGAGGCGATCAGCTCGCGGCGGTCCGGGGTATCAATGCCATAGAAGCAAGGATTCTTGAACGGCGGCGAGGTAATCCGCACGTGAACCTCGAGCGCTCCGGCTTCGCGCAGCAGGTTGACGATCCGGCGCGAGGTGGTGCCGCGCACGATGGAATCGTCGATCATGACTACGCGCTGGCCTTCCACGACACGGCGCACGGCGCTCAGCTTCATCTTCACGCCTTGCTCACGCAGCTCCTGGCTCGGCTGGATGAACGTCCGGCCGGTGTACTTGTTCTTGATCAGTCCCAGCTCATACGGGATGCCCGTCTGCTCGGCATAGCCGATGGCTGCAGAGATACTGGAATCCGGCACGCCTGTTACGATATCGGCATCCACGAAGGCTTCGAGCGCCATCCGGCTGCCCATCCGCTTACGCGCGGAGTGCAGGTTGGAGCCGTTCAGATCACTGTCCGGGCGGGCGAAATAGATATATTCCATCGCGCACAGCGCTTTGCGCTTAGGCTCTGCGAAGCGTTCTTCGCGGAAGCCGTTCTGATCCAGCACCAGCAGCTCGCCGGGCTCGATGTCACGCACAAGCTGGGCACCGATTACTTCCAGCGCACACGATTCGGAAGCGAAGACATAGGCTTCGCCCAGACGGCCCATCACGAGCGGACGGAGTCCGTGGGTATCTGATGCGACAATCAGCTTGTCATTGGTCATCAGCAGGAAGGCGAAGCCGCCGACCAGCTGCGACAAGGCATCCTTGGTCGCTTCGACAAAATCCTTCTGCGAACGCGCAATCAGATGCGCCAGCACCTCGGTATCACTGGTCGTCTGGAAGATCGAGCCGCCCTGCTCCAGCTGCTTGCGGATCAGCGGTTCGTTGACGATATTACCGTTCGTGGCAATCGCCAGATCTCCGTCACGGTATTTGAAGACCAGCGGCTGCGCATTGGTCAGCCGGCTGTCTCCGCTGGTGGAGTACCGCACATGGCCGATGGACATGTCTCCCACCAGCGAAGCAATCTTGTCTTTGTCGAAGACTTCCTTTACAAGGCCCATACCGCGGTGATAGTTGAAGTCGCGTCCATCCGCCACGCAGATGCCCGCGCTCTCTTCTCCCCGGTGCTGCAGAGCATGCAGGCCATAATAGGACATGGAGGCGGCCTCCGGGTGTCCGAAGACCCCGAAGACGCCGCATTCCTCTTTTAACGTGTCAAAAATATCTCCCGAGCCCGTTCCTTCATTGTAAAAGTCGCCGGTCCACAGGATAGGGGCTTCCTGCTTGTTCCCGGTCTTTATTTCATAAGACATGGAATAGCATCCTCCCAAATGGTCTTCAGTTCGTTAACAGCTTCATCCAGTGCAGACGAACCGTCCAGTGTAACGCGCAGGCGTTCTCCGCCAACAGTTCCAATGATCTCTACAGGCACGCCGTATGCGGCAACTGCCGCCTTCAGCTCTTCTGCATGCTCAGGCGCCGAAGTCAGGATAATACGGGACTGGCTCTCGCTGAACAGTGCTACATCCTGGCGCAGTCCGCCGGCAGACAGCTCGATATTCGCGCCGATGCTGCCGCTGATGCAGCTCTCGGCGAGTGCTCCAGCAAGGCCGCCTTCCGACAAGTCATGCGCCGAACGGACCAGACCGCTGCGGATCGCAGCAAGCACAGCATCCAGCAGCTTGCGCTCTGTGGCCAGATCCAGCTCTGGCGGACGGCCTTCGGTCAAGCCGTGAACGGCATACTGGAATTCACTGCCGCCCAGCTCTGCCTTCGTCACGCCCAGCAGTAATACAGCATCGCCTTCCTGCTTGAAAGCCTGCGTTGTAATGTGATCGGTATCTTCAATGAGACCGACCATGCCGACAACCGGTGTCGGGTAGATGGACCCGGAGGCATTCTCGTTATACAGGCTGACATTCCCGCCGATCACCGGCGTATCCAGCACCCGGCAGGCTTCCGCCATACCGTCTACCGCCCGTTCCATCTGCCAGAAGATCTCCGGCTTCTCCGGGCTGCCGAAGTTCAGGTTGTCCGTAATCGCCAGCGGCTGGGCACCGGAGCAGACAATGTTACGTGCGGCTTCGCTGACGGCAATCCGACCGCCTACTTCAGGGTCGAGATAGACATAACGTCCGTTACAGTCCGTAGTCATCGCCAAGCCTTTGCGTGTACCATGGATGGTTACCACTGCCGCATCGGAACCCGGACGAACCGCCGTGCTAGTGCGGACCATGTAATCGTATTGGTTGTACACCCATGCTTTGCTTGCTACGGTAGGCGACCCCAGTACGGTGCGCAGCGCGCCGCCCAGATCGGTCACTTCTTCATAACGAAGCGTATCAATAGAGGCATTCTCCTCATAGTAAGCAGGAACTGCCGATGGTTTGTTATAAATAGGGCATTCATCCACCAGAGCCTTCACCGGCATATCGCCGACCACTTCGCCGTGATGGAACAGCTTCAAGCGGCCGTCGTCGGTCACCTTACCCACCTTGCGGCAGATTACACCCCAGCGGTCAAAAATCTCCTGCGCCTGCGCCTCATCCTTAGGCTCCACCACGAACAGCATCCGCTCCTGAGATTCCGAGAGCATCATCTCATAAGGGGTCATGCCCTCTTCACGTTGTGGCACCTGATCCAGATACAGCTCCAGACCGTTGCCTGCCTTGCTTGCCATTTCCGCACTGGAGCAGGTCAGTCCGGCAGCGCCCATATCCTGAATGCCTAGTACAATACCGCTGTCGATCAGCTCCAGGCAGGATTCCATGACCAGCTTCTCCATGAATGGATCGCCGACCTGAACCGCCGTCCGCTTCGCTTCCGACTCATCACTAAGCTCAACCGAGGCGAAGGTCGCACCATGAATCCCGTCACGCCCGGTAGGAGGACCCACATAGAATACGGGATTTCCTACCCCTTTGGCGACACCGCGCTGGATTTTATCGTGATCAATCAGACCAACACACATCGCATTGACCAGCGGATTCCCGTCATAGCTGTCATCGAACATAATTTCCCCGCCGACAGTAGGGATACCGATACAGTTGCCGTAGCCTGCGATCCCGGACACGACATGCTCGAACAGATACTTCACCCGGTCGCTCTCAAGCTTCCCGAACCGCAGGGAGTTCAGCAAGGCCACCGGTCTTGCACCCATGGAGAAAATATCGCGGATAATCCCGCCCACCCCGGTCGCCGCGCCCTGATAAGGCTCTACCGCCGACGGATGGTTGTGACTCTCGATTTTGAAAACAACCGCCTGGTTATCCCCGATGTCCACGATGCCCGCGCCTTCGCCCGGTCCCATCAGCACCTTCGGTCCACTGGTCGGGAAACGGCTCAGCAGCGGCTTCGAGTTCTTATAGGCACAATGCTCGGACCACATTACGCTGAATACGCCGATCTCTGTATAGTTAGGCTTACGTCCCATGAAGGAGGTAATGAGCTCATATTCGCTGTCCGATACCCCGAACTGACTGTAGATTCTCTGCTCCGCGATCTGCTCTGCGGTCGGCTCCTTAGCGGATACTTGCTGCGTCATAACGATCCCTCCATGTCTTGAGAATGGATGTGAACATCCGTTTTCCGTCTTCCGAGCCCAGCAGGCTATTCGCTGCACGTTCCGGGTGAGGCATCATGCCGACTACATTGCCCGCCACATTGCTGACTCCGGCAATATCAGCCACCGAACCGTTCGGGTTGTCACTGTAGGTGAATACAATCTGATTATTCGCCTGAAGCTCAGCCAGCGTCTCTTCATCACAATAGTAATTGCCTTCGCCATGCGCGATAGGAATGACGATCTCTTCATCCTTCGCATAGTCAATAGTAAACGGGGTTGTGTTATTAACGACCTTAAGTACCGTGTCATGACAACGGAACTTCATCGACATGTTGCGGCGCAGCGCGCCCGGCAGGAGACCCGCTTCCGTCAGAATCTGGAACCCGTTGCAGATGCCAAGCACGAATTTGCCCTGCTCTGCCGCCTTAGCCACTTCAGCCATTACCGGAGCGAACCGGGAGATTGCGCCGCAGCGCAGATAGTCACCATAAGAGAAGCCGCCCGGCACGAGGATGCAGTCATACGCCGACAGGTCTGTCGCTGTATGCCATACATAATCTACTGGTTCGCCGAGGCTGTCTTCTACTGCCTTGTAGCAGTCAATGTCACAATTGGAGCCTGGAAAGACAAGTACAGCAAATTTCATGACGTTTAGTCCTCCAATTCGTAGCGGTAATCCTCGATCACCGTGTTGGCCAGCAGCTTCTCGCACATTTCCTTCAGGCGTCCTTCCGCTTCTGCGCGGTTATCGGTATCGAGGGTCAGCTCCATATACTTGCCGATCCGCAGACTTTCAACTTCCTGGAATCCAACGGAATGCAGGGCACCCTGCACGGCAACTCCCTGAGGGTCGAGCACGCTTTTCTTGATGGTGACGTAGACTGTCGCTTTTAACATACGCTTGTAGTTCCTCCTAGAATTTAATGAACTGATGGGCCTTTATCTGAAAAGTAACACTCACCTGCGCTTACGAATGATTATGACTGCGAATGATGCCAAGCCTTCTCTTATAACGACTTCCCGGTCAGGCGGTGATAGATATCCAGGTACCGGCGTGACGTCTCTTCGACTACCTCAGTCGGCAACGGGTCCGGCGTACTGTTTTTGTCCCAGGAGGAGGCTGACAGGTACGTCCGCACTGGCTCTTTATCCATACTGTCAATCTCAATATCCAGCGCGTATTTTTCCTTGGCCCAGAAGCGTGAAGCATCGGGTGTAAAAATCTCGTCAATCAGGATAACCTTTCCATCCAGCAGCCCGAACTCAAATTTGCAATCCGCAAGAATGATGCCGCGCTCGTTACAATATTCTCTGGCAAAAGCGAACAGCTTCAGGCTTTTCTCCTTAAGCTCCAGCGCAAGCTCTGCACCAATCAGCTCCTGCATTTGTTCAAAAGGGATATCCTCATCATGCCCAACGTCATTCTTGGCTGCCGGTGTGAAAATCGGTTCGGCCAGCACCGCATTCTTGCGCAGTCCCTTGGGAAGCTCAATGCCGTTCACTTGGCCGGTCTCCTGATACTGCCGCCAGCCGCCGCCGGTAATGCAGCCGCGCACGACGCATTCGATATCAATCCGCTCGGCTTTGCGGACCACCATAATACGGTTCCTTAGCGCTTCTCGGTCCTTCACAATATCCCCGAGCTTGTCCACCTCGATATGCACCACATGGTTCTCGATCAGCTCCCGGGTCTGGCCGAACCAGAAGGCGCTGAGCCGGTTGAGCACATTGCCCTTGTCCGGCACCGCCGGGTCCAGCACATAATCGAATGCGGAGATCCGGTCTGTCACCACGATCAGTACTTCATCCCCCAAATCATACAGCTCACGAACCTTGCCTTTATAGAGCAGCGGCGCATTTATGATTTCCACGGCAGTGGATACGGCCGATGATGTCATGACCTTTCCTCCCTTGAACAAATGATCTTTCTACATGATTATTCCTTTGGGTTAATAGGGTCACTGCGGGAATTTTGGACTTCCGATCGCTGTTATGTTTGAATTTCCTGATTTGAACCGCTGAGCGGTAGAAATCCAAACATAAAGGCGAACGCTAACGCTTCTCCAGCTCCAAAATCCCTCTCCGTTCCTCCTTTAACCCCAATATCTAATCTTCTCCAGCTCATCAGTTCACCACTGACTTACCTTTTTTTTAAAATTAAATGAGTTCCAGCTTGCGGAAGATGGTGTCCACATGCTTGAGATGCCAGGTAGGATTGAACGCATCCTCGATCTCCTCCGCGCTAAGCACGGCAGTGATCTCCGGGGTTGCTTCAACAATGTCACGGAACTGGGTCTGCTCCTCCCAGGCCTGCATCGCACGCGGCTGCACTGTGTCATATGCCTGCTCGCGGCTGAAGCCTTTGTCGATCAGCTTCGTCAGGATACGGCCGGAGAACGGAACGCCGAAGGTACGGTTCATGTTGCGCTTCATATTCTCAGGGAATACAGTCAGGTTCTTCACGATGTTGCCGAAGCGGTTCAGCATATAGTTGAGCAGCATCGTCGCATCCGGCAGGATAATCCGTTCTACGGAAGAATGCGAAATATCGCGTTCATGCCACAGCGGCACGTTCTCGTAAGCTGTCATCATATGACCGCGGATGACACGCGACAGGCCGGAGATGTTCTCGCAGCCAATCGGATTACGCTTATGCGGCATGGCGGACGAACCCTTTTGACCCTTGGCAAAAGCCTCCTCTACCTCGCGGATCTCACTCTTCTGCAAAGCGCGGATCTCGGTAGCGAATTTGTCCAGGGAAGTAGCAACCAGTGCCAGCGCCGCCATGTATTCCGCGTGACGGTCACGCTGCAGGGTCTGCGTGGAGATCGGTGCAGGGCTGGTGCCCAGCTTGCGGCAGACGAATTCTTCCACGAACGGGTCGATGTTGGCATAGGTGCCGACCGCCCCGGAGATTTTGCCGAATTGCACGCCGTTCGCCGCATGACGGAAGCGCTCCAGGTTCCGCTTCATTTCCTCATACCACAGCGCCATCTTCAGGCCGAATGTTGTTGGCTCTGCATGTACGCCATGGGTACGGCCCATCATCGGGGTATCCTTGTAGGCGATGGCTTTATCTTTGAGAATCTCAATGAACCGGATGATATCCTGCTCCAGAATCTCGTTGGCCTGACGCAGCAGGTAACCGAGCGCCGTATCGACAACGTCCGTGGAAGTCAGTCCGTAATGCACCCATTTGCGTTCTGCCCCCAGACTCTCGGAGACCGCACGGGTAAAAGCAATGACATCATGGCGCGTCTCCAGTTCAATCTCATCAATCCGCGCGATGTCGAATTTGGCATCCTTGCGCAGCTTCGCGGCATCCTCATGCGGGATCACTCCCAGTTCGGCCCATGCCTCACAGGCGCAAATCTCAACCTCCAGCCACGCGTTGAATTTATTCTCTTCGGTCCAAATGGCCCGCATCTCAGGTCTGCTGTAACGTTCAATCATAGCTTGTCAGTTCCTCCAAAGGTTAGTTTGCTCTACCCAGGACAATCCGTCGCCGGTATCCTTGCAGAGCAGGTTGATATGGCCCATTTTGCGGCCGGTCTTGCTCTCGGTCTTGCCATATATATGAAGCTTAGGCGATACCCCAGGCTTGTTTGCTTCTTCATCCGCGCGGCAGGCTGCCTGAATGGCCCCATCCAGATGCTGGCCGAGTACATTCACCATCACTACTGGAGTAAGCAGTGTAGTCTCACCCAGCGGCAGATTGCAGATCGCCCGCACATGCTGCTCGAACTGCGAGGTGACGCAGGCATCCATTGTGTAATGCCCGGAGTTATGCGGACGCGGCGCCAGCTCGTTGACGAACAGCTCTCCATCCTCGGTCACGAACATCTCAACCGCCAGCAGTCCGACTGCCTTCATGCCGGAGACAATCCGCTCGGCCAGCTCGCAGGCCCGTCGCTGAATCTCCTCCGGTACCCTCGCAGGTACAATCGAGAGATGAAGGATATTGTTCACGTGGATGTTCTCGGCAGGCGGGAAGCTCTTGACCTCTCCCGATGCGCTCCGGGCGGCAATGACCGAAATTTCGCACTGAAAGGCGATGAATTTCTCCAGCACCAGCTCCGGTACATCTGCTTGCGCCCCCGGTGCGACCTGCCGGAACGCAGCGGCCAGCTCTTCTGGCTTGCGGATGACGGCTTGTCCCTTGCCGTCGTACCCCCCTGTGGCTGTCTTCAGCACACAGGGCAGGCCCAGGTCGGCAGCCGCCGCTTCCAGCTCCGCCAGGCTGCCGACCTTGCGGTACGGGGCAACGGGCACGCCCGCCGCCTCAATTGCTGCCTTCTCGCGCAGCCGGTGCTGCGTCGTATACAGCAGCGCGCTGCCCTGCGGCACGTACGATTCCTCCGTCAGCAGCGCGGCTACGCCCGCGTCAACGTTCTCGAACTCGTACGTGATGACGTCCGCGCGCCGCGCCAGCTCGCGCGCGGCGTCCCGGTCGTTATATGCCGCAGTAATCTGCGGCGTAACCTGCCCGCACGGCGCATCCTTTGCTGGGTCCAGCGCCACGAAGCGGTACCCCATGGCGCTGCCGGACAGCGCCAGCATGCGCCCGAGCTGCCCGCCGCCGAGCACGCCGATCGTTGCGCCGGGCAGCAGCGTCCGTGGCAGCCGCGCCCCGGTCTCTTCCCGCTCCGCTTCAGCTCCGGCAGCTATCGCTCTGCCTTCAGCCTCTATCACCCACTCCGCCCCGGCACCTTCCGCTTCGCCTTCAGCCTTCATCACTTGCTCCGCATCAGTCCGCTCCGCGCCACCCTCCAGCCGTCCGGCCTTCAGCTCCTCCGGGCTCATAGGCTCTCGCTGCTTTCCAGCACCTCGCGCTGAGTGGCCTCGCGCCGCAGCTGCACCCTTCTCGCCACCTCCGGCTCGAAGGCGCCGATGATCTGGGCCGCCAGCAGCCCCGCATTAATCGCTCCGGCACGGCCGATGGCTACCGTGGCTACCGGGATGCCCGCAGGCATCTGCACAATAGACAGCAGCGAATCCATGCCGTTCAAGGCCTTCGACTGCACAGGTACACCGATGACCGGCAGCGTAGTTTTCGCAGCCACCATACCCGGCAGATGCGCCGCGCCGCCCGCTCCGGCGATAATAACCCGCAGGCCGCGCTCCGCCGCCTCCTCGGCATAACGGAACATCATATCCGGCGTGCGGTGTGCGGAGATAACCCTTTTCTCATAAGCTATGTCCAGCTCCTCCAATACCGCACAGGTATGCTCCATCGTTTCATAGTCCGATTTGCTGCCCATAATGACACCTACTTGCACAGACATCGTTCACCCAGCCTTCCATTTCCGTTATAGAGATTCTCTGATTTAAGTGTGTCCCGTTTCCTGCCAATTCCCGCATGAACCGTGAAAAATAGCCCGGACTCCAGACGCATTCTGCTGCGGGTGGACCCGGACTACTAAGGAATCAGATGATAACCGCCCGGCAGCTGCACACTCCGCGTCCTTGCAGGGCAGGAGAATGCAGGAACACCGCCCCGGGTTGTGGGGTGGCTATCCGCTGTCGTTCCAGTTATCCTATTTCCTCGTAGTCCGGCAATTTACGGTTACCGGGTAGAAACTTCCGGGCCCTATCCCCGGTTTTATACGAGCTCTTCATAGATTCAGTTTAACAACGCCCTACACATCATGTCAACTTAAACACGAACATTGTCATATCATGTCTGCAAATTGTTCGCTTTTGAGCATAAATGAAAATCTTATTCCCGCTAATCCGCCCATCTGCACATTAAAAAAAGGGGAACGCCGCAGCGTTCCTCTACTAAACTTCCTATTATTTAACAACCAGCACCGGAATGCGCGCACTTTGCACCACATTATGGCTGACGCTGCCCAGAACGAATTCCCGGATACCGCCCAGCCCCCGGCTGCCGATTACGATCACATCTGCATCCTGCTCCTTGGCATAATTCAGAATGATTTCTGCAGGCGATCCCTGCAGCAATTCTACCGTAGCATTCAGACCTTCTGCTTCCAAGCGGCTTTTCACTTCATCCGTAGTCTGGACCGCGAGGTCATAATAATCCTTGTTCACCGATGCCGGCAGAGGCGCGAGAGCTTCCCCGATGAAGAATCGCGGGAATTCAAATGCGTGTACGACGTACAGGGAGGACCCTGGAGTTACCTTGGCCAGCTCAATCGCCCGTTCCAGAGCCTGATTCGAAGCTTTTGAACCGTCATAGGCAAGCAGAATTTTAGAGAATAACATTTACGCCACCTCTTTCTATTATTTACATCATCACCAAACCTGCAAGTGACTTACCTCAAAAAATATCCATACAGCACCATATTCAGCAGCAGCAGCAGCGGAATTCCTAGTCTGAAGGAAGTATGCCTTGTCTTGTGGCGTTTGCGGTACATGGCAATCAGCACACCCAGCGCACCGCCCATGAACGCCAGCAGAAACAATGTTTTCTCCGGCACCCGATCCCGTCTTTTCCGGGCCTTGTTCTTGTCTTCCGACATCACTACATACCCGATAATGTTGATCAGCGCGAACCACAGCAATACCACCTTAACCATCCTCCCGGCCCCTCCTCCTAGCATCCTATCTGCTCTCTATTATATTACCCTTTCCGGCAAAAAACCAATAACCTCACATCACCGGCCCTGCAACTGCCGCTCTTTCTTGCTCCGCCCGCCTGCGGCTCCGGCTTCCCTGACCCAGAACCAGGACAGTACCGCCGCAAGCGAAGCTGCAATGGCGCCCAGCCAGAAGCCTCCGCGCAGACCGTACGCCGCACTCATCCATCCCGCTACAAAAGGACCGCCGGACATGCCAATCGCATACACCGCCTGATAGAACCCCATCGCTGTCGCCCGCTTGAACGGAGCTACCCCGGAGACCGATTTACCCAGCAGCAGCGGGAAGATCAGGCCCTGCATGAAGCCGTTCCCGATCTGTGTTACACATAACGCCGCAAGCGTTGGCATCGAAGGAATGAGCAGCGTGAACACCGCACTTCCGGCAAAACCGAGCATCAGCGTCCCCCGGTCCCCCAGCCACCGGCCGAACAACCGCGCTCCATAGAGGGTCGCTATCGCATGAGGCAACATAAAAGCCAGCGTCAGCCAGCCGAGACTCCCCTTGCTCGCTCCAAGATAGAGCGCCTGATTCGGCGTGTAGCCGAACATCGTAATGAACAGCACACAATGGGCCAGTACCGATAACAGCGATACTTTTACCAGTAAAGGCTCCTTCACCACACCGGCCAGATCCTTGAGCTTAATCGCCGTGCGCTTCTCCAGCTGTTGCTCCGGAAGACGGACGACCAGCAGCATCGCGGCCACCGCCACAATCCCTCCGATGATGAACGGGGTATTCCAGCCGAAGTGGTCCACGATATAGCCGCTGATCATCATACTGGTCAACTGGGCAATCACCGTGGTGAACTGGAGCATGCCCATAGCCCTGCCCGCCTCTTCTTTCGGAAAATACCCCGCGAACATCACCGAGTACACGACCCACGCCGATGCCGCTATCCCCGAGACCGCCCGCGCCGCCAACGCCCAGCCTGGATGTGCCCCTGCCAGGAACAGCAGACAGCTCGCTCCGCTTGCGATCAGCCCCAGATAAATGAACGGCCGCCGCCGGTTAAGCACATCTGAACCCATCCCTATCGGCAGCCGGAACAGAATCTGCATCAGGCCATATATGCCCAGCACCGACCCCACCATGACATAAGAAGCTCCCAGATGCTCCACATACGGCGAGAGCACCGGAACATAGATATAAGAAGAGAACCAGAACATGAAGACTATCACCAAAAAATACAACCGGCTGCTCCCCTTCTTACCCGGAGTCCCTGCCGCTTTCACCACACCCTCTATCCCTTCAGCCGCTGCCACTTCTCCACCTGCCCCACTCTATTTACCGGAACCCTAACACCTGATCCCGTATCAATCCTCTACAGTAAAGCACATCTACCGTCCCTTAGACAGCCTTATTCAGCTTCTTGAGGCTATTCTCCCTTCTGCTTCGCTTCCATCGCAGCCTTCAGTAAATCGCCAAGGTTAGAGCCGGAACTTTCCGTCTTGCTATACTGCTGAACCAGCTTCTGCTGCTCGCGTTTGTTGATATGCTTGTGGTCCTTATCCAATGTCTCTGTAATTCCGCAGCCGAGACACTGCACATACTTTCCGGCCTTGCCTTCCTTCATCTCCATCTTCTTATGGCACTGCGGGCAGCGGCGGTTCGACAACTGCTTCTCACCCGCACGGGTGTAGCCGCAGTCCTCCTTCGGACAGACCAGCAGCTTGCCGCGTTTGGTCTTTTTTTCTAACATCCTTGTTCCACACTCCGGACAATGGCTGTTAGAGACATTATGCGGCTTGTATTCCGCTCCGCTGTTCTTCACCCCGGACACCAGCTCCTGTGCCATACTTCGGATACCCTGCAAAAAAGGCTCCGGGCGCCCTTGCCCGCGCGCAATTCTCTCCAGCTCCGCTTCCCAGCGTGCCGTCAGCTCCGGTGTACGCAGCTGCCCCGAGACCAGCTCAATCAATTGCTTGCCCTTGCCGGTCGGATGCAGCAGATTGCCCTGCCGTTCAATCGTATCCGAGCTGACCAGCTTCTCAATAATATCCGCACGTGTGGCCGGGGTCCCCAACCCATGCTTCTCCATCTGCGTCAGCAGCGTGGCTTCATTATAACGCTTCGGCGGCTGTGTCCGTCCCGGCTTGATGATGCAGCGCGCAAGCTTCACGCTGTCGCCTTCCCGTAGCTCCGGCAGCTTCACACTGCCTGCTGCGGGTTCATCCCCCGCATTCTCCTCGTCGTCATCTGAGCTCATATCTCCGCCGTAT
Source organism: Paenibacillus rhizoplanae (assembly GCF_042684125.1). NCBI lineage: Bacteria > Bacillati > Bacillota > Bacilli > Caryophanales > Paenibacillaceae > Paenibacillus > Paenibacillus rhizoplanae. The sequence goes on along the minus strand of NZ_JBHUKY010000011.1, from coordinate 6,073 downwards.
ACCTCACGCCAACCTGCATCCTTGACGGTAGTTCCCTTCACATAGAAGCTTTCACCATCTACAGTTACCGTCACAGCTACGGCGTCATAACGGGCCGGAGGATAGAACAGGCTAATGAACCGCCGTACGATCAGATCGTAGAGCTTCCGCTCTTCCGCACTCAGCAGATTGAGCAGTACCGTCTGCTCTGTCGGAATAATCGCGTGGTGATCGCTGACCTTGCTGTCATCGACAATCCGCTTCGTGACCGGCAGCGGCTTCCGCAGCAGCGGTCTGGCGAGGGCTGCATACGGCCCGACAGCCACACTGTCGAGTCTTTCCTTTAACGTACCCGTCATATCAGCGGTCAGATAACGGCTGTCTGTACGCGGATAAGTGACCAGCTTATGCTGCTCATACAGCTTCTGCAGCACACTTGAGGTCTGTTTGGCCGAAAAGCCGAATTTGCGGTTGGCATCGCGTTGCAGCTCTGTCAAATCATACGCCAGCGCATGCGGCTCGCTTTTCTCACTCTTCTGGACCTTGGTAATCCGTCCGCTGCGGCCGGTGAGCTTATCCTTAAGAATGGCGGTCTTCTCTCGCTCAAAAATCCGGCCGTCCCCGCCCTGCGCTCGCCACCCCGCCTGGAAATTCCCGAAATCCCCAGTCAGCAGATCGAATTCCTGGGAACGGAAGCCGGTGATCTCATTCTCCCGGTCCATAATCATTCCAAGGGTAGGTGTCTGTACCCGTCCCGCCGAGAGCGGCGCGCCGAACTTGCAGGTTAAGGCCCGCGTCACATTCAGCCCAATCATCCAATCCGCCTCAGCACGGCAGCGTGCAGATTCATACAGCCGGTCGAAATCCCGTCCAGGCCGCAGCGAAGCAAACCCTTCCTTAATCGCCTTATCCGTCTGCGAAGAGATCCACAGCCGCCGGAACGGCTTTTTCCAGCCAGCCATATTCATAATCCAGCGGGCCAGCAGCTCACCCTCACGCGCCGCATCCGTTGCTACGATCAGCTCCTCGATATCCTGCCGCTTCATTAGCTGCTGCACAGCCTTATATTGCTGGCTGGTCTCACGCAGCACCTTCAGCTTGGCCTTCTCTGGGAGAATCGGCAGATCCTCCAACGCCCAAGTTGCATATTTATTGTTATAGTCCTCAGGCTCAGCCAGGCCAACCAGATGCCCCAGCGCCCAGGTCACCACGTATTTCGGACCTTCCATATAACTCTTCTGTTTATTCCCGCAGCCCAGCACCCGCGCAATCTCACGGGCCACCGACGGCTTCTCAGCCAATACCAATACCTTCATCGTCCAAACCCCTCCCTGTCATCAACAACCTATTATACCATGACATACAAGTCCGCAATTATCATCAGGCCGAATTCCTTTCACTTCAGATAGACTAGAATCATCCCCCAGCCGAAAGGAGTCACAGCCAATGCCCGCCTCAGAATCGTATAATATTATACCAGTAGGAGTAGTAACGGGAACACAGCAGAACCTGCGACTTGAGATTAGACCCGAATACAGACCTGCCTTGAAGGGGTTAGATGCTTTCAGCCACTGCCAGATCCTGTGGTGGATTCATGAGTTTGCAGAAGATTGCTTCCGGGGAACTACACAGATCGAGCCTCCCTATAATGCGCCGGTAAGCGGTGTTTTTGCGACCCGTTCTCCGGTCCGCCCTAATCCGATTGGACTTACGGTTGCCCGTATTATATCCGTCGACCTAGATCAGGGAATTGTTGAGGTCAGCGGACTGGATACCTATCCGGGAACGCCCGTGCTTGATATCAAAGCTTATTTCCCTTCCACTGACCGTGTCCGTCAGGCTAGAGTGCCCGCATGGGCTGCCTCATGGGGAGAGTGGACTATAGAATAGCCATCGAGGAGAGGATTTTATGAAGAACACCCAGCTCATTCTGCAGGCCATCCAATATATTGAATCGAATCTGAAGCAGCCGTTGTCTGTTCTGACCCTCTCCAGAGAGACCGGCTATTCCCTGTTTCACTTCATCCGCCTGTTTCAGGGGGTTACCGGACTCACACCGGGCGACTATATTGCACGACGGAGAATTTCCGAGGCGGCCCGGGATATTCTAAGCAGACCCGAGCGGACTTTTCACGAGATCTCACTGGACTATGCTTATAATGATTACGAGACCTTCACCCGGGCCTTCAAAAGACTGCTGCACACTACTCCCACCCATATTAGCCACAAGGCTAACCCGGATATCCCTCTACTGCTCCATCCCTTGCAGCCGACTGATTTGCCGCATTGGTCAGACCAAAAGGGCGCCTCTCCTGACCTGATTGAGCTTGGGGAAATCAGACTTCAGGGGCCATTCATTACCGTTATGCAAGATCAGTCGATCATCGGATCAGCTTGGGAGCAGCTATTCAGCAGCATTTCCGCTATCCCGGATCGCAAGCTTCCAGAACAATATTACCAGCTAGGCTATTGGCCGGATAACTATGAGGATCAGGGAATCTCCTTTCACATTGCCTGCGAATTGAACTCCATAGCATCTGTACGTGCCGGCACTATCGTTCAGTCGAGCTACCAACAAACCAGCCACAATCTGCCTATTCACACACTGCCGCCAGCACGTTATCTCAGATTTAAGCATACAGGACCGTCCGCAGAAGTTTCTGCCACCTACAAATATATCTATGGCGTTTTTCTGCCGAGAACCGATTACCGCCTGAACCTCTCTTATGAATTTGAATACTACGGTCAAGACTATCTGGGACCCCACCATCCGGACTCCATAAGTGAAATCTACATTCCATTAACGCTTCTCTAATCAGCAAAATAACCCCACAAAGTGGGGCTTTAGCGTAGGTGATGACTCAGGTACTTTGCGGGGACCCCAAAACATATAAATTCTTATCTATCAAAAAAGCCCGCATCTGCACAGCAGACGCGGACAAGGGCTCAGCCTATTTTACCTATTCCCGCTTTCTTTCTCGGGTTCACGGAATCACTATAGTGCTCTCAAGATCCTTATGATAAGTTCTCACCGGTTTCCCATTAGCATCCAACAAGAGCTTCAGCTCATTATCCAAAGTCATTGTATACGGTTTGACCGTAATCGTCTTAGGTTTTTGCGGGAAGATATTGTACAGACTATCCACAATAGGATGCTGAACGGCCTTCATCATGGCATATCCCTGGCCGGAAGTAGCCACATTACCGGCATCATCCACAAGCTCATAGAATACCGCCGTTGGACCATATTCCCCTGTCTGCTCCGGCGATGCAGGCACCTCTCCTTCGCTGGTGACGACCAGTCTCATCGCAGCAGGCGTGATGTCCAGACTCTTTACTTTATAATGGAAGGAGTCTTTGCTTGCCCCCTGACCCGGAGTAAGATTGATGATCCCCTCCGCAAGCTTCTTCACCGTCACCTGGAACTTAAAGGGCTCGGCGATTTGGGCAACCGGCACACTGATATTTACCTTGAATTCATCTCCAAGAGCTGATGTATCCCACAATTCCCTCATTTCCAATAAAAGGGTATTGGGTTGCCCCTGTACGTCGCCTGTAGAAGAAGAACCGAAGCCCATAGGCTCACCAGATTCCAGGGTAACTTCAGGCAACCCCAGCAGCCCTTTAGTCGATTGATCAAACTCCCGGGTTTTATAATCAGTGATTTCCGCCAGCATTCGCTTATCCGCTACTCCAGCTCTTTCAAATCCAATAGCCAGTTGAATTCCGTCATAAAATACCTCCGTAACACTTAACGTCACTCCATCCTTGGTCACGCTCATGTTAGGTGAAGTGGTTAACCCCTGTTCCGCCGCCAATTTCAAACCTGGGTTCTCCGTATGCTTGAATATACTGCTGAACACGGGGAGCTGACTCAAGGTATCGGCCCAGGCCGGGGAGATGAATCCTGCAGTTATCGTACCTAATCCTATCAGGGCGGCTATGCTTGCGGCTGCTAACGTCTTCTTAAGCAATTTGCTTCCTCCTCTGGTCTCCAAATGTTCGATCCGGTTCATAATCTGCTCATTATAGCTATCTACAGGAAGCTCTACTCTTCCGACGCTACTGCGAATATGTTCCAGCATTTGCTTCTCAATTTGATTCTGCCACTTCTCCATGAGCACACCCTACCCTTTCATCCGCTTTTTGCTGAATCAGTTTTTTACGCAGCCGTTCATATTTTTTGCGCAGCGCCGCCGAACTGCTTCCGGTAATCACTGAGATCTCTTCGAAGCTGTATTGTTCAATGACACGAAGGATTAATAGTCCCCGCTCTTCCGAAGTGAGATTTTCAAAAATCCGCTCTACCGGCGACTCCTCCGGCAACGCTTGTTGATTCGTCATCAGTTGAAGCTTATAAAGGGACAGCAACCGGCTGCGGCGCTTACGCCTGCGAAGCTGGTCCAGGCAATGATGATAAGCCACCTTATATAGCCAGGCCGAAAAAGAAACCCGCCGTTCATAACGCCCAAGCTGCTGATACACCTTAACGAATATATCCTGCACAGCATCCTCTGCTTCTTCACGGCTCCTGAGGAGGTAGTAGCAATACGTGTAAATCTTTCTTTCATATTCCGTAATTACTGTTGTAAAAGCTTGCCTGTCACCTGCGTGTACCTGATGAATGGCTTCTTCAATCTTTTTGGATTCAGGTGGGCCCCCGGGGTTGCCTTGCTCCAAAGAAATCACCTCCATTTTCCTTTTACACCTGTATAACGAATGCCAACTGTGTATTTGTGACATCTATGGAAGTAGCAAATATGACAAAAGACAGTTCCCCTGAGATTCGAGCAACTGTCTAGAATTGATGCTATGTAAGTATCTCTATTAGATATCAACCTATCTCTTAAGCTTCAGGCAAGCTTCAAAAAAGATCCGCTCCCCGCCTTGTCCGCGCACATATACACCGTCTTCAGTCAGAGAAGAACGCATAACACTGATCTCCTCACCATACTTGGCTTCCTGGGCATAGGTGATATGAAGCCCCGTAAGCTCTAACTCCTCCCACTCCTCCAGCGCCAGTGCATCACAGCATAAATCTGCATACCTCGCATTGTTAAGATGTTTGTTGTTATCCAGACCGCTATATCTTACCTGATAACGGTAAACCTCCTGTAAGAGAAGTTCGGGTGGTATGATCACTTTATCCGGCAGACTGCCTACGGAATCCTCTACATACGGCTCGACAACAATAGGCAAGGCGGACGGACGCAAAATCTTTCGCTTCCCGATATCCACAAGTGCCCAAATCGATCGCGCCGAGGCAAGCTCTACACCTTGGGCATCATAGATCCGGTAATCCCGCTGCCAGAGCGCTCCTTTGTTTCCTTTACTCCAGGTATGTACATCAAGAAGCTCACCCGGGGATGGCAGACGCTGGAGATTCAGATCCAGGGTGATGACCATCCAGCCCATGCCCGCCTTGAGCATACTCTCCATACTTAGCCCCAGACTGCTTACAGCCGAATCCGCAGCACGCTGCATAATATCCAGCAGGAAAGATAGCTTGACTCTTGACCGGTAATCCGTGTCACTTGCCTGAACCCTGAATGGCTCTGTCCACAAAAGGCTGCTGTGCTTGTCCATAACTTTTGGCTCCTTCACCTGTCTATCCCCAATTTTCCGTGCCTATCCACATTATTCTACCGGATATCCACATCATTTGGGGAGAAGTATCAAAAAAACTAAATCTATCCACATGTGCATAAGTATGCGCCACTTGTAAAAAGACCTGCAATCTACTCACAAGCTGTCCACAACGCTTCCCCGAAAATACAAAAAGACCACTGTCGAGGAATCAACAGTGGTCTTAAGTGCTTGGCAACGTCCTACTCTCCCAGGACCCTTCGGTCCAAGTACCATCGGCGCTGGAGGGCTTAACGGTCGTGTTCGGGATGGGTACGTGTGGAACCCCTCCGCTATCGCCACCAAACATGATTTTTGCGCTGCGTTGACATCCGTGAGATCACTCCCGCAAAATATCAATCCTCAGAAAGGACATGCAGCTTAAAATCTTTCAGGAATTTGATTCCTGAAAACTGAATCCGAAATGAATCTGCGTGTTAGAAATTTGGATAAGCCCTCGACCGATTAG